>JANNNC010000135.1:0-3032 GCA_031398335.1 Massilia sp.
TCCGGTTCCACGGCGATGGCCTGGAAGGACGGCTTGCGCGCCTTGATGACTTCGCTCACGCCGGTGATGGTGCCGCCGGTGCCGACGCCGGCCACGAGGATGTCGACCTTGCCGTCGGTATCAACCCAGATTTCCTCGGCGGTAGTGCGGCGGTGGATGTCAGGGTTGGCCGGATTGTTGAATTGCTGCGGCATGAAACAATTCGGGTCGGCTGCCACCAGCTCTTCGGCGCGGCGGATCGCACCGAGCATGCCTTCGCTGCCCGGGGTCAGCACCAGCTCGGCGCCGTAGGCGCGCAGCAGCATGCGGCGCTCGCTGCTCATGGTTTCGGGCATCACCAATTTGCAGCGGTAGCCGCGTGCGGCGCACACCATCGCGAGCGCGATGCCGGTGTTGCCGCTGGTGGGCTCGACGATGACCGTATCGGGCTTGATCAGCCCGGCCTGCTCGGCGGCCTCGATCATGGCCAGGCCGATGCGGTCTTTCACGCTGTGGGCGGGATTATGGTATTCGAGCTTGCCAAGGATGTCCGCGCCGGCGCCCTGCGCCAGCCTGCGGATACGAACCAGGGGGGTGTTGCCGATCAGCTCAGTGACATCGTTTGCAATTCGCATGCCATTCTCCCTTGGAGCTACAATCTCATGATGTGATTGACTTACTTAACGTTGAGCAATTCCACGTCGAAGATCAGGTCCGCGTCCGGCGGGATCTCGCCGTTGCCGGCGCCTCGCTTGCCGTAGGCCAGTGCGCTCGGGATGATCAGGGTGCGCTTGCCGCCCACCTTCATGCCCGCCACGCCCTGCTCCCAGCCCTTGATGACGCTGCCCGCGCCGAGTCGGAATTCGAGCGGCGTGCGGCCGGCGTCGAGCGAGGAATCGAACTTGCGGCCGCGCTGCTTCGGCGCCAGCGGCTTGTGGAACCAGCCCGTGTAGTTGACGACGACATTGCTGCCCAGCGTCGCTTCCTTGCCCTTGCCGACGACGCGGTCGACGATCTCGACCTGGGGGGTCGGCAGCGGCGGCAGGGTTGGTGCAGCCTGTGGCGCTGCCTGCGGCTGGGTTGCCTGGGGCACGGTTTGCTGCTCGGGCGCAGGCTGGGTAGTCGGCTTGGAGGCGTCCTGGGTGGTGGTGTCCTGGGCGCTGGCTGCGGTGGCCACCAGCATCAGGGCGGCAAATGCGGTACGACGGATCATAGGGGCTCTTCCAATCAAAAGATCATTAACTGATCCTATGATAGCAAGGCCTCTTCCGCTTGCACAGTTTCCAGTTGCGCGCTCTCAAGCGGCTCGGCGTTTGCCGCGTCGGCCAGCTTGCGCAGCAAATGTCCGGCAGCCACCATCCCGAAAGTTGCCGTCACCACCATGCTCGAGCCAAAGCCCGCGCAGTTCAGGCCGGTCACGCCGTTGGGGTCCACCGCGCAGGCGTCGCCGCTGTCCGGATAGCGCAGCGGCTCCATCGAGAACACGGCGTCGATGTGGTATTTGTTCTTCTCGCCGCGGGCGAAGCCGTACTGCGAACGCAGCAGCTTGCGCACCTTTTTCAGCAGCGGCTCCTGCTCGGTACGGCCCAGGTCGCGCACTTCGATCCTGGTCGGGTCGACCTGACCGCCGGCGCCGCCGATGACGATCAAGGGCATCGCGTTGGCGCTGCACCAGGCGATCAGGGCCGCCTTGGATTTCACGCCGTCGATGGCATCGACCACGTAGTCGAACCCCTTGCCGGCCACCATCGCCTCGATATTGTCCGGGTCGATGAAATCCTCGACCAGGGTCACCTTGCAAAATGGGTTGATCTGCGCGATGCGCTCCCTCAAGGCCTCGATCTTCGCCATGCCGATAGTCGAGGTGAGCGCCTGCAGCTGGCGGTTGATGTTGGATTCGGCCACGTTATCGAGGTCGATCAGGGTCAGGTGGCCGACCGCGCTGCGGGCCAGCGCCTCGACGATCCAGGAGCCGACGCCGCCGACGCCGATCACGCAAACGTGCGCCGCACGGAAGCGTTCGAGTGCACGCTCGCCGTAGAGGCGCGCGATCCCGCCGAAGCGGCGCGCAAAGTCGACTTCATCGTTGAGGGTGGTTGCGAAAGCGGGGGTGTCGGTAAGCGTCATCCCGCCATTTTAACGGACGATCGTTTCGCATCTGCACTAAAATAACTTCTCGTCAATCAAATTATTCTCGCCTGTTAACAAAACGCCCCATGACCCAACTCCCCTACGAGACCGCCCCCGATTTCGACCAGCCGATCGCCGTCCTCAAGCATTGCCATGGACGCATCCGCAAGCAGCTCGCCACCCTCGACAAGCTGCTGGCCCACCTGCCCGAATTCGGCGCCGACGAGCAGGCGCGCCAGGCGGCAGCGGCGGTGCTGAAATATTTCGACAAGGCGGCCCACCTGCACCATGAGGACGAAGAGCAGGACCTGATCCCGATGCTGCGCGCCGTGGCCCAGGGCGAGGACGCCGCCACGCTGCAGGCGCTGGCGCCGGTGATCCTGCAGGACCACAAGGACATGGATGCGCTGTGGCAGGACTTGCACGAGCAGCTGGTGGCGATTGCCGAAGGCAGGTCAAGCGTGCTGTCGGCCAGCGCGGTGCAGCGCTTCAGCCAGCGCTATTCCTCCCACATGGACCGAGAAGAAAGCACGATGGCGCCGATGGCCATGCGCCTGTTCAGCCCGCAACAAATGGCGCAACTGGGCAAGGCGATGCAGGCGCGTCGCGGCATCGGCGAAGCCCCAGCCGGTGCCTCCTCCGTCGGCGAGGCGGTGGCCGACCTGCGCAAGGATTACGGCCAGGCCAGCCTGAACGAAAACGAGGTGATGGACGACCCGATGCTGCAGTTCACGCAGTGGTTCGAGCAGGCGCTGAAGGCCGAAGTGAACGAGCCGAATGCGATGTCGGTGGCCACCGTGGGCCTCGATGGGCGGCCAAGTTCGCGCATTGTGTTGGTCAAGCAATTCGATGAGCGCGGCTTCACCTGGTACACAAACTATAACAGTCGAAAGTCTGAGGAGTTGCAAAATAATCCACATGCA
>JANNNC010000034.1:0-23573 GCA_031398335.1 Massilia sp.
CTGCCGTTCATCCTCGACTCCTTCGGCGACAAGCCCCAGGCGCAGGCTGCCGGCCATGTGGACAATGGCCGCGATGATCGCCTTGTCGCTGTCGTCGCTGAGCATGTCGCGCACGAAGCTCTGGTCGATCTTGATGACATCAACCGGCAACCGCTTCAGATAAGTGAGACTGGAGTAGCCAGTTCCGAAATCGTCGATGGCGATCAGGACACCCAATTGCTTGAGTTCGAGCATTGCATCGCGTGTTCGCTCATACTCCTCGAACATGACGCCTTCGGTAATTTCCAGTTGCAAGCGCGCTGGCGCCAGGCCGGAGCGTTCCAGCACCTCGCGCACCGCCTGCACGAAATCGGGCTCGCGGAACTGGCGCGCCGACACGTTGACCGCGACACCGATTGCTTCGCCTCTGGACCGCCAATTGCAGGCATCGCGGCAGGCCTGCTCGAGCACGAACAGGCCGAGCGCAACGATCTGGCCGGTTTCCTCCATTAAGCTGATGAACTCGGCTGGCCCCGTTACGCTGCCGTCGGCCCGGTTCCAGCGCACCAGCGCCTCGGCGCCGACGATGCGTCCGCGCTCCGAGTCCATCTTCGGCTGGTAATACACCTCGAACTGCCGGTTGTCGAGCGCGCCCGCCAGGTTGCGCTGCATGTCGAGACGCACACGGATGCTATCGTCGATTTCCTGTGCAAAGAAGCAACAACGCGAGCGTCCTTCCTGCTTGGCCTGTAAGACGGCGCTGTCGGCATGGCTGTAGAGCTGTTCGATGTCTCCGCTGTCGTCCGGGAACAGGGCGACGCCGATGCTCGCCGCCATGTCATGGCGCGCGCTGTCGACCGCGAAGGGTTCGGCAACGAGCCTGAGGAGAGTGGCGCAGAATGCGTTGACCGCGTCGGTGCTCTCCACCTCGGTCAGCAGGACGAGGAACTCGTCGCCTCCCTGGCGGCTGAGCGTGTCGCCGCTGCGCACGACACGCTCGAGTCGGCGCGCCACCTCCTTGAGCAGCTGATCGCCGTGGCCATAGCCGACGCTGGCGTTAATGCCCTTGAAGTGGTCCAGATCGAGCGTCAGCAAGGCGACGCGCCCGCCGGTGCAGCGCGCCTTCTGTACGGCTTGCTCGCAACGGTCGCGCAGCAGCATGCGGTTCGGCAGGCCGGTCAGCGCATCGTGATTGGCAAGATAGGTCATCTTCACCGCCATGGCGCGCGCCTCGCTGACATCGTGAAACACGATGATTGCGCCGCGCAGCTCGCCCGCATGGTCGAGGATCGGGGCCGCGGAGTCCTCGACGTCGAAGCTGCGCCCGTCGCGCCGGCGCAGGCAGCAGTCGAGCGCCATGCCGACGATGCGGCGCTCGCCGAGCGCCAGCCGGGCCGGGTTGTGCGCCGGCGGGCCGTCCGCGCCGAGGGTCAGCGGCATGACCCGCTCGATTGGCAGGCCCAGCGCGTCCTCGCACAGCCAGCCCGTCATCGCTTCCGCGATCGGATTGGCGAAAGTCACCAGGCCGTCGAGGTCGGTCGTGATGACGGCGTCGCCGATCGAGTTGAGCGTCACACGGATCAGTTCCTGTTTGTCGGCCAGCGCCCGTTCCGCGCGGTGCCGCGCGGTCAGGTCGGTAACCAGCATCAGCACCCCGATCGGCACCCCCTTTTCGCGCCGGCATGCCAGCGCCACCTGGCCGTACAGCTGTGTCCGGTCAGCAGCCTGGAAGGCCAGCTCGAAGCTGGTCGCCGCGCCGCGCAAGGCCGCTTCGAATTGCGGGATGATCGCGGCGGCCACGGCCGGGGCGAACACCTCTCCCAGGGAACGGCCGGCCATGTCCGCGGCCGGCACTCCGAACCAGTTGCCGTTGCGGTCGTTGCTGAAGACGTTGCGTATATTGACATCCCAGTGGGCGACGAACGCTGGCAAATGCCACATGATGTCTTCCATGTCGCGCCGCGCGCGCTCGAGCGCGCGCCTGCCGATGCTCAGCTGGTACAGGTTGCCGATGCGCGCCTTGGCGACCGGCAGGTTGAGCGGTTTCTGGAGGAAGTCCACACCGCCGGCGCGCAAGGATGGCAACTCGTACACCTCGCGATCGTGCGCGGTGATGAAGATGACCAAGCAATCGTCGAGCCTCGGATCGGCGCGCAGCCCGGCCAGTACGGCGTAGCCATCCATGCCAGGCAAGTCGATATCGAGCAGGATCAGGGCCGGGCGCAACCGGCGCGCCATCGACAGCGCCACAGGGCCGTCGATGGCGAAATAGACCTCGGCCAGCGACGCGACTGCGCTGCGCAGCAAAGAGATGCTCGTCGGCTGATCGTCGACGATCAGGATGCAGGTTCCCGCATTCCCTTCATTCACCGCTGCATCAATTCCTGCCATTATCTGCCGTCGCGATCGAAGAGGTCATGTCGAGCCATGGTAGCACCTCTTCGACCGGCAACGATAGTTCCGCAGTCGCTGGCGGGGTCGGCCACGCCATTCGTGTTAGCATGGCTCAGACCCACCATGGTGAAGCAAATGGATATCGCAAGGAGGAACGCCACGCAGGTTGCACGGGTGCTGATCGTCGACGATCAGCCCGCCAACGTGTTGCTGGTGCACCAGATCCTGGGCGGAGAATGGGATACGTTTGTGGCCACCACGGGCCAGGAAGCGCTGGCGCTATGCGCCACGGCCTTGCCGGACCTGATTTTACTGGACGTAAACATGCCCGGCCTTGGATGGCCTGCAGACCTGCCGTCGACTCAAGGCAGACCCGGCCACCAGTGATATTCCCGTGATCTTCGTTACCGGCGCCAGCGGCGCTTTGGAAGAAGACGCCTGCTGGGGCGCCGGCGCATCCGACTTCGTCGCCAAACCCATCAATCCAACCACGCTGCGCCACCGGGTGCGCGTCCATATCGCCTTCAAACGGCAATCGGACCTGCTGCGCCAGTTCGCGTTCAGCGACACCTTGACCGGCCTGGCGAACCGGCGCCAATTCGACCTGAGCGCGGCCGAGGAATGGCAGCGGGCCCGGCGCCAGCGTACCGCGCTCTCGATCGTGTTGATCGACGTCGATTACTTCAAGCGTTATAACGACCGCTATGGCCACCCGGCGGGAGACCGCTGCCTGGCTTCGATCGGCATGGCGCTGCACACAACGGCGGTGCGCCCGGGCGACCTGGCAGCCCGCTACGGCGGAGAAGAATTCGTCTTGCTGCTGCCCGCCACCGACCAGGCCGGCGCACTGAACTTGGCGGAGCTCGCTGCCGGCAAGATCCGCGCGCTGGCGATCGAACATGACCGCTCCGATGTCGCCGGCTTGGTCAGCGTGAGTATCGGCGTCGCCAGCCTGGCGCCGGACGGCGACGGGCCGGTATTGCAGGATCTGATCGACCTGGCGGACCTGCAGTTATATCGCGCCAAGAGCGAAGGACGGGCGCGCATCGTGTCGGCACGCCTGGCGCCTGCAGGCGGCCTGTTGAAACAGCGCGTGGCGGGTGACTGCAAGCTTGATTTCGAACTCGTTCCCGGCGAGTAAAGAAACGCCGTCAAGTAGCGTCCATAGCCGGCAATGTCGCTGCGCCTTCTCCGCCAGCGCGTCGAAGGCGCAGCGAAAGCCTACGCTCCTGGCGGACCAAGGCAAAGGAAGTCTTTCATGACACCCTCTTTTTCATCGACGTAATCGACTTCACGATTTGCT
Organism: Massilia sp.; assembly: GCA_031398335.1. GTDB lineage: Bacteria > Pseudomonadota > Gammaproteobacteria > Burkholderiales > Burkholderiaceae_D > Telluria. The sequence continues at coordinate 3,677 of JANNNC010000034.1, forward strand.
GAGGCCTCAGCAAGGATGGCGACATCGACCAGCGGTCAATGCCAGCATTGCCAATCCGAAGCATGCCGGTGTGACGTTCGAGAAGTTGATCGACCGCAGGGTCGGCATCGACGAAACCCAGGCTTTTTCGCACAATGTCCACGTCCCGCCGGTTTCCCGTCAGCAGCGTCCAGCCGGGCGCAAGGCCATATTGCCTGGCATAGGCTTGCAAGTCACGTGGCTTGTCCACTTCGGGCTGCAGGGTAATGGAGAAGAAGAAGATATCGCGCCCCATCCGGCTACCCAGCATGTTCTGCACTTGAATCAAATTTGCTGTATTCGGCGGGCAAATGTTGCGGCATGCCGTGTACATCATGTTGAAGACGACGACCTTGTTCCCTTTTACGAGGTCGTCATAAAACCTGACCTCCTTGCCGAGGTGGGTTTGCAGCCATACATTCGGCAAATAGGACGCTGCGGCGGCCCCGAAGGCAGTCAGAATGAAATGTCGTTTGCTGTCCATGGCGGGCCTCAGGCTTCCACAACGTCGTAGCGAATCATCATGGCGCTGTCCTCATGCGCTGTCTGATGGCAGTGCATCATGTATTTGCCGACGTAATCGGTGAACATGACCAGCACCCGCATTTCAACGCCTGGCAAGAGGGGAATAACGTCCTTGCGGCCAGCCCATTCGGGTGGCGGCTTTCTGCCGTCATACGAGAGAATGCGGAAATCGTCCAAGTGGATGTGGATTGGATGCGCCCAGCCACCACCAATACCGAACCTCCAGATTTCCGCCTGGTTGTGCTTTACGACCGCGTCGACCCGCTCAGGATCGAAGAACTTGTTATTGATGGTCCATTGCCCGTTTTGCCGTCCAAGTTCCCATCGACGGGTGCGCACGATGTTGACCGGCATTGGCGGCAAGGCACGGAGAAAAGCAGGAATTGGCGCTGAGTCAGTCGACTTTTCCCCTATGTCAAAACGCATCAGCCGAACCGGCTTGGCCAACAAGCTACCGCTGGGCTTGCGCGGGTCGATCTGTTCGAGCGTGTTGACGAGGTAGAGCTTGGTACCGGGCGGATACTTGCCGAAGTCGATGATGATGTCCGAGCGTTCCGCCATGCCCATGAAGAGTTTCGTCATCTTCAATGGCCGTTCCAGCAGGTTGCCATCGCTTGCAATGAAGGTGAACTCCTGGTTGGTACCGGCTTCATTATGCAGATGGAACTGGAAATACCTGGCCATGGAGGCGTCGAGCAGGCGGAAACGATACTTCCGCCCCTCAACCTTGAGGTAAGGCGAGACCGTCCCGTTGACCATCATGAGGTTGCCCAGGAAGCCCTCGGGATCCAACTGGTTGAACACCAGGTTACCACCCGCATCGAAGGTCTTGTCCTGCACGATGAGCGGGATGTCGTACTTGCCAACGCCGCTAGGAAGACGCAGTGCTTTCGGGTTCGGGTCGTTCTCGTTGCCTGAATCAAGCTCGTCGAATACGAGGTACATACCCGCCAGGCCGCGATAGACGTTTGGCGCGGTGAACTCTTCCCGGTGATCGTGGTACCACAGTGTTCCGCAAATATTCCGCGGGTCGCCCTTACTCGGGACATTCGGATAGTGGTGATCGTAAAACGCACCCGTGTCGCTGATCGTCGGCCCCTTGTCTTCTCTGCTGTAGTAATTGCCAGCGAAGCCGTCCGACTCGGAACCAACGTGAGCGCCGTGCAGATGCGTGCTGATTTCCGGAGAGCCGAACCCTTTGTGGTCTTCCGGAAGGTTGTTAATGAAGCGCACCATGGTTGGCCTGAAACTGCGCTCCACAAACGTCGGGCCCGGGATTGTGCCGTCGTAGGTCCACACGTATTCGAGCGGAAGCTCGGAGTGGAAACGATGGGTGGAAACTCCCACGTTGACGATGTACTCGGAATCCGCGCTCGGCGGATAGCGGTCAAAGGCCTGATGAGGATCGCGGCCGCATTCTCCTTGTACCCGAAGTTTCGCGCATTCGGGATACATCGGCTCTGGCCTCTTAATAGCTGGGACGAAAAGCGGATCTTTAAATGGCGTAACATAAGGTGCTGGGATAGCAACGATTTGTCCAGCGACATCTTTGGTCCGAAGACCTGTCGATGCAAGTACGCCTGCTGCGGCAGTACCCTTGAGTAAGGCGCGGCGATTTTGGTTCATTTGAGAAATCCTTTCAGGATCACACGATGAAACGCTGGAACTTTTCCTATAACGGTTGTACTCGTTTAAACCACACGCCGGATGTTCTCATTCTCTCGACGGATACAATGGCGAAACTTCGCGCGCCATTGCCTCGGCATACACACCGGATTGGCCGATTAAAAGGCGATCCAGTGCTGCGTTAATACATGGGACGACCCATCGTCTGTGAGTTCAATATAAGGTATCGACAACTACTTGCAAGGAAAATAAAACCTTGTATTAACATGATGGCGGTTCAAAGCCGGTTCGCGCGGCGGTGAGAGGATGCGGGACGGCGAATGTCATGCCATTCGCTGTCGATGTGCTCGAAAAAAAGCGCTCGCGTTGTCGTCGGCCACCGGCTCAGCAGCACCTGCCCGGGCCGGGCCCGGTCGCCGCGCAGGCGGCGCGGCACGTCGGGCGCAACCCCTGGTAAGGTTTCCATGAATTTGGCCCCGCCTCGGGACGGCGGGCAGCACGCTGTCGAAGGCGCCGCCCCAGCCATGGCAGAGGAGTGCCCCGGCCGGCGATTGCAGCGCCGGCGGGAGAACCGTTTCGCGGCAGACCGTCAGCAGCAGGTCATGGGTATCTGGCGAGTTCGACCTTGGCGATGGCGTTGCGGTGCACCTCGTCCGGGCCGTCGGCCAGGCGCAGGGTACGGTTGCCGGCCCGCTGGGAGGCGGGCGGGAAGTCGTCCGAGACGCCGCCGGCGCCGTGCGCCTGGATCGCCCAGTCCAGCACCTGCTGGGCCACGTTCGGCGCCAGCACCTTGATCATCGCGATCTCGGCTGCGGCGACCTTGTTGCCCACCGTGTCCATCAGCCACGCCGCCTTCAGGGTGAGCAGGCGCGCGGTGTCGATCCGGATGCGCGACTCGGCGATGCGCTCGCGCCAGACGCCGCTTCGCGGTCGACGTGGAACGGTTGGGGATCGAACTGCAGCGCTAAGGCGATGATCTCGTCTTCGGTCACGGTGCGCTGGCCAAGCGCGATGTCCTGGCCCGGCGCGACGTCCTCGAAATACTACTGCTTGTTCATGCGGCGGGCTGCTCGAGAAAGCCCGGCTGGGCGATGAAGCGCGCCAGGTGATGGTCGGAATCGCCCAGCGTCAGTTCGATCGTCGCCAGGCGCTTGAAGTAATGCGCGGCCGGCAGTTCGTCGGTGACGCCCATGCCGCCATGCAGCTGCACCGCTTGCTGGCCGACATAGCGCGCGGCCTGGTTGACGCGGTACTTTGCGGCCGAAACGGCGCGGCGGCGTTGGTTGGCATCGGTCGAAGACAATTTGACCGCCGCCAGCAGCGCCATCGAGCGCGCCTGTTCCAGATGAATGTACATGTCGGCCATGCGGTGCTGCAGGGCCTGGAACTTGCCGATCGGAGCGCCGAACTGCTGGCGCGTCTTCAGGTAGTCCAGTGTCGCCGCAAAGAGGGCTTCCATCGCTCCCAGCGCCTCGGCGCACAGCAAGCCGGCGCCATAGTCGAGCGCGGCGTCGAGGATGTCGGCGCCCATGCCCTCGCCGCCCAGCAGGCTGGCGCGTGGCGCCTGCACGTTTTCGAAGCGCACGTCGGCGGCGCGCTGGCCGTCGAGGGTGCGGTAGTCGGTGACGGTGATGCCGGCCGTATCGGCGGGCAGCAGGAACAGCGAGACGCCCTCCTGCCCGCGCTGCGCGCCGCTGCTGCGCGCCGAGACCACCAGCATTCCCGCCTGGGCGCCGTGCATGACGACCTTCTTCTCGCCATTCAGTACCCAGCCGTCGGCCGACGCTTCGGCGCGGGTCGCGATATCGAACATGTCGTGGCGCGACTGGCGCTCGCCCAAAGCGCAGGCCAGCGTCAAACGGCCGGCGGCGACCTGCTCGAGCTCGGTGCCGCGCGCGCCCGCCAGACGCAGGAATTCGGCGCCGAGGACGGTGGCGAAGTAGGGCTCGACGACCAGGCCGCGGCCGATTTCCTGCATCACGACGAACATGTCGATCGCGCTGCCGTTGAAGCCGCCGGATTCTTCCGGCACCGGCAGCGCCGTCATGCCGAGTTCGGCCAGCGTGGCCCAGGCCGCATCGGAGCTTCCGCTGTCGGAATGGATGATCCCGCGCCGCGTCTCGAAGCTGTAGTCGCGGCCGATCCAGCGCTTGAGCGCGTCGGCGAACTGGAGCTGCTCGGAAGTGAAATTGAAGTCCATGCGGTGCTCCTTACAGGCCCAGGATCATCTGGGTGATGATATTGCGTTGGATTTCGTTCGAGCCGCCATAGATGGAGGTCTTGCGATAATTGAAGTAATAAGACAGCAGCGGCGCGGCATCGTCGTCGTCGACCACGCTGTGCTGGAGCTCGCCATCAAGGTAGGCGGGGTCGAACGGCAGCGCCATGGGACCCACGGCTTCGACCATCAGCTCGGACAGGGCTTGCTGGATATCGGTGCCGCGCACTTTCAATACCGACGCCTCCGGCCCCGGCCCCTTGTCGGCGCGCGTGAGCACGCGCAGCACCGTCATCTCGAGCGCCATCAGTTCGATTTCCAGACCGGCCAGTTTCGCACTGAACAGCGGGTCTTCGATCAAGGGCATGCCGTTCTTGCTTTCGCGCGCGGCGAGCGCTTTCAAAAAGGCGAGTTCGCGTTTCGAGCGGCCGACGGCGGCGATGCCGGTGCGCTCGTGGCCGAGCAGGTATTTAGCATAGGTCCAGCCGCGGTTTTCCTGGCCGACCAGGTTCGCCACCGGCACGCGCACGTTGTCGAAGAAGACTTCGTTCACTTCATGGTCTTCGTCGAGCATGATGATCGGGCGCACCGTGATGCCGGGCGTGTGCATGTCGATCAAGAGGAAGGAGATGCCCTCCTGCTTCCTGACGCCGGTGTCGGTGCGCACCAGGCAAAAGATCATGTCGGCGAACTGGGCCAGCGTGGTCCAGGTTTTCTGACCGTTGACGACGTAGTGGTCGCCCTCTTTTACCGCGGTGGTCTTCAGCGAGGTGAGATCGGAGCCGGCGCCCGGTTCCGAATAGCCCTGGCACCACCAATCCTCGCAGGACAGGATGCGCGGCAAATAATGGGCTTTTTGCTCGGGGCTGCCGAAGGCCATGATGACCGGCGCCACCATGTTCACGCCGAACGGCATGATCTGCGGGGTGCCGGCGAGCGCGCATTCTTCGTCGAAAATGTGGCGCTGGACCGGGGTCCAGCCCGGGCCGCCGAACTCGACCGGCCAGCCCGGCGCGACCCAACCCTTGCTTGCCAAAATCTTGTGCCAGCGGACGCTGTCGTCCTTATTCAGGCGCAGGTGGTGACGCACCTTGTGCTGCAGGTCGGCGGGCAAGGCCTCGGCCAGGAAGGTCCGCACTTCGTCGCGAAATGCCAGATCTTCATCGAGATAGTTCAGGTCCAATTGGGTCTCCTCGTTATCGTCGCGCCGGGTGAAAAAGCACGATCGTTCAGAACGATTGTACCCGAAAAAGACATGGTTCTAGAAATGAAAAAGGTGGCATTCCCGCCGAGGGCAATGCCACCTTTTACCCGCAACGCCGAGGATCAGTCGGGGCGGCTGGCCGCCATGTACGGCATCGTGCGCGAAGCCATGCGGGTGTCGGTTTTCAGCATGCCGGCCTCGTCGGCCAGGATGTGCGCCGCCTCTTGCAGCAGCACGTCTTTCGCATCCTTGGCGGCCTTCTCGGCGGCGATCTCGGCCGACAGCGCGCGCTCGTCGCCCTGCAAACCGTCGTCGCGCAGCGGCGTATTGCGCGCCGCCACCACGGCTTTCACGGGACGGGTCGGTTCGGGCACCTTGCTGCGCGCTTCCTTGCCGCCGGGCGCCGCGACCGGCTCGTCCACGCTGCCCTTGGCTGCCGCCAGGCGCGCTTCACGCAGCTTGGCGCGCGCATCCTGGGTGTCGCGCTCCTTGCGGCGCACGGTTTCGTTCAGCGAGATGGCGTTTTCCTTACGCAGCTTCATGACTTCGGCGATGTCTTCGCGCAGGTCCTGGAATTCCTTGTCCTTGGCGATGCGCGCATCGTGGCGCTTCTGCAGCGGGGCAACGAGTTCCTTCAGGTCGCCGGCTGGAACATAGTTCGCCGGCTTGATCGACACCCAGGGCAGCGCATTGTCGAAGGAGGATTCGCCGAAGTTCTCGATGTCGGAGGTCACCGGCAGCTTGATGTCGGGCGTCACGCCGCGCAGCTGGGTGGTACCGCCGTTGATGCGGAAGAACTGGGCAATCGTCATCTTCAGTTCGCCGTAGCGCACTTTCTCGGTCTGCGAGAATCGGTCGAGGTCGATCAGGGTCTGGACCGTGCCCTTGCCGAAGCTCGGTTCGCCGATGACGAGACCGCGGCCGTAATCCTGGATCGCGGCGGCGAAGATTTCAGACGCCGAGGCCGAGCCGCGGTTGATCAGCACGCCCATCGGGCCATCCCAGGCGAGACCGGCCGCGGTATCGCTCTCGACCTCGACGCGCCCTTCGGCCGTGCGTTGCTGCACCACCGGGCCCTTGTCGATGAACAGGCCCGTCAGTTCGACCGCTTCGATCAGCGAACCGCCGCCGTTGTTGCGCAGGTCGATCAGGACGTTGTCGACCTTCTCTTTCTTGAGTTCGCCGAGGATCCGGGCCACGTCGCGCGTGGCGCTCTTGAAGTCCTTGTCGCCCTTGCGGCGCGCCTCGAAGTCCTGGTAGAAGGTCGGCAGCGAAATGACGCCGATGCGGCGGTTCACGCCGTTTTCCTTGACCTGGATAATCGACTTCTTGGCCGCCTGCTCTTCCATGCTGATCTTCTTGCGCACCATCGAGACGGTGACGTGCTTGGCGTCGACGCCGGCGTCGCCGGGAATCACGTCCAGGCGCACGGTGGAACCTTTTTCGCCGCGCACCAGCTGCACCACGTCGTCGATGCGCCAGCCGAGCACGTCGGTGAACGGTCCTGCGCCTTGCGCCACGCCGACGATGCGGTCGCCCACCTTCAGCTTGCCGGACTTGTCGGCCGGGCTGCCGGGAACGATTTCGCGGATCACGGTGTAGTCTTCACGCGACTGCAGCACGGCGCCGATGCCTTCCAGCGACAGGCGCATGGCGATGTCGAAGTTGTCGGCCGAGCGCGGGCCGAGGTAGTTGGTGTGCGGTTCGATGGCGGTCGCGTAGGCGTTCATGAACATCTGGAACACGTCTTCGTTGTTCAGCTTTTTCATGCGCGAGATGTAGTTCTCGTAGCGCTTGTCGAGCGTGTCGCGGATCGCTTTTTCTTCCTTGCCGGCCAGCTTCAGGCGCAGCCAGTCGTTCTTGACGCGCTTGCGCCACAGGTCGCGGATTTCGTCCTCGGTCTTGGCCCACGGGGCTTTTTCGCGGTCGAGCTGCAGCGTTTCGTCGGCCGTGAAGTCGAGTTTGGTCTTGAGCAGGCTGCGCGCATAGTTCATGCGGTCGGCAAAGCGCTGCTGGTACAGGTTGTAGATCGTGAACGGCTGCGTCAGGTCTTCATTGTTGATGGCATCGTCGAGCCTGGAGCGCATCGGCGCGAAGCGGTCGATGTCGGCCTGCACGAAATACAGCTTTTCGCTGTCGAGCGTTTCGAAATAGTTATCGAAGATTTTTTCCGACATCGCATCGTCGAGCGGCAGCGCCTTGTAGTGGTAGCGGCCCAGCACGCGCGAGGCCCACAGCGCGGCTTGCGTCTGCGCGGCGATCGGCTTCATCTGGGTGGACGCGACTTTTTCCGGCTGTGCGGTGACCGCATGCGTCGACATGGCGCAGGCAGCGGCCAGGGCGACAATCAACATCTGCTTCTTCATTAGTCGTTCTCCGAACGTGAACTATGACAATTCTTGCGGGTGCCGGATACCTGTGGTATCGACAGCATACGAACCCATTCTACAGGAACGCGCGCCCGCGTCGAGCCGGCTTGTGCGGGGCGTAGCGACAGCATTAAGGTTGGCTTAAGGCACCGTGATCATCCCGCCTTGATCATCCGTTAACGAGCTGAAACAGCAAGTCGTGCCACACGTACAACGCGCCGCCCAGCGCGAGCAACACGAGCCAAGGCCAGGAACGTGCCGCCAGGCGCCAGTCGACTGGCGACGGCCAGAACGACAGGAACTGCGGCGCGAGCAGCGCGCCAATGGCCAGGTCGATCGGCGCGAAGCGCCAGCCGGGGCTGGTCCGCCCGGCGGCAACGGCCAGCGGCACCAGCAGGATCAGCAGCGGCGCCAGCGCGGCGGGCGCGGCGTTGTACCAGCGCAGGTTGGAAAAGGTGACCGAACCGAGTTCCCAGACCTTGCCCTTGCGGCGCGGGAACAGGCTGATAGCGGTCGGCTCGGCATTCGTGAGCAGGCCGACACTGAAATGCGCCAGTTCGTGGCACAGGGTGCCGGGCGCGGTCAGGAGGAAAAAAGCAGGATGGGCGCTCGACAGCATCCAGAACAGGAAGGCGAACGCAAGCGACGGCACCAGGTAGAGCAGGACGTCGGCCTGGGCGCACAGGACGCCCGGCAGCACGGCCGTGCACGCGGGCAGCAGACTCGTCATTGATGTGAAACGCCGGCTTCAGCTCTTGCTGTAGAAGCAGCGTCCGCAGGCCTGGCGGTAGTTTTCGTTGCCGCCGATACTGACCTGCTCGCCGTCGCGGATACGGCGCCCGTTCTCGTCGACGCGAATGTTCATCGTCGCCTTCTTGCCGCAGCTGCAGATGTTCTTGATTTCCTCGATGTCGTCGGCCAGCGCCAGCAAATAGGCCGATCCGGGAAACGGGTCGCCGCGGAAATCGCTGCGCAAGCCGTAGCAGATGACGGGCACGCCGCGTACCTGCGCCACCTGGTGCAGTTGCTGGACCTGTTCGGTCGTGAGGAATTGCGCTTCGTCGACCAGCACGCAAGCCACCGCCGGCGTTGCGGCCAGGAAGTTGGTGTCGCCGTCGAAGGTATCGACTTCGCGCTGCGGGCCCAGGCGCGAGGTGATCAGGCCGACGCCGAATCGGTTGTCGATCGCCGCGGTGTAGAGCTTGACCTGCTGGCCCTGCTCTTCGTAGTTGTGGGCGACCTGCAGCAGCGCCGTGGATTTGCCGGCGTTCATCGCCGAATACCTGAAATAGAGTTTTGCCACTGCCGTGCCCTGATGGAGAATCGCGAAATTATAGCAAGCGCGGCAGCGGTGGCGCCAGCTCAGCCTTTGGCTGTGGCCTTGATCATCCTGGCCGGATTGCCCGCGACCGTCGCGCCCGCCGGCACGTCGCGCGTGACCACGCTCCCGGCGCCGACGATCGCGTTGTCGCCGATCGTCACGCCCGGCAGGATGATGGCGCCGCCGCCGATCCAGACATTGCTGCCGATGGTCACCGGCACGCCCGATTCAAGGCCGCTGCGCCGGATATCCGGGTCGCGCGGGTGATCGGCCGTGTAGATCTGCACCGCCGGGCCGATCCGGGTTTCCTCGCCGATCGCGACGCTGACGACGTCGAGAATCACGCAGTTATAGTTCAGGAAGACATTCTTGCCGAGGTGGATGTTGGTGCCGTAGTCGCAATAGAACGGCGGGCGCAGCAGCGCGCCCTCGCCCACCGTGCCCAGGCGCTCGCGCAGCAGCGTGGCCCAGACGTTTGCCGTCTCGCCGAGCGCGGCGTTGAAGCGCGCCATCCAGGCCGCGCAGGCGGCCAGCTCGGCCTGGATTTCCGGGCAGCTGGCGTGGTACAGCTCGCCCGCCAGCATCTTTTGCAGTTCGGTTTTCGTCGTGCCCGTCATTTATTGCCCCGGATGATAGCTGCGTTCCAGTTGTTTCTGGATGTCTTCCTTGTAGAACAGCACTTCCTTGAATTCGCCGCGGCTGTACATCCCGGCCTGGTCGGCGAAATGTTTCGAGGCCGGATTGCTGCTCTGGCCGCCGGCGAGGATGCTTTTCGCCTTGATCTTCGGGCCGAATTCGACGACGGCGACGAAACTGTTGCCGCGGTCGCCGTAGATGCGCTTGGTCTTCTGCCTGGCCACCATGCCGAACGAGGCCAGCGAGCCCCAGTTGGCCGACGTGAAAGCCACCGGCCAGCTCGGCCTGGCGTCGTCGTATTCTTGCTCGATGTCGCCGCTGATGCGCTGAAAGCGGTTGATCTCGCCCCAGGGGGTCTGCCAGGTACCGAAGTCCTTCGTCAATGTATCGCTGGCGCGTTGCAAGGCCTCGAGGCGCTCGTCGCTGCTCAACTTCGTCGTGATGAAGTCGACCGTCGGGACGCTCGCCGCCCTGGCGCGCGGCGCGTTCGCCGCGACCATTTCCTGGCCCCAGTAGACGGCCAGCGCGGTCGGCACCGAATTGAGCGCGAAGCGCAGGTCCCAGCCGCGTAGGCTTGCCACCTGTTCGGCCAGCGCCGCCTTGCGCGCGTCGCCGGCAGCCAGCGCGTCGAAGTCCTTCGCCAGTTGCGGCAGCAGCGGCTCGAAGGCCGTCAGGTAACTGTCGTAGCCGGCGGCAATCAGGCTGTCGATGGTGACCGCCTTGGCGTCTTTCAGCACCCGTTCCGCGTGCACGCCGCGTGCGTTTTCCGGCAGCGACCACATGTAGTCCGGATAGGCGGCGCGCTTCGGGCTGTTCGCCCCCGACGCGCTGAAGGGCCAGTTGTTCGTGTTCGAGATATAGCCGCTGGCCGGGTTGAAGAGCGTGATCGTCTCCCTGACCGCGTGCAGGCCCTGCCATTCCGTGGCCGGGTTGCTGCCGTCGACGGGCTTGGACCAGTCGAATTTCGGGTCTCGCTTCGGGATGAAATTACCGTGGAAATAAGCGATATTCCCGTCGGCGTCGGCATACACCGTGTTGTTCGAGGAATTCGTACGCAGTTCCATCGCCTTGTAGAAGGCTGCATAGTTTTTCGCCTTGGTGCGCGCATACGACTGGGTCAGCGCCTTGACCGGCTCGTCCATCATTTTTACGGCCACCCACTTGCCATTGTCGGCGCGTACGATCGGGCCATGGTGGCTGAAATACGTCGTCACCGTGCGGCTGCCCATCGAACCGTCGGGCTTCCTGAACGGCAGCGTGATCGGCACGGTGCGCAGGGCGCGTTCCTTGCCGTCGTATTTGTAGAAGAACTTGCCTTTGCGCTCGACCACGGTCTCCAGGTATTCGTCGATCACGTCGCCGCCGCCCGAGGTATGCATCCAGCCGGTCTTCTCATTGAAACCCTGGTAGATGAAGAACTGGCCCCAGGTCACGGCGCCATAGGCGTTCAAGCCCTCCTCGCTGACCATGTGGATTTCGGGACGGAAGTAGAACGAGGTGTGCGGGTTGATCAGCAGCAGCGGATGCCCGGAGGCGGACAATTTCGGTGCGATCGCAAAGCCATTCGAGCCGCGCGGTTCGGCGTCGCGCAGATTGGTGTTGTCGGCGACCTGGGGCGCCGGCGCCTTGCCGTAGAAGGCTTCCAGCTTCTTCAGGTCGATTTCTTCGATGTCGCCGCCGATGCTGCCCTCGCTGAAGGACAGCGCCATCCACGGCTCGAACCGGGTGAGCAGCTTCGGCTTCACATCAGGATGGGTGTGCAGGTAAAAATTCAGGCCGGCGGCCCAGGCGGTCATCAGGGTTTTCAGCCAGGCCGGGCTGGCCGCATACTTGGCCCGCATGTCGGCAGGCTGGATATAGAGTTTCATGCGCAGGTCGCGCCAGACTTCCTTCTCGCCCTCGACTTCGGCCAGGCGCCCCATCGCGTTGATGAAGTTCAGCTCGACGCGGTTGAAATCGTCCTCGGCCTGGGCGTACAGCATGCCGAACACGGCGTCGGCGTCCGTCTTGCCGAACACGTGCGGGATGCCCCATTTGTCGCGCATGATCGTGACCCGGGCCGCTTGCTTTTGCCAGCGCGCCAGTTCCGCCGCAGTCGCCGCGCTGCGGGCCGGCGTGGCCGCCACGCCGGACGACGCCGCTTGCCGCGCGGCTGCGGGAAACGCGGTGGCGGCCAGAAGCGCGCCGGCCAGGGTCGATACTGCGAAACGGGACAGGATCATGCGGGCTTCTCCGGTGTGGGTGTCGAACTTCAGGTCAAGAGGCGTGGGCGAGCTTTTGCTTGAGGACTTCGTTCTCGGTCAGCAAGGTCGCCATGCGGTCTTTCAGCGCGGCGATTTCGGCTTTGAGGGCGGCTTTTTCGTCGATCGGCTCGCCATCGAGGCCCAGCTTCTTCGGCTTGTTCGCCGCCTTTTGCTCGCGCACATGGCGCGCCGCCTGCTGGAGTTCCTTGCGGCCACCGGCCACGGCCGCGATCTGTTCCGATTCCGGCAACTGGGAGACGTTCGCGGCGGCGTTGATCGAGATCGTGCCCGAGCGTACCGCTTCGACCAGTTGCGGCGTGGCCGCCTTCTGGATGCGTTCGATCTGGCTGATGGTATTGCTCGACACGCGCGCCGCCTTGGCGACGTCCTCGCGCGTATTCCATGGCGGCGGCGGGCGCGGGTCCATGTCGTCCGGGTTCGGCGCCGGCGGCTCCTCGGCCATCTGCTGGGCCATGCGCGCGCTGACGATTTCTTTTTTCTTCAGCGCCAGCAGGCCGCGCTGGAAGTCCGACACGCTGCGCCGCGCCAGGTGGTTGTCGATCATCCACAGCATCACGTCTTCGATGGTCTCGAAGCTGTTGTTGTGGACGGTACGGAAAGGGATGTTGTTACGCCGGCAGATCTCGTAGCGGTTGTGGCCGTCGATCAGGTTGTCGCGCCACAGCACGAGGGCGTCGCGGCAGCCCTCGGCCAGCAGGCTGCGCTCGAGGGCGGCGTGTTCGACTTCGGTCAGCGGATCGACGAAGGCGCGCAGCTGGTCGTTGATGGTAATGGTGATGGTCAATTCAGGTCCTTGTACTTCTTGTCACGGCGCTCATCCGAGGCTTCTCGGCGCCGGGAAGCATGCTACACCATTCGCCCGCTCGGCCATAGGGCGGCCAGGCGTCTTGCCCGCGCAATCTTGCAACTTTGACCTGAGCGGGAATGCCTGTGCTAGAATCCTGCCGCTGCCCGGATGGTGAAACTGGTAGACACCCGGGACTTAAAATCCCGTGCTCGCAAGGGCGTGCCGGTTCGATTCCGGCTCCGGGCACCACCTCTATATTGCGCGACGCAGCGCACAGCATTAATATTGCCATAAGGCACCCCCCAAGCTTGCATCGCACTCGGAGTGCGATTCCACTGGACAGGAAACCGTCAGGGCGACTTCCGCGCTGCGACCAGGCAGGGCCGGGATCGCTCCGCGGCAGGCCTGGCTACCTCCGCCGCCCGCTTTCATCCCGGTTGCTTCAGGCCAGCCCTGAGCACCAATGTACTTTGCCGTTTTTTCTTCCTATGACGTTTCCTCACGCACGCAATTACCTCCACCACATCGACGGCCTGCGTGCAGTGGCCGTCATGTCGGTCATCCTGTATCACCTCAATACCCAGTGGTTGCCGGGCGGCTTCGTGGGCGTCGATATCTTCTTCGTCATTTCGGGCTATCTCATCACGCGCAATATCGTCGACGAGCTCGCTGCGGGCCGGTTTTCGATCAAGGAGTTCTACCGGCGCAGGATCAAGCGCATCGCGCCGCTGGCGCTGCTGGTCGTGGCCTGCACCCTTGCCGCCGGCTATGCCGTGATGCTGCCCCAGGACGCGGCGATGCTGGCCAAATCGGCCATGTGGGCGCTGGCGTCGATGGCGAACGTGTATTTTTGGAAGGAAGTCGACGGCGGCTATTTTGCCCCGAACAGCGAGGAATTCCCGCTCCTGCACCTGTGGTCGCTCGGCGTCGAGGAGCAGTTCTATTTTGTCTGGCCGCTGATGCTTGCCGGCACGGCGGCGCTCCTGCGGCGCGGGGCGGGCCTGCCGCGGCGCGCGCTGGTGTGGATGACGGTGCTGGGCTGCCTGGCCAGCGCCGCCGCATCGATCGTCCTGACCAGCATCTACCCTACCTTCAGCTTTTACCTGCTGCCGACCCGCGCCTTCGAACTGATGGTCGGCGCCTTGCTGGCGATCCTGAGCCTGGACGGGGCGCTTGCCGCGCGCGCGCGGCCATACGCGGGCCTGGCGCTGGGGGCCGGCGCCCTCGGCCTGCTATCGAGTATCTGCTTCATCGACCACAGCTTCCCCTTTCCCGGTGCGATCGTGCTGGTCCCGGTGCTGTCCACCGCGCTCCTGATCGGCGCCGGGGGCGCGGCGCCGCAGTCGCCCGTGGCGCGCGCGCTGGGCATGAAACTGATGGCGCGCATCGGCGTGCTGTCGTACGCGGCTTACCTGTGGCACTGGCCGCTCATCGCATTTTTCCGTTACCTGTTCGGCGCGCCCGGCATCGCCGCCTGCCTCGGCTTGCTGGCGGCCACCTTCGCCCTCGCCCTGCTCAGCCACCGCCTGCTGGAAACGCCGGCGCGCATGTCGACCGCGCCGTTCTGGAAGCTGACGCTGCGCCAGTTCGTCATTCCGGGCGGCCTGACGGCGGCCGCCTGCGTGTTCCTGGTCTACGGCGAACGCGCCGGCGTGCCGGCGTATCCCGCAGGCTACCTGGCGCAACTGGCCGAGCAGCGCAAGGACGTGGCGCCCGCCTACAGCCAGGACTGGGTCTGCCAGCGCCAGCGCCTCACGCCCAAGGATTTGCGGGACCCGCGCTGCGTGCTGGGCGGCGCCAGGGCGGCGAAAGCGGAAGTAGTTGTGTTCGGCGACTCCAACGCGGCCCACTATGTGCCGATGCTGGAAGTATTCGCCCAGCGCGCCGGCTACCGCTTCCGCAACCTCGAGATCGGGGCCTGTCCGCCCATGCTCGACCCGGTGTCGGCCGGCGTCGATCCGGTGCGCCGCACCGATTGCGTGAACTCGCTCGCCCTCGCCTGGCCGGCCGTGCAGGGACATTCGGTGGTCATGCTCGGCGCGTCCTGGACGACCTACCAGCTGCGGTCCCCGGCCATGCTGGCGCAGCTGCGTGCAACAATCCAGTCCTTGTCGGCCGGCGGCAGCCGCGTCGTGCTGCTGGCAAAAATCCCGACCGTGCGCGATTACGACCGGCTGTGTTCGCTGAAACAGCTGCGCATGCCCCTGGTCGAATGCGATTACTCGCCGCAACCGATGGCCGACGACGTCGCCGCCATCAATACCGAACTCGCGGCGCTGGCGGCGAGCCTGCCCGGCGTGACCATGTTCGATCCCTCCGCCTACCTGTGCAGCGGCGGACACTGCGCCAGCCGCGCGCCGGACGGAACGCCGCGCTACTACGACAGCAGCCACCTGTCTGCGCGCGGGGCCGCCGACCTCGGGCGCGACATCCTGGCGCGCGAAGGCGTGCCGGCGGCCTTGAACGTCTGCGACCGCATCGCCTGTTCGCAATAGCGCGCGCTCGGCCGCCATTCGATACAACAGGTAGCGCTCAAAGATTTACCATTAGCAATATTTATGTTATCTTGAGGAAACTTTAAACCTTCCGGGGCAACATGAATACGATTTCCGCGCATGACGATGATGGCCAGGTGGACAGCGCGCGCCGCGCTGCTCCGGGAACGCTCGCGGCTTCCATGAAAGCCTGGCTCGGCCGCCGCCTGGCGCCGAAAAACGCGACCCCCTATCATGTCGGCTTCGACGCTTATTACGCGGGGACGGATAACCCTTATCCAGCCGGTAGCGTCGAGCACGGCGACTGGGAACACGGCCACGCTTCGGGAAAAGAAGCCGCCGAGTGGTAAAACCGCGCCATGCCGGACACCGCCGGCACAGCGTCCTTTCCCTTTAGCCGCCGGCGCCCGCCCACCGGTGCGCCCTTCCTTTCTTTCTCTCGCACCGCTTCGGTGTGGTACCGCACGCAGCGCAGGCGACCGGTCCGTTACACTGGGTCTTCTTGTTGCACAGCCCTATCCTTCTTCCGTTGCTGGCAAACGCATTGCTGCCGCATCGTCCCGACCCGTATCCCTGTTGCCGCCAGCACGGTGGCCACCGATGCGCACGTCGTCATGTACTCCCACGAAAGCAACTATGTCATTGAATAACGCCGTCGTCTGGCTCGACCACACCAAAGCCCAGGTCATCCATTTCGACAAGGATGCGTCGGAATCGGAATCGCTGACGACCCATTCGACCCATCCGCATCCGCACCAGAAACATGGCGACGACCGCATGAACGGGGATGACAACACGCTCTTCTACAAGGACATCGCAAATGCCCTCACGGACAGCCAGCAAATCCTGGTCGTCGGCCCGGCCGAGGAAAAGACGGCATTCGTCAGCTACCTGACCAGCAAGCTGCCGGCCATCGCCGACAAAATCAAGGCGGTGGAGACGGTCGATCATCCGTCCAGCAACGAGTTGCTTGCCTATGCGCGCCAGCATTTTGTCAGCAGCGGCGGCATGCAGTAAGCGCCCCCTGCAGTCCAGAAACCCGCTTGCCGTCAGGGCAACGCGGGTTTTTTTCCGTCTCCATTCACGCGCCCGCTATTCGACGCGCGCGTTACGATAACACCACTCAGCCCAGGCGCCGTGCCGCAGGAACCGGGCCCCGATCATGTGTACGCTTGACTGCCGCGCTCAGCGCGCCAACCTGATGCGCCCGTCCTGGCTGCCCTGACTGCGCGCCGCCGCAGCCTGTACCTGCGCGTGCATTGCTGGGCCGCCCTGATCGCCTCGCCCTTCCTGCTCGTCGCCACGCTCACCGGCGCGCTGTACGTGTTCGTTCCGCAAATCGACGCAAGCCTGTAAGGCCGGCTCGACCGGGTGCCGCCGAACGGCGCCATGCTGCCGCTCGACCGCTCGGTCGCCGCCGCGCAAGGGGCGGTGGCGCGTGGCCTGGCGCTGCGCTCGGTGCTGCCGCCCCACACCGCCGGCGACAGCGCACCGCAAAGCCGCGGGCCCTGCTCGCCGGCCCTGGCCGCTTCCACCGCCGCGTTCAATGCCAGGAGGTTCGTCTGGAAGGCGATGCCGTCGATGACGGCAGGTTGGCGTTGCCCTGGCGGATTTCCACGCTGGCGCCGGCGACGCTGTCGGAGCTGCCGCGTACGCGCGTGAGCACGTCCTGGATTCGAGATTATTTCTGTGCTGCATCATCGACACAACACAGAAGCCAGGAAGGCATTTGAGAATGACAAGGATTTGCGCGGCGGCGCATGTGCGGCACCCGAGCGGTGCCGCCGCAGCTCAACTGCCCTGGTAGATCAGGACCGCGCAGGCCGCCGCGCCCACCGCCAGCAAGCCGTACAGGAAATAGCGCATCGCGCCGGCCAGGCCGGTGACGGCCTTGTCGGCGTCCTTGCTGAGCATGCCGCGCTTGCGCCCGGCGTTCATCAGCATCGCGATGAAGATGAAGCTGGCGAACAGGATCAGGACAAATTTCATGCCGCTGCCATCAGGTCCGCGCCAGCACCAGCGCCAGCGCGATCAGCCCCAGCACACCGGAGGCCGCCGCGACGAAACCGATCAGGGTCAGGCGCTCGCGCGTCGCTTCCAGTTTGGCGATCAGTTGGGCGTTCTGGTCGGCCAGTTCGGTGATCAGTTTCGAGGCATCGCGCACCTGGCCATGCAGTTGCGAGAGCGCAATGTCCTGCTGTTCGACCTGCGCCGCGATCATCGCCAGGCCATCGTCCAGCGGCATGTGCGCCACCGCTTCGTCCAGTTCGGTATTCGGCATCGGCGCGCCCTTGCGCCCGACCGTATCCCACAGCCTGCGCGCGCTGTTTGCCACTTGGGGCGCGGCCTGGATGACCTCGCCCCACGGAACCGCTTTCAGTACTCTCAGCCAGGCTGCCGCCATGTCGCTCTCTCCTTAACTTGTCATTTGTACAGGATAACACCGCCTCCCGCCCTATGGCGCGCAGCTCCGCCGGGCCAATCGTGCGGCCGGGGTTTTGCAGTACCATGGTCCCATGTGTGGACGATTTGACCAAAGCCAAACGGCGAGATTCTATGCCAACGTCTTCGGCTGGGCCGATGCAGTGTACGACAGCGAATCGCCCCCCGCCTTTAACGTGCCCCCCGGGACGTATCGCCCCGTCATGCATATCGCGGACGGCCTGCGGCGCATCGACGACGTGTTCTGGAGTTACCGCGCGAAATGGGCTGAGGGCAAGCTTCCGATTTCCATCAACGCCCGCCTCGACAAGCTGAGCAACCGCTATTGGAGCCGGCTGCTGAAGAATGGCCGTGCGATCGTGCCGGCCGACGGCTGGTACGAGTGGACCGGCGAAAAGGGCAAGAAGCAGCCCTGGCACATCCACCGCAAGGACCGTGCGCCGCTGTTCATGCTGGCGCTGGCCAGCTTCGGCACGTTCACCGAGAACCGCGCCGAAGCCGGTTTCGTGATCGTCACCGACGACGCCGCCGAAGGCATGCTCGACATCCACGACCGGCGCCCGGTCGTGCTCGACGCCGCCGACGCCGCGCTCTGGCTCGATCCCGGCATCAGCCCCGAACAAGCGCTCGAACTGGCGCGCCGCGCGGCACTGCCGCCCGATGCGTTCGAGTGGTTCAAGGTCACGCCCCAGGTAAACCGCGGGAACGCCGACAGCCCGCAGATGGCGATGCCGCTGCCCTAGCAGGAAGACGTTTCGTCCTGAGAGCGTGCGGCTGGGCCTGGCGTTTTATCCCAGGACAGTCAGCAGCGCCACCAGCCCCAGCGACATGCCGATCAGCACCCCTGCCCGGCTACGCAGGCGCTGCCCGCGTTCGACCACGCGCTTGGCGATATTCCGGCGCGGGCGGCCACCGTTGTTACCCATCTCCTGTTTCGAATCTTGTTGCATGTTCGTTCCTACGATATCCATGGGGTGAATGCTGAAGTGGTCACTGCAACACAAGGCGCAAAGTCATGGCCGGAAACGACAACGGCGCAGGCAGGCGCCGCGCCGTCGAAGGACGTGAAACTGAATGAATCGTCTTGCGCAATGCGTGACATGCCAGGTACCGGGTTCGATCTGCTGGTGGGAACGTGGCATGCGCCGACCCTTATCGGGACGTCCGCCCTGACCCGCAAACATAAGAAAATTGATTCTACACCAAGCCCTTCATTGTTCAATGCGGATTTGCAAGTTCTGTTTGTGCGAGATCAATACCCATACAAATTTTGCTAATAATTGATGCGCCCCAAGGCCCTGGTGCTGGTGAAGGGCCGCGTCGCACTCTGTCCTCTGGCGTAAAAAAACCCGCGTGCCTTGCGGCAGCGGGTTCTGGTCAGGCAGAGGCCTGCGGGTCGATCAGTGCTGGTAAGCGCCGACGTCGAAACCGGTGGTGGTGTTGCGTGGCTTGCCGTTGATGTCGGTCGGGTGGGCGAAGCTTGCGACACCGCGGCCGATCACAGGCGAGCTGGTGCTGGGCTTGAAGTTCGGCAGCGCGGCGGTGCGCGAGTAGCCGGCCAGCAGCGGGTCCGAGCTGATGGTGCCGGTATGCTTCAGCCCGTTGCGCAGCTGCCAGTCGTAGGTCGTGTTCTTGAACACCAGGTTGTTCTGGTAGGTGTTGCCGGAACCGGTCTTGCCCTGCTCCGAAATACCATATTTGTTGTCGTACACGATGTTGCTGTGGACGGCGACATTGTTGGCGCCTGCCGAGGTGAAGTAGTAATCGCCGCCGCCGACGATGATGCCGAACACCGAGGAGCTCACCGTGTTGTTGGTGATTTTCAGGTTCGTCGCATCGTGCCACAGGTGGATCGCCGCCGAACCGACGCGGTAGACCACGTTGTTCTTGATCGAGCCCGAGGTGCTGTGATAAATGCCCTGGACGTAAGCGCAGCCGGCTGGGCCGATGTCGTGCACGACATTGCCGATGACGTCGCCCATCACGCCCTTG
>JANNNC010000043.1:0-3425 GCA_031398335.1 Massilia sp.
CTTCTTGATCGCTTCGGCGGTCTGCTCGCCGATCAGCATGCCGTAGTTGCGGCGGATGTAGTTGACGATGGCTTCGTCGAACTTGTCGCCGCCGACGCGCACCGAACCCTTGTACACCATGCCGCCCAGCGAGATGATGCCGACCTCGGTCGTGCCGCCGCCGATGTCGACCACCATCGAACCGGTGGCTTCCGACACCGGCAGGCCGGCGCCGAGCGCCGCGGCCATCGGCTCTTCGATGAGGAACACCTGCGAGGCGCCGGCGCCGAGCGCCGATTCGCGGATCGCGCGGCGCTCGACCTGGGTCGAACCGCAGGGCACGCAGATGATGATGCGCGGCGACGGACGGAAAAATTTGGAGTCGTGCACCATGCGGATAAACTGCTTGAGCATCTCTTCGGTAACGGTGAAGTCGGCGATGACGCCATCCTTCATCGGGCGGATCGCCTCGATATTGCCCGGTACCTTGCCCAGCATCTGCTTGGCTTTTTTACCGACTGCCTGGATCGTCTTCTTGCCGTTCGGGCCGCCCTGCTGGCGGATCGCAACGACCGATGGCTCGTCCAGCACGATGCCCTGCCCGCGCACATAGATCAGCGTGTTGGCGGTGCCCAGGTCGATGGCCAGGTCGTTCGAGAAGTAACTGCGTAAAGAACCAAACATGTGTGTCCTGATGCGCGAAGCCGCGCCTAAACTATTCTATTGATCGGGAGTCCTCGCCGCGTTGGCCCTGCCTGCGCCCGGCGGTCTTGTACAACCTGCTTCAAGCAGGTTCTCGGTGCAGTGGCCGCGCTCATTCGGCGCCGACCACGCATTAGCCCGCCATTCTACCTTATAATTTGCCGATTAACCGCTGAAAACAGGGGGTTTTACCCCCTAGTTCCTGAAGCGAGATCGACGGTATTAGCAAGGTTTTATCGACCGTAGCACGCTGTTCAACAGCCTGCGCCAGACTTTCGTTATTCGCCCAACCACATTTTGAACGCGGCCCGCGCCGCGCTTTTTGCCATGTCCCTGACTCTTTCAGACGTAAAACGGATCGCCAACCTGGCCCAGCTCGATATGGACGACGCCCATGCCGAGACCGCGCTGGGCGAGTTGAACGGCATTTTCGCCCTGGCCGAACAGATGCAGGCGGTCGACACGACCGGTGTTGCGCCCTTGTCGCATCCGCTGGCCGCGATCCTGGCCTTGCCGCTGCGCCTGCGCGAAGACGTGGTCACGGAAGACAACCGCCGCGACGACTACCAGGCCCCTGCGCCAAAAGCCCAGGACGGCCTGTACCTGGTGCCGAAGGTAATCGAGTAACCCTGCCTCCACGAGACTTCAAGCAATGCACAACAAGACCATCAAAGAACTGTCCGCGCTGCTGCATGCCAAGCAGGTGTCGAGCGTCGAACTGACGCGCCACTTCCTCGACCGCATCGCCGCCAGCGGCCACAACGCCTTCCTGCACGTCGACCCTGCCCTGTCGCTGGCCCAGGCCGCAGCCGCCGACGTCCGCCTTGCCGAGGGCAGCGCCGGACCGCTGACCGGCGTGCCGATCGCCCACAAGGATATCTTCGTCACGCGCGACTGGCGCACGACTGCCGGCTCGAAGATGCTGGCCAATTACGTCAGCCCTTTCGATGCGACCGTCGTCGACAAATTCAATGCAGCCGGCATGGTCACGCTCGGCAAGCTCAATTGCGACGAATTCGCGATGGGCTCGGCGAACGAGAACTCGGCCTTCGGTCCGGTGAAAAATCCCTGGGACGCGCTGGCGGTGCCGGGCGGCTCTTCCGGAGGCTCGGCCGCCGCGATCGCCGCGCGCCTGGCGCCGGCCGCGACCGCCACCGACACCGGCGGCTCGATCCGCCAGCCGGCCGCCTTCTGCGGCGTCACCGGCATCAAGCCGACCTATGGCCGCGTCTCGCGCTTCGGCATGATCGCCTTCGCCTCGTCGCTCGACCAGGGCGGCCCGATGGCCCAGACCGCCGAAGACTGCGCCCTGCTGCTCAATGAAATGGTCGGCCACGACGAGCGCGACTCGACCAGCCTCACGCCCGACCAGGGCAACCTGCACGAAGACTTTACGCGCGAGTTGACGACGCCATTGAACGGCTTGCGTATCGGCGTGCCCCAGGAATACTTTGGCGAAGGCCTGGCCGCCGACGTCGAAGCCGCCGTGCGCGCCGCCCTCGAGCAGTTCGTCAAGCTGGGCGCAACCCTGGTCGACATTTCGCTGCCGAAGACCGCGCTCTCGATCCCGACCTACTACATCATTGCCCCGGCCGAGGCCTCGTCGAACCTGTCGCGCTTCGACGGCGTGCGCTACGGCCACCGCGCCAGCGAGTACAAGGACCTGGCGGACATGTACAAGAAAACGCGCGCCGAAGGGTTCGGCCGCGAAGTCCAGCGCCGCATCATGGTCGGCACCTATGTGCTCTGCCATGGCTATTACGACGCCTACTACGTGCAAGCGCAAAAGATCCGCCGCCTGATCGCCAACGAGTTCCAGGCCGCCTTCGCCGACAAGTGCGACGTGATCATGGGCCCGGTCGCGCCGACCGTCGCCTGGGACGCGGGCTCGAAAACGAACGACCCGGTCGCCAACTACCTGGCCGACATTTTCACCCTGTCGACCAGCCTGGCCGGCCTGCCCGGCATGTCGATCCCCTGCGGGTTCGGCAGCGGCGACAAGAACGCCAAACGCCCGGTCGGCCTGCAAATCATCGGCAATTATTTCAGCGAAGCGAAGCTGCTGGGCATCGCCCACCAGTACCAGCTGGCGACCGACTGGCACCAACGCGCGCCGGCCGAGGTCTAAGCAAAGGACGTAGCGTGGGCGGGTTTCCCGCCAACGCGTTCAACCAGTGCTCGCACAGAGACTACAAAGAGAGAACACCATGCAATGGGAAGTCGTCATCGGTCTTGAGAACCACGTCCAGCTCACGACCAATTCGAAAATCTTCAGCGGCAGCTCGATCCAGTTCGGCGCCGAGCCGAACACGCAAGCGAGCCCCGTGGACCTGGCGCTGCCGGGCGTGCTGCCCGTGATGAACAAGGGCGCCGTCGAACGCGCCATCCGCTTCGGCCTGGCAGTGGGCGGAACGATCGCGCCCCAGTCCGTCTTCGCGCGCAAGAATTATTTTTACCCCGACCTGCCCAAGGGCTACCAGATCAGCCAGTTCGAGGACCCGGTGGTCCAGGGCGGCACGGTCACCTTCGCCTTCGAAAAAGACGGCAAGCTGGAGACGAAAACCGTCAACCTGACCCGCGCCCACCTGGAAGAGGATGCCGGTAAATCGCTGCACGAAGACTACGCCGGCATGACCGGCATCGACCTGAACCGCGCCGGCACGCCGCTGCTGGAAATCGTCTCCGAGCCGGAAATGCGCAGCGCCGCCGAAGCGGTCGCCTACGCCAAGGCCATGCACTCGCTG
>JANNNC010000081.1:0-1919 GCA_031398335.1 Massilia sp.
GTTGAGGTAGAGCGGGTAGGTTTCATTGAGTTTGGTCATGGGGATTTCGCTTTCGATACGGTTTCATTCTGCCTCAGCAATATCGAGCCCCGGCAGGGCAATCGCCCAATACACTGTACATATCGCTCATGAAGTTGAGCCACCATAGGCCACCCGCAAAGCAGGCAATAAACAAAACAATGGACAAACCTTGAGATACCAATCGATTAGATGAGAACATTTTTAATGCAATCATCCATGTCAGCACTATGAGAATGGGCAATACGAAGCCGGTTCCAAACACTATCCCGATATCAATCAGAATTGTTAGAAAATTCGTATTTGTAACCCACGCCAAGAAACCAAACGACGCGGCGATGACTAAGACAACCAACCCAATCTCGCCGACCTCTTTTAGTTTTCTGGAAAATTTCACAACGCCTTCGACAGCTCCTTGATGTCCTTGTTCAATATCTGGTCGTTCTCGGTGTAATCCACTGGGCAATCTATCAGGTGCACGCCCGGCGTATCGCGGCAATGCGCAAGCAATTCCTTCAAATGCGCGGCGCTCTCCACCCTGTGGCCGTGCGCACCATAGCTTTCGGCATATTTGACGAAATCGGGGTTGCCATAGGTCAGGCCGAAATCGACGAAGCCCATATTCGCCTGCTTCCAGCGGATCATGCCATAGGCGTCGTCGCGCAGGATCAGCACGGTCATGTTGAGTTTCAACCGGACAGCGGTTTCCATCTCCTGACTGTTCATCATGAAGCCGCCATCGCCGCAGATCGCCATGACCTTTCGCTCGGGGTAGAGCATCGACGACATCATTGCGCTCGGCAGCCCCGCGCCCATCGTCGCCAGCGCGTTGTCGAGCAGCACCGTGTTGGGGTGGTAAGCGGGCCCTGGGCGCCGCCGCCACCGTGTTGGCGCTGGTTGTCTCGATCGCCTGCGGCACGCGCTTGCCGATCGCCGCCTCGCCCTTGTGCAGGGCACGGGCCAGCTTGTAGGCGACATCGTCCGGCAGCGTCGGCCGCGCGATGACGAAGGCCCACGAGCCGACCGACGGGATCGCGGCCGCCTGGCCCGGATAGCTGCCCGCCGGCACCGTCATCGGCTTGAGCAACGTGTGTTTGGCGACGATGCGCTGCACCTGCGCCGCATCGGGTGCGATGAAGCGGGCGCCGGCCGGGCTCGTCGCCATCGCGGTGAAGCCCGGCCAGCCGCTGCCGCCGCCCCACAGGGCCGCGACCCGGCCATCCAGCACCATCGCCGGGCCGTCCGCCGCGCGCTCCAGATAGACGGCCTGGAAGTCCTTGTCCATGTCGTAGCCCAGGCCGTCCAGCACGTAGCGCGCCAGGATCACCAGGCCCGAGCCCTTGGCGCCGAACGCCACCGGCTTGCCCAGCAGGTCGGCGATGCTGCGCGCGCTGCTGTCGGCGCGCGTGACGAACATGCCGGGCGAGGAATACATCGCGGTGATGATCTTCAGGTTGGCCGGTGCGCGGCCGATGCCGTTGATGGCTTCGTACAGCGGCTCGCCGGTGACCAGCGCGATGTCGACCTGTCCGGCCTCGATCAGCGGAATGTTTTCGGTGCTGCCCCTGGTGTTGCGTGGCTGGACCGACAGCGTGGCGTCGGCCTCGTTCACCGTCTCGGCGAATGCCGCGCCGTACACAGGAAACCCGCCCCCGGGCGTCGCCGTGGCGAGCACCACGGTTGTCTTGTCCTGCGCCGAAGAAAGGGCCGGAGCGAGCAGCATGGACAGCCCTCCGATCAGCAGTGGCCGGCGTCGCGTCATGAATTTCACTCCTGGGGTGGTCGGAGTGCGCAGCATAGCTCCAACGCGCGCGCGCGGCAGATTGGTGGGCACGCGCACGCCACCGCCTCACGACGGCGAGGCCGGGCAGGGTGCGGCGCAGCTTGCGCGGTGCCTGTGT
>JANNNC010000144.1:0-2438 GCA_031398335.1 Massilia sp.
CGGCGCTGACCCGCTACGCGAGGATCGACCAGAAGCTGCGTCCGCAAGGGCTTGACTCACTGGTTCCGAACGCCGGCAAGCTCGATGGCTTTTATGCGGGCACCGAGCTGGCCGACACCGCCAAGCGCCTGGCCTGGATCGGCCAGGACGCGAACGCCTTCCGCGCCTCGAAAGACCCGTTCATCGCGCTCGCCGTGCGCCTGCACGATGTCGCGAGCAAACTGGAAGAGCGGCGCAAGGAAGTCGACGGCAACCTCGACCGCACGATTCCGCAGTACATGTCGGCCGTGATCGCCTACCGCAAGTCGCAGGGCAAGCCGGTGTACCCGGACGCCAATTCGACGCTGCGCGTGACCTACGGCACGGTCGCGCCGTACTCGCCGCGCGACGGCCTGGTCAAAGGCCCGTTCACCACCGTCGAGGGCATCCTCGAAAAGGAAACGAACAAGGATCCCTTCCTGGTGCCGCCGGCGCTGAAGAAAGCCGTGCTGGAAAAGCGTTACGGCGTGTTCAAGGACCCGGTGCTGGGGACGGTGCCGGTGAACTTCCTGTCGAGCGCGGACACGACCGGCGGCAACTCCGGTTCGGCCGTGATGAACAAGCGCGGCGAACTGGTCGGCCTGAACTTCGATTCGACCTACGAGTCGATCACCAAGGACTGGTACTTCGATACCGCCATCACGCGCGCGATCCACGTCGACATCCGCTACATGCTGTGGGTGATGAAGGAAGTCGACGGGGCGGATAAGCTGCTCAAGGAAATGACGATCAAGTATCCGAAGAAGTAAGCGCGATACGCTCGAAAAAAACCGCGGCCCGGGCAATCGGGACCGCGGTTTTTTTTATGATGCATGCGTGACCGGGTTTGCAGGGTGGGAACGGGGCCCTTACACACCCTACGGAAATTCACGCGTGTGCGACGACCGCAGCAGCAGCTGGTGTCCGGAACCGGACAGTGGCGCTTGCGCAATCGGGCGCGCTCTCGCATAATCGCCTGCTGACCTGCGTGGGTCGCGCTCGAACCGGCGCCGATATGCCAACGCCTCCGCGCACTGCGCCCGCCTTCTCGTCATACCGCGAATGAACGAATCACTTGCTCTTCCTGGCTTTGCCACCACCCCGCTCGAACTGATCTCGTTTGCCCTGGCGGTCACGACGGTGCTCCTGAACATCCGCCAGAATCACTGGGCCTGGCTGTTCTCGATCGCGTCGTCCGCCACTTACGCCGTCGTCTTTTTCGACGCGCGCCTGTACGGCGACAGCGGCCTGCAACTGGTGTTCATCGCCGCCTCGGTCTGGGGCTGGTGGCAGTGGCTGCGCGGCAGCGCCGAAACGAAGCTCGTCGTGACGCACCTGGGCCGCGCCGGATGGATGTGGGCCCTGGCCGGTTGGGGCGCGGGCTTCCTCCTGCTGGCCTGGTTCCTGCGCACCTTCACCAACACCGACGTGCCCCACATCGACGGCTTCCTCACCGCCGGCAGCCTGGTCGGCCAGCTGCTGCTGGCGCGTAAAAAAGTCGAGAACTGGCACGTCTGGGTGATCGTCGACGTGCTGTACGTGGGCCTGTACATCTTCAAGGACCTGCATGTGACGGCGCTGCTGTACGCGGTGTTCGTGGTGCTGGCGCTGCGCGGCCTGCGCATTTGGAGCCGTGTTGCGCGGGTAGCGCCATGACGGTGCGCCGCATCGCCGTGCTGGGCGCGGAATCGTCCGGCAAATCGACCTTGTGCGTCGCGCTGGCGCGGCGTTATGACACGCTGTGGGTACCCGAATACCTGCGCGAATTCGTCGACACGCACGGCCGCGTGCCGTTCGAGTCCGACCAGTTCGGCATTGCGCGCACCCAGCGCGCGCGCGCGAAGATGCGGCGGCCATCGATGCGAACGACTTCCTCTTTTGCGACACGACGCCGCTGATGACGGCGCTCTACAGCCGCGTGTACTGGGACCGCGTCGACGCCGGGCTGGCGGCGCTGGCGGCCACGCACGACTACGCGCTGACATTGGTGACGGCGCCCGACATGCCCTGGGTGCCGGACGGCCTGATGCGCGAATCGGAAGAAGTGCGCAAGCAGGTGTTTACGATGCTGGTGAACGAACTGGACGCGCGGGGCATCCGCTTCGTGCTGGTCGATGGCGACCTGCCGCACAGGTTGCGGCAGGTGGAGGCGGCGCTGAGGGTTCTGAAGCCGGTCGGTTAAGCGACAAACTCGCCTTTGTAGGGTGGGCACGCCGTGCCCACCCTACGTTACGGCGGCTACTTAGTCCGGCTCAGAAATCGAACTTCGCCGACACGCGCAGCGCCGCTTCCACCTGCCGCAGCCTGTGCGGCAGGTCGCCCTCGACCAGCACGAAACGCAATCCGCGCGCGTCGAGTTCGTCCACCAGCATCGTGAACACCTGCTTGCGCACTTCTTCCGATTCGCGCATCAGGCCGTC
>JANNNC010000112.1:0-40516 GCA_031398335.1 Massilia sp.
GTCGAGATGACGCGCATGCCGATGCTGGTGACCGACCCGCGCCAGCCCGACGATCCGATCGTGTTCGTCAACCGCGCCTTCCTCGACCTGACCCTGTACGAAGAAAAAGACGTGATCGGGCGCAATTGCCGCCTGCTGCAGGGGCCGCAGACCAACCCCGGCACCATCGACGAGATCCGCAGCGCCCTGGCCGAACGGCGCGCGATTGCCCTCGACATCCTGAACTACAAGGCTGACGGCACCCCGTTCTGGAATGCACTCTACATCGGCCCGATCTTCGACCAGGACGGACAACTGCTGTATTTCTTTGCCTCGCAGATGGACATCACCCAGCGCCGCGCCAGCGAGCAATCCTCGCTGCAGGCGCAGAAGATGGAAGCGATCGGCCAGCTCACGGCCGGCATGGCGCACGATTTTAATAATCTGCTGCAAGTTATCAACGGCAACCTGGAATTGGCCCTGCTCGGGCTCGGCCCCACCGCCCGCGCGGCCGAGCCGATCCGACGCGCCCAGCGCGCCGCCATGAAGGCCGGCCAGCTCACCCAGCAACTGCTGACCTTTGCCCGCAAGCAGCGGCTGGAGCCGAAGCGCATCAACCTGAATGCCTTGCTGGTCGAATTTTCGGAGCTGCTGGTGCGCACCCTGGGCGACCGGGTCGCGCTCCAGCTCGATCTGAAACCCGGCCTGCCCTGCTGCAAGCTCGACCCGACGCATTTCGAGATGGCCCTGCTCAATGTCCTGACCAACGCCCGCGACGCCATGCCGCAGGGCGGCCAGGTACGCGTCGGCACCGCGCTGGTGCCGGGCACGGCCGGCGCCGCGAACGATCCCGGCGCCGGCCAGGTGGCGGTATGCGTGGTCGACGAAGGCGAAGGCATGACGCCCGAGGTGGCCCGGCGTGCCACCGAACCCTTCTTCACGACCAAGGCGCCGGGCACCGGCCTCGGCCTGGCGATGGTGCACGGCTTCGTGCAGCAGTCGCGCGGCCGGCTCGAGATCGACAGCACGCCCGGCAAGGGGACGACGGTGCGCATGCTGTTCCCGATCGACGGCGCCCACGACGGCGCGGCCCAGGCCCCTGGCGCCGCCCCAGCCGCGGACGAGGGCGCCCGGGCGCGCATCCTCGTGGTCGAGGACAACGACGACGTGCGCGAGCTGGCCGAAACCGTGCTCGAGGCGGCGGGCTACGCGGTGATGTCGGCGCCGAGCGGCGAACAGGCGCTCGACCTGCTCGACGCGGTCGACCCGATCGACCTCGTGTTTACCGATGTGATGATGCCGGGCGGGATGAACGGCCTGCAACTGGCCGACCAGGTGCGCGCGCGGCGGCCGGGTACGCCGATCCTCGTCACCACCGGCTACATGGACGAACTGCCTGCGGCGCGCGGCAAGTCGCTCGACGTGCTGAGCAAGCCGTATCGCCAGGAAGAATTGCTGGCGCGGGTGCGGGCAATTTTGCCGGCGTCGAATGGGTGAAAGCAGCACCGGGAGTCGGCGGCATCAGTTCGTGGACGTAAAAAAACCTGCGGGGCCTAGCGGCGCGCAGGGTTTTTTTCGAAGGCGGCGTAATTACTGCGGCTGTGGCTTCGGCAGCCCGCCCAGCAAGGCGGCGATCTTCTGCTTCGGCTTGGACGACGCGCTGTTCGACACGTTGGCGTTGACGTCCGGGCGCGGCGCGCTGGCCGGCTCATAGGGCTTGAGGAACCACGGATCGACCTTCTCGCGGCGCGGCAGCGGGCCGGCGCCGTAGCTGCGCGGCGGACGCTCGGTGCGCACTTCGGACTCGGCGCGGCGCGGTGGGCGCTCGCTGCGTTCGCCGCCACGATCGGGACGCTCGCCGCGCTGCGGACGTTCGCCGCGCTCGGCATCGCGCCCGCGTGGACGGACCACGAAGCCGGTCAGCTCGCCGCGCGTGATGTTCTGCTTGATCAGCTTTTCGATGTCGAGCAGCAGGCGCTCGTCCTTCTCGGTGTACACCGACAGCGCGTCGCCCGAGGCGCCGGCGCGGCCGGTACGGCCGATGCGGTGCACGTAATCCTCGGCGTTGTACGGCAGGTCGTAATTGATCACGCACGGCAGGTCGGAAATATCCAGGCCGCGCGCGGCGACGTCGGTCGCCACCAGCACTTCGACCTCGCCCTGCTTGAAGGCCTCGAGGGCGGCCATGCGTTCCTGCTGGGTCTTGTCGCCGTGGATGGCGGAGGCCTTGATGCCGGTCTGCTCGAGGTGGCGCGACAGGCGCGAGGCGCCGATCTTGGTGTTCGAGAAGATGATGACCTGCTTGAGTTGACGCTCGCGGATCAGGAATTCGACGACGTCGCGCTTCTGCTCTTCCTCGACCTTGTAGACGATTTGCGTGACCTTCTCGGCGGTGGCATTGCTGCGCGCCGTTTCGATCAGCACCGGCTGGTCGAGGAAGCTGTTGGCGAGCTTCTTGATTTCAGGCGAGAAGGTGGCCGAGAACATCAGGTTCTGGCGCTTCTTCGGCAGCAGGTTGATGATGCGCTGCAGGTCAGGCAGGAAGCCCATGTCGAGCATGCGGTCGGCTTCGTCCATCACCAGCATCTGCACCTGGGACAGGCTGACGTTCTTCTGTTCGATGTGGTCGAGCAGGCGGCCCGGCGTGGCGATGACGATCTCGACGCCGCTTTTCAGGATGGCGGTCTGGCCCTTCATGTCCATGCCGCCGAACACGACGGTCGAGCGAAGCGGCGTGTGGCGCGAATAGGCCTTGACGTTGTCGGCCACCTGCACGGCGAGCTCGCGCGTCGGCGTCAGGATCAGCGCGCGCACCGGGTGGCGCGCCGGCGACATGCTGCTGCTGGCGTGGGCCAGCAGCAGCTGGATGATCGGCAGCGAGAAGCCGGCGGTCTTGCCGGTACCGGTCTGGGCGGCGCCCATGACGTCGCGGCCCTGCAGCACGATCGGAATCGCCTGGGCCTGGATCGGGGTCGGATGGACGTAGCCCTGGTCGGTCAGCGCGCGCAGGATTTCAGGCGCCAGGCCGAAATCGGCAAAGGTCACGCTCGGTTCTACTACCGCGACTTCGGTATTCGGTGTATCAGACATTATTCTTTCCGGGATAAGGGAACTGATCAGTGCGATCGCGCCCCTTGAAATTCAATTTGCTCTACGTGGATTCGACGGCCTGACCGCGCCGGCCCGGCAGGCGTGGCCGGCACTGACAACTCCTGGAGGGGCGGGCTGACCGCCGGCTGGGGCACGGCCCGTGGCCGGCTCGGTGGCACGTTGCGCCGGCAATCGCGGAGCGCAGACGTAGAGACACAATATATCGCCCTCAAGGTTACCTCAAATCCACGACAGTGTATATGGAATCGTGCGCAAACCCGGCCGCACGCATGTGATGGCGGCACGGTGCGGCCTACCCGGTTCGCATGGCGTGCCGGGCTGCGCGTGGCGCCATGGATGCAGGCGCGACGATGATAACTCCGGAACCGGAGCTTTTTCAATGCGGAATCGGAAAAATTACCCTTCCCGCTTCCAGCCCCGCGCATGCGCCGCACGTTCGGCGGCGGCGCTGAGCGGCGTGCCGGCGATGCGCATGTCGATCGCGTCGAGCACGGCCGGCGGCAGGCCGGTGCCGTCCATCCAGGCCGCGCCCGCCGCACCCTGGGCCAGCACGGGAATCTTCCATTGCCCGCCATCGCGGCAGGCCAGGCCGGCGGTCGTGTCCATCACAAAGCTGCGGCAATACTTGCCGTCCTTGGCCAGGAAACTGATGCCGATGCGCACCCGCCCAGATGGTCCGGGACTGGCCAGTTGCC
Organism: Massilia sp.; assembly: GCA_031398335.1. Taxonomy (GTDB): domain Bacteria; phylum Pseudomonadota; class Gammaproteobacteria; order Burkholderiales; family Burkholderiaceae_D; genus Telluria. The sequence continues at coordinate 3,786 of JANNNC010000112.1, forward strand.
CACTCAGGGCGGAGGAAAGATGGCCTTGCGCCACCAGTGCGCCATCGGCGCCGCTGAGCGAAGCGAGCTCCGCCTCGCCCTGCCAGGTACGCCAGCCGACGCCGCCGGCCGCGGCGCCGACCACCAGCGCCAGCGCCACGGCGCTCCAGTGGCGCAGCATCCAGGCCGGTTTTGGCGGTGGCGGCGTGGGCAGCGGGCCATGGCGCGCCGCGCGTACCATGTCGAGCTGCACCACTTTGGCGTTGCCCGGCGTGCCATGGGCATGGGAGTGGGCGCCGCCCTCGCGTCCGCCCGCGACCACGCCATAGACCCGGCTGCGGCGGGCCCGGTGCTGGGCCACGCGCGCGGCAATCGCCGGGTCGGCGCGCAGCGCGCGTTCGACGGCTGCGCGTGCCGGCTCGGCCAACTCGCCGTTGACGAATGCGATCAGGAGTTCGTCGGAGAATTTCATGGCAGGGGCTAGGAAGTGATCAGGCCATGTTCGTCCAGCACATCGTGCAGCAGCTCGAGGCGGATCACCGGGTTGTCGAGCATGAGCATGTTGTGCTTCTGGTTGTTCGGCAAGGGTAGCAATTCGCACCAGCGGTTCGCCACCCAGCCGCAATCGTCCAGCCGGAATGGCGGCTGCACCGGCCAGCGTTCCTGAGGCACATCCTGCAGCGACGCCAGCACCCTGTCGAGCGCGTCGGCGGCCCCTTGCAGCTCGGCGGGAATGCGCACGGCGTGGTCGCCCTCGACCAGTTCGACCTCGGCCACCCACAAACCGTTCAGTCTTTGCTGAGATGATTTGACGTCGAAGCGCGCGCCGCCGCGGCAGACCACCTGCAGCAGGCCGGGCGTGGTGGCCGTCGTATCGCAGACGGTGGCAAGGGTGCCGCTGTCGACAAAGCGCTCGGGCTGGCCGCCACGCGCGCGCACTTCCTGTCCCTGGGTCAGCAGCACGACACCGAAAGGCGTGTCGTCGGTGAGGCAGCGGCTGACCATGTCGAGGTAGCGCGCCTCGAACACCTGCAGCGGCAGCACCCCGTCCGGGAACAGCACCGTGCTTAATGGGAACAATGGAAGGGAAATCGTGGCCATGCCCCATCATGACAGAATCGCCGGGCGGACCGCAGCACGATTGCGTCCGCGCACCATGGCGTTTGCCCCGGCCGGCGCGGCCCGTTCTCTGATCAACAAATCAGGATAAATTGGCCAGATGAAATCAGCCCTGCGGCGCCTCCAGCGGCAGCGTGCGCAAGCCCTGGCCCAGCGCCACCAGGCGCCAGCGCAAGCGCTCCCAGCCCGGGTCCGGCAGGCGCACCACGCGCACCGTCAGCGTGCCCCCCGCGACATCCGGGCAGGCATACGGATAGCTGCCTGCATACTCGAACGGCAGGCGAAATTCCTGGCCGGGCAGCAATTGTAGCGGACCGAACACGTGGGGTTTGCGATCGAGATTGCGCAGCAGCAGGACATCCTGCACGCCCAGCGTCAGGCGCACCTCGCGCGGCAGCGCCGGTGCACGCCGCGCGGCCATGGACCCGCCCGGGGCGGGAAAAGTAAAACTGCGTTCCTGGCTGGGCGTGCGCAGCGGCGCCAGCGCGCCCCACAAGACAGAAAGCAGGAAGGCGCCGATGAACGCGCAGGGCAGCCAGTGGCGGCGCAGGATCGGGGGAATGGACATCATGGAAGCGAATGGAGGCGGCGGGCGATTGTAGCATTGCAGATATTGAATAATACAAACAAAACCGCGGGCCCGGCAGGCTGCCCCCTGCGCATCCGTGCGCCCGCGGACTGCTTAGCCGCGTATCCTGAGAGTCCCCGGCGCCCGTGCCGGGGTTCCGATCATTCCCGCCGCCCTGCGGCCGTACCCGCCCCCGACTACATGCCGCGTCCAGAACCCGACGAGACCATCCCCATTTCCGGCGCGCCTGCCCGCCGGGGGTGGGGACCCCTGATACTCGCCGGCCTGGTCTTGCTGCTGTCGCTCCTGCTGACCTGGGGCGCGTGGAACAGCGCGCGCAGCGATGCCACCGCCGACCTCGCCTTTCAATTCGAGTACCGCACGCGCGACCTGGTCAACACGACGGCGCGCCGGATGGCCGTCTACGAGCAGGTGCTGCGCGGCACGCGCGGCTTCCTGCGCGGCAGCGTCGACATCGGCCGGCGCGACTTCGCCGACTATTTCCAGACCCAGAACCTGCAGGAGCATTTTCCCGGCATCCAGGCGCTCGGCATCGCCCGCATCGTCCCGCGCACGCGCCTGGCCGAGCACGAGGCGGCGCTGCGGGCGCAGGGTTTCCGCAGCTACGCCGTCCATCCACGGCCTGCCGGCGAGTTCGCCACCTCGATCACCCATATCGAGCCTTTTACCGGCAGCAACCTGCGCGCCTTCGGCTTCGACATGTACAGCGAACCGGTGCGCCGCGCGGCGAGGGAAGCGGCGCGCGACAGCGGCGCGGCCGCCCTCTCGGGCAAGGTGGTGCTGGTGCAGGAAGGACGCAACGCCCAGCCCGGCTTCCTGATGTACGGGCCGGTGTACCGCCAGGGCGCGCCGATTACCAGCGTCGGCCAGCGCCGCGCCGCCATCGTCGGCTGGGTGTACGCCCCGTTCCGGATGGCCGACCTGATGCGCGGCATCGGCGGCGCCCACGAGGCCGACCTGGAGGTGGCCATCTACGACGGCGCGCGTCCCGATCCGGACGCCTTGCTGTTTCGCTCGCAGGACGCCGTCGCCTGGCGCCAGCCGCTGCTGCGCCGCACCCTGCCCGCAACCATTTCCGGCCGCCCCTGGCTGATCGACATCGCCTCTTCTCCCTCTTTCGAAGCGCGCCTCGACCGCCGCCGCCCGCACGTGATTGCCGTCACCGGCATCTGCCTCGGCGCCCTGTTGAGCGTGGTGGTCTGGCTCCTGGCGACGGAACGGCGCCGCGCCATGCAGCTGGCGCGCGCCATGACGCTCGAACTGCGCCAGTCCTACGAACGCATCGACGCCGAACGCCTGCGCATGGACCGGATCCTGCAAAACACCTACGACGCCTTCATCGCCGTCGACGCACAGGGGTGCATCACCGACTGGAACCCACGCGCCGTCCAGCAGTTCGGCTGGACGCGCGATGAGGCGCTCGGGCGCGACGTCGGCGACCTGCTGGCGGCGCCGGGGCAGCGCATGCCGGGCGAGCACGGCTTCGCGCAGTTTGCCGCCTTCGACAACGACAGCGGCGCACACCCGGGCGGCGCCGGGCACCACGATGCCGCCCCGCTGCCGCAGGGCCGGCCGCTGGTGGCCGGCGAGCCGGCCGAGGTCATGGTGCGCCACCGCGACGGCCGCCTGGTGCCTGTCGAGATCGTCGCCGCCGCCCTTCCCGCCGAGGTCGGCCGTGGCGCCAGCGCTTTCCTGCGCGACATCACGCCGCGCCGCGAAGCCGAGGCGCGCGAGCGCTTGCGCCAGCTGCGCCTGGACGAAACGCGCACGGCGCTGGCGCGCTCGCAAAAGCTCGAGGCGGTGGGCAAGCTCACCGGCGGCGTGACCCACGACTTCAACAATATCCTGCACATCATCAGCGCCAACGTGCAGCTGATGCTGAAATCCGGCCCCAGCAGCGACAAGTTCGAAAAACGCCTGCGCGGCATCCTCGACGCGGTCGATCGCGGCACGAAACTGTCGGCGCAACTGCTGGCTTTCGCGCGGCGCCAGCCGCTGCACCCGAGCTTGGTCGACATCGGCCGCCTGTTCGAGCGCATGGACAGCCTGCTACAGCGCGCCGCCGGCGAAGCGGTGCAGGTCGACCTCGCGCGCGGCGCCGACCTGTGGCACACGCTGGTCGACCCCAACCAGCTGGAAAACGTGCTGCTGAACCTCGTCATCAATGCGCGCGACGCCATGGGCGGCAAGGGCAGCGTGACGATCGCGCTCGACAACCTCGGTGTCGACAGCGCCGCCGCGGCGCTCGACCCTGAACTCACGCCCGGCGACTACGTGCGCATTGCCGTCTCCGACAGCGGCGAAGGCATGCCGCCGGAAGTGATGGAGCGCGCCTTCGAACCGTTCTTCACGACCAAGCCCGAAGGCAAGGGAACGGGACTCGGCCTGTCGATGGCGCACGGCTTCGTGCGCCAGAGCGGCGGCCACATCCGGATTGCCAGCGTGCTCGGCGCCGGTACGACCATCAGCATCTACCTGCCGCGCGCGACCGCGCAGGCGAATGCGGCCTTGCCGCCTTCAGCGCCGGCCACGCACTAGCTCAGAGCCTTTAACAAGACCGTCAGGGCAAGGCGCATCGGCGAAGACAGTACGCCAGTACGGCGAGACGATGCAACGCAGCCATGGCGGTCTTGTTAGAGGCTCTTACGGCGGCCCCACACGGGCGGGTCGCGCGGCCAGATGGCGCGCGATCGACTCGACATGGCGCTGGTCCGTGCCGCAGCAGCCGCCGACCACATTCATGCGCGGCAAGAGATGGTGCAGCGCCAGGTATTCCTCTCCCAGCGCTTCCGGGTCGCCATCGTCGAGTTCGGTCGCCTCGTCGAGTTCGGTATGGCTCAGGCGCGAGGCGTTCGCGCGCAGGCCGTGCAGGCGCTCGCGCCAGGGGCCGTGGTGCGCCAGCGCCGGCGCGAGATGGGTCGGATGCACGCAATTGACCATGTAATAGGCGGCGTAGCTGCCCGTCTCGGCATCGGTGCGCAGGATGGCGTCGGCCAGCGCGTCGCCGGACGGCAGGCGGCCATCGGTTTCCAGCGTGAACGAAATGACGACTGGCATCTCGCAGGAGGCCGCCGCGTCGACGATGCCGATCGCCTCCTCGGGACAGGTCATCGTGAAGGCCGACACCATGTCGGCCTCGGTGCCGGAAAAGGTGGCGATCTGCGCCAGGTGATAGTCGCGCGCGGCGGTGGCGTTCATGCGGCGGTCGGCCCGATAACCGTCGCCGCGCGGCCCCAGGTTGCCGCTGATGACGATCGGCGTGGCGGGAGAATCGTAGGCCGCCCGCACATCGGCCAGCAGCGCCACGGCGTCGCGGTTGACATCGGCCAGCGCCAGCGCGTTGTAGCCCAGCGCCTGTCCCCAGTCGGGGTTGGCGCGCCAGGTGGGCGTTTCCAGCACCAGTCCGGTGCGGCGGGACTGTGCCAGGCGGGCGAAGCCTTTGAAATACTGTGTCAAGGCCTCGCGCCCGCGCGCATCCTGCAGCAGCAGGAAGGAGGCGAACGAGGGCAAGGTAAAACCTTGCTGGAAGGAGAGCATCGTTTCCAGCCCGGCGTCGGCCAGGAACAACCGGCCGTCGAGCTGGGGCAAGCGCTTGCGGTAGCGACTCATAATGCCTCCGGAAATGCCGCGATGATGGCGTATCACTCTTGGAACGTCCTGGCGCCGCTGCGGTTCCCGCGCCGCCATGGCGCGCGACTGACGCCGCGCAAGACGGGCTGCCTGATGCCGAATTTGTGGCCTTAAGTGACGGGCATTATCCCGCCAACCCGCGTTGTATGCAAATCGCGACAAGCCCGCCGTACGCGCGCCAACGCACATTCGGAACACCTCCCCTCTGGCACACTCCGATCAACAGGAGACCACCCATGAACGCGCCATCCACCGCCCTGCCCGTGCACCGCGCCATTCCGCAGGCGCCCGGCTTCGACAACACCACCGCGCTGCTCGGCGAGGGCTATCGCTTTATCGGCAAGCGCTGCGACGCGCTCGGCTCGGACATCTTCGCCACGCGCCTGATGCTGCGCCGCGTGGTCTGCGTGCGCGGCGAGGCCGCGGCGCGCATGTTTTACCAGCCGGGCCGTTTTACCCGCAAACGCGCCATCCCGGCGAGCACATTGGCCCTGCTGCAGGACCATGGCAGCACGCAAGAGCTCGACGGCGAAATGCAGCAGGTGCGCAAGGCGATGCTGCTCTCCTTGCAGTCCCCTGCAGCGCGCGCCCGTCTGGTGGACCTGGCCGAGCGCGAGTGGCGCAGCCGCTTCGAGCGCTGGCCGCGCCAGCGCAGCGTGGTCTTGCTGCAGGAAGCGCAGGCGGTCCTGTGCCGCGCCGCCTGTGCCTGGGCCGGCGTGCCGCTGGCGAGCGTCGAGGAAGAGGTACTGCGCACGGCGGAATTCTCGGCCATGATCGACGGCGCCGGTGCCGTCGGGCCGCGCAAGTGGCTGGGCACGGCGCTGGGACGCCACACCCGGGAATGGGCGCACGGCCATATCGCGGCGGTGCGCGCCGGACGCCCGACGGAACCCGATAGTCCGCTGGCCGCGATCGCCTTCCATGCCGACACCAATGGCGAGGTGCTGTCGACGGCGGACGCCGCGATCGAGCTGCTGGACGTGCTGCGCCCGGTGGTGGCGGTGGCGCGCCATATCGTCTTCGGCGCGCTGGCCATGCACGAGCATCCCGATTGGTGCGCGCGCCTGGCGGGCCGCGACGCTGCCGACCTGACGCTGTTCGTCGAGGAAGTGCGGCGCTATTACCCGTTCTTCCCGGCCATTGGCGGCCGCGCGAACCACGCCTTCACCTGGAACGGCATGTTATTCGACAAGGATGACTGGGTCTTGCTCGACGTCTACGGCACGAATCACCACCAGGGCACCTGGCCGGATGGCGATCTCTTCCGTCCGGAACGCTTCGAGGGGCGCCAAGGCGGCGGCGAGCCGGGTCAGGGTCAGCGCTGCCCCGGCGAAACGATCGCCGTCGAGCTCACCAAATCGGCGCTGCGCCTGCTGGCCGGCGCCATCGATTACGACGTGCCGCCGCAGGACCTGACGGTCAGCCTCGAGCGCATGCCGGCGCTGCCGGCCAGCGGTTTCGTGATCGCGAACGTGCGGCCCGGATAGCGCCGGCGCGCGGCGTCAGGCGGCTTCGCGCATGAACTCCCGCAGGTCAACCGGGCCGCGCTCGCTGCCTGCGTGCGCGGCCACGCGGCCGCGGCCGTGCAGCTTGGCCGCGTACATCCCGGCGTCGGCGCAGCGCAGCAGGCTGTCGGCGTCCAGCGCGCAATCCGGATACACGGCCACGCCCAGGCTGGCCGAGATGCTCAGGCTGAAACCCTCGGTCATGAATGGCCGGTTCAGCGCGCGCAAAATATCTTCTGCCACCTTTCTTGCGTCGCCAGTGCCTGCTACGCGCGGCAAGAGCACGAAGAAGATGAGCGCCATGCGGTGCTCTTCGCGCTGGGCGGCCAGCAAGGCCGGGTGCAGGCGGTCGCCGCACAGCAGGCGGTTCGGCACGCCGGTCAGGATGTCGTGGTGCGCCAGGTGGCGGCTCTGCTCTTCCTGCAATTTGCAGGCATCGATGTCGGCCACGGTGCCGGCGATGCGCAGCGGCTCGCCGGCTTTATTGCGCTCGGCCACCTGCCCGCGCGCCAGGATCCAGCGCCAGTTGTACTTGCCCAGGCGGGTGCGGTATTCGGCGGTGTAGTCGGGCGTGGCGCCGCCCAGGTGGGCGTCGAGCGCGTGCAGCACGGCGGCGGTGTCTTCCGGATGCGCCATCGCGAGGAAGACCTTGCGGTCGAACGGCAGCAGCGTACCGTTGGCGTCGACGATGCCCTGGGCGCTCGGCGACAGGGCCGAGCTGGGCGCGCTCGTAGCCGACGAACAGCCAGACCAGCGGCAGCGCAACGGCCAGGAATACCACGAGGCGGCGCAGGACGCTGGCGCCGAGGCAGGCGCCGGCATCGCGCGTGGGGCGCAGAGAAAAAGTTGCTCGGGAAGGCGTTGGCCGGGAACACCCGGCACGGTAGGCGGGCTTGCAGAATGTTGACGAGAAATTATGCAGCAAGTTTTATAGTCGCGCTATTTGCATCACAGGCACTGATCCACCACCCGTTGTTTGTAGGCATTGTCCCAAGAAGATATTGTTGAAATATTATTTCTCCCGAGGCAAGTTAGTGAAATTTCCTGTCATCGGCGCGGCCGATCTTGCACTCGGCAATTGTCCGCCGCGTTCGCCGGGTTGACGGATAATCGAGAAACAAGGGGCATTTCAATGGAATTGCAATTTCTCGGCACCTCTTCCGGCACGCCTAGCCGCGCACGCAACGTATCCGGCCTGGCGCTGCGCGCCACCGGATCGAAGCACTGGTACCTGGTCGACTGCGGCGAAGGCACGCAGCACCGCATCCTGCGCACGAATTTCTCGCCGATGAGCTTGCGGGCGATTTTCATTACCCACATCCATGGCGACCACTGTTATGGCGTGCCGGGACTGCTGGCCAGCGCCGGCCTGCTGGGCCGCACGGAACCGCTCCTGATCGCCGGCCCGCCCGCGGTCGAGCGCTTCGTGCGCGGCGTGATGGAGAGCACGGAATTGCGCCTGCCGTATCCCGTCGAGTTCGTCTCCGTCGAACCCGGCTGGACGCTCGCCACCCTGCCCGACTTTCGCGTGGAAGCGGCGGAACTGTCGCACCGCGTGCCCTCGTACGCCTTCGCGTTCACCGAAAAAAGCATCGAGCGGCGGCTCGACACGGCCAAGCTCGAGCGCGACGGGATCACGTCCGGCCCCGGCTGGGGCCAGCTCCAGCGCGGCGAAGACATCGGCCTGCCCGACTGCCGCGTGGCGCGCAGCGCCGATTACCTGTTGCCGGGACGTCGCCAGCGCAAGGTCATCGTCGCCGGCGACAACGACACCCCGTCCCTGCTGGCCGAACAGGCGCGCGACGCCCACGTGCTGGTGCACGAAGCGACCTATACCGAAGAGGTGCTGCAGAAAGTCGGCCCCGGCCCGCAGCACAGCTCGGCCCGCGCCACCGCCGCGTTCGCGCACGGCGCAGGCGTGCCGAACCTGGTCCTGACCCACTTCAGCCCGCGCTACCAGCAGGCCGGCAATGGCCCGTCGATGGACGCGCTGGAAGCCGAGGCGCGCTCGGCCTACGAAGGCAACCTGTTCCTGGCCAGCGACCTGCAGCGCTATGCGCTCGACCGGCATGGCGTGCTGACCTTGCTGCCGAATACCTGATGGCGGTCAGGGCCGCGCAGCTCGAGTTCCGCGTTCCGTACGTATCGCGAAACGCCAGGCGACGCGCTACGCCAGCTGCAGCGATTCGATGCGGTCACGCCCATTGCGCTTGGCCTGGTACATCAGCTCGTCGGCGGCCGCGATCAGGTGCCGCAGCGGTGCATCCGACGCCAGCTGGGCGAGCCCGACGGTGGCAACACCGAAGCTGGCCGTGGCGCGCAGGCGCGCGGCGCCGTCGTTCGACACGACTTCGGTGGCGGCAAAGGTGAGGCGCAGGCGCTCGGCCAGGTGGATGGCGCCAGCCAGGTCGGTGCCCGGCAGGATGATCAGGAATTCTTCGCCACCATAGCGCACCACGCTGTCGAGGCCGTCCCGGCAGGCGGCCTGCAGGATGCGGGCAAAGCCCCGCAAGACCATGTCGCCGTCGCCATGGCCGTGGGTGTCGTTGATGTGCTTGAAGTGATCGATGTCGCACAGGACCACGCTCAGGCTGTCGGTGTCGGGCGCGGCGCCCGCCCACTGCCCGCCCATCAGCTGCTCGTGCAGGTAGCGGCGGTTGAAGCAGCCGGTCAGGTGATCGCGTTCGGCCGCATCCTTCAGCACCGACCAGGAGCAGAACTCCGCGCGCGACACGTGGTTGAAGCGGCGCGCGGCGAGAAACCCGAAGGTGTTGACCAGCACCAGCAGCATGCCCATCGTGAATTTGTCGGCGGCCGACATGCGGCCGTACTCGTCGGCCAGCACGAGAAAGGCAAGCGTTGCCGCCACCGCCAGGGCCGCCGCATAGCGCAGGCGGTTCGGGATGTACAGGTAGACCACCACCAGCATGATGGCCAGCGACATCGCATGCCAGTGGAACTCGGCCGGGCGCAGCACGCTGATGAACATGAAGCTGGCCAGCGCCACGCTTTCCGACAGCGATGCCGCCAGGCGCGTGGCGCGCACCGGCAAGGAGCAACGGTAGGCCAGCCAGGCGCAGGTGCCCGCCGTGAGGGCCACGCCGATGCGCGCGGCCAGCAGCGCCAGCGTGTCCGGCCCCCAGCCGAGCGCGGCGACGTCGGTGGCAAAAAAGCCGAGGTAAAACACGGTGCAGAAGGTGAGCGTAAAGCCCAGCAGCGCGCGGGTCTGGGCTTGCTTGTGCGCGAGGAAGGCCGCTTCCGTGGGCGCGCGCACGAACTCGCCCGTGAGCGCATTGATTTCCATGGTGTTCACTTCGGTGTCATGCGGAACTGATCGAGGCGCCATTGTGACAGCATACGGGGTGGGTAAAACTCTCCTATTGTCACTGCAATCCAGATTGTCGGGACAAGCCTAGACCGTGACCTGCCATTCGGCGCCCGAATCGAAGCTGGCCTTCTCGGGCCTGACCGACAGGTGCAGGTGCGATTTATGCGGATTGGCGCCGTTGTAGCTGCGCCACTCCCAGGGGGCGGCGCCGTCGATGGCGCGCGCATTCATGATGCGGCGGTTCCAGATGACGTACTTGACGCGCGGGTCGCGCATGGCCTGCAGCGAGCGGGCCAGCTTTTCGGCGCTGCAGCCCTTGCCCGGGTCGTCGGTGATGTCGATCGCCGTGACCACGCCCAGGCGCCCGTCCTCGACCCAGGGATTGTGGTCCGAGCTGCGCGTACGGTGCATGGCGTCGCCGATGGTGCCGTCGGCCGCGCGGCTCCTGCGCGGCGCCAGCGCATTGATCTTGTCGCGCAGCGCCGTCAGGCAGGTCGCCACGCGCCAGTCGGCCACGGCTTCGGTCATGTCCTGCGCGTCGGCCAGCGCCGCCTCGGCATCGTCGCCCAGGTTCGGCGTGCGCTCCTGTTCCAGGGCGCCCAGCGGCGCGTGTTTGTGCGTCCCCTCGTGGGCCCCGTCGGGCAGGGCCTGGCGCAGCGTCGCCGCGAACTGCCCGGCCACCGCGCCAAAACCGGCGTCGGTCGGATGCAGTTCGTCGGCCCAGCGCCCGGCGACGACGCGGCGCAGGTCGACGTGCCAGGCATTCGGGTACTGGCTGGCCGGATTGCCGTTGCCGCACAGGCGCCGCTGGAGTGCGTTCAGGCGGTCGATCAGGACGTGCACGATCTGCGCCTGCAAGGCGTGGTCGTGGATGCGCAACTGCTCGCGCATCGGCCGGCCCAGCCATTTGTCGACGGCGGCCCAGGCGGGGTTGCGCTGGTCGCCGGGCGCGCCGCCGGGAATGGCGTAGTCGTAGCCATGGCAGACGATCGGCAGGCCGGGAAATTCGCGCGCCACGTTGTCGAACACGCGCCGCAGGCAATCCTCGACGAAGCGGAATTTCTGTTCGACGGCCGGCGTGTCGAGGTACCACGCGGCCGGCCCTCCTCGAAGCGTTTCAATATCTGCGCGATCACCGGGTCGCCGCGCGCGTCCTCGCCGATGACGTCGTTACCGCCGCCGGAAAAGAGAAAGGCGCGCACCTTGCCGGCGTTGCGGCGCAGGGCTTCCAGGTACTTGGCATTGTCATGCACCATGTTCTGCAGCGTGTCGCCGGCGGCGTCGACGCTCCAGACGTTGAAGTCGCCCTGCAAATGGTCGACCACGTCTTCCAGCAGCAGCGGGAACTGGAACCAGGAGTCGCCTTCGGACACCAGCACCGGCCGCCGGTCGCCAAACAGCATGCGGGCCTTGAATTTTTCTTGCCGGCGCAGGCGGCTCAGGCCCGTCGCCCAGGACATCATCATCGCCCCTTCGACCATGTCGGCCGGCACGGCCACGTCGACCAGCGCGGAATTCGGGATCACGGCCGGCGCGAAGGGGCGCGACAGCGCGGGGTCGAACACGAAGTATGGGCGCAGCGCGGCGTCGTCGATATCGGGATTGCGCACCATTTCCTGCAGCGCGCGCATCGAGATGCGGCGCGCGCCGGGGGCCGGCCCGGTCACTGTCGCCAACGCCGGCGTGGCGTGCAGTTCCGCAGCCGCGAGATCGATGCGCAGGGTGATCGGAACCTGGAGCACCCCGGCGTCGATCGACGCCTGCGGTACCGGCAAGGGCATGGGAGAAGCGGACTGCGCGTCGGCGCCGGGAAGGTCCACCGGGTAAGGTGCGGCGGGCAGCGCCGCCTCCCCGCCATCGGCCATGGTCCAGGCGTGCTGCCACTGGTCGGTGACGGCCAGCTTGCCGTCGAAGTGGACGCCGGCATCGATGACGCGCCGGTCGCGTGCCAGCTCGTAGCTCGGCACCGCGTAGTTCGCCTTCAGGTATTCGCCGGCGAAATGCAGTCCCACCACGCAGCCGCTGGCGACGTCGATCACGGCCGAGCCCGAGTTGCCGCCCAGGGCCGAGTTGTCATGGACCATGGCCTCGACCTCGTGCTCGAAACTGTGCACGCGGCGGCGCGGGCGAACCTTGCCCGGCTGCAATCGCTTGACGTTGTAGACGCCGCCGAAAATGCGGTCCTGCAGCGCCAGGTCGTTGCGCGGATCGCGCGCCGGATAGCCGATGGCGACCATGTCGCGCCCGACCAGGTCTTCGGGAGCGCCCACCGACAGCGTCAAGGGCCGGTACGAGCCCGGCAGGCCGGACACCCGCACCAGGGCCATGTCCCAGTACGGATGGATCAGGAGCACCTGCTCGATGGTGAACGGCGAGGCGTTCTCCGGCAGGCTGCCGTATTCGCATTCGAAATCGACCAGGGCGTCGCCGGGGCGGTACAGCAGCCGCTTCGCGCCGAGGCCCTCGGCGAACAGGCGCGCCACGTGGCGGTTGGTCATCAGGAGCGAGGGGCCGACCAGGAAGCCGGTGCCGCCATACGGCACGCTGACCATGTTCGGCAGCTCGATGCGGCCGACCGCGCCGAGCAGCGGGTTGATGCGGCCGCGCACGTCGGAGGTATCGAGTCCGGACCAGACCCCGCCGACCTGGTCGTAGGTGTCGGCGCGGACGAAAAAGGCGGGACGGTCATACGCCAGCACGATCGCCTCGACGCTGAGCATTTCTTCGAGGCTGACTTCGCTGTCGCGCTGCTCCCTGAGCTTGCGCACCCCCGCCAGGGCATCGTCGTAGCCGAGCCGGATGCCGGTCACCGTGTGCGGCGTATCGGGGAGGTCGAGCGCCTCCGCCGCCGCGACTTGTTCAAGCGTCGGGATCGGCACCGCTTCAAGGTCGCCGCCTGGAGACAGTTGCCGCAGCATCGAGCGCACGCGCCTGACCCGTTCCATGTGGTTCATATTGTCCTCCCGCATCAGTACATCGGCAAGGCGGAAAAAAACGCGATGTTGCAAATCAGTCTAGCAGACGAAAATTGCTGTGCAAGCTCAAGCTCCGGCCGTCGGCTCGCTGGACACGCTGTTTCAGCAGCAGGGAATTTGCACCTATTTGGTGCGCACCAGCACGCTTTCTTGCTCAAATCGGCGCCCCTGCTGATCGATTCGGCATCCGCTGCCCGCCGCACCCCGTTTGCATTGTGCAGCGACAAACAGGCCGCTCATCGGTGGCGTACCTTGATCGTCGGGCCTGCACCATCCTCGCGCAAGCCCTTGTTTCTTAAGGAGATTATGATGCGAACGCGAAAGAATTGGATGAAGGATTTGCCTACCGGGCAACAACTTGCACGCGGTTCATGAATGCATGCTGCCCTGGTGGCGGGCTTGAGCAGACGGCGGGCGCCATCGCCCTGCCCCGCCGTCGTCGACTTCTGGAGATTGTCATGCAAGCGCAAAAACGTTTATCCCTGTTCCTGCTGTCCTTGACCATGGCCGTGGCGAACGCCGCCTGGGCCTACCCCGAGTACCGCGTGACTGTGGTCGGACCCGCCAACAGCGCGGCCACCGACATCAACGGTGCCGGGGTTGTGGTCGGCACCTATCCGTTCAGCCCCACCTCCACCCACGGATTCCTCAACCGCGGCAAGGGCCTGGTCGACCTGGGCACGCTGGGCGGCAGGTCCAGCAATGCCGTCGCCATCAACGACAAAGGCGAAGTGCTCGGCAACTGGACCACCGCCGGCGGCCAGCAGCGCGGCTTCATCTACGCGTATGGCAAACAGCGCGACATCGGCGTGGTTCCCGGCAGGTTCACCACCTACACCGACATCAACAATGCCGGGTATGTCAGCGCGATCGGCGCCGCGGCGGGGCTGGACGGCTCGCGCAGCTTCCTGCGCGCACCCAACGGCAAGTTCGCCGACATCGGCAAGCTGCCCTTCGACGAACCGACCCTCACCCACGCCCTGGCGCTGAACAACCGCAACCAGATCGCCGGCGAGTCCGGTCCGCTCACCTTCCCCAACCAGCCCCTGCGCGCCTTCATCTGGAGCAAAGGCGTCATCCGCGACCTGGGCGACCTGGGCGACACCCCGAACGCGGGCACGGCGATCAACGACGGCGGCAAGGTCACGGGCTTCGCCGCGGTGCAGGAAGGCTTCCGCGACCGCGTCGCCTTCGTGTACAGCAATGGCCGCCTGGTCGACATCGACCGCCGTCCTGTCACCGAGGAACGCGACAGCGCCGGCACCGGCATCAACAACTGCGGCGATATCGTCGGCACCAGCAACCACCTGTCCGGCTTCATCTATCGCGGCAGGCGGATGCAGAGCCTGAACGCGCTGATCGATCCGAAGCTGGGCTGGGACATCTCACGTCCGGAGGCCCTCAACGATGCCGGGCAGATCGCGGCCACCGCTTTCCGCAATGGCGTGCAGTACGCGGTGCGCCTCGACCTGATCCGTCCCAGCGCCGTGACGGCGCCCGCGCCCGATGAGGAAGCCGGCAAGCGGGAGGCCGACGCCGGACAACAAGGTCAATGAGCATGCACACACCGGCGCCCCGGGCGCCATTTACCTTCTGGAGAAAATAATGCACGCATCGTTGCCGGCACCTACCGGATCAGCGCTGTCTGCACCCGCGCCTTCCTCAACCGCGGAACGGGCATGGTCGACCTGGGCACGCTGGGCGGCAGGTCGAGCACCGCCGCGGCCATCAACGACAGCGGCGAGGTGCCCGGCTACTGGACCACCCGGGGCGGCCAGCAGCAGGCTTCATCCACGCCAACGGGACGCAGCGCGACATCGGCGCCATTCGCGGCAGGGTCACCACCTGCACCGACATCAACAATGCCGGCTACATCAGCGCGACCGGCGCCGCGCCCGACTTCCCGGACGGCGCGCGCGGCTACCTGCGCGCCCCCTCGGGAACATTCACCGTCGGCCACCTGCGCTCCGAAGAACCGGTCACCCTGAACTCCGCCCGGGCGCTCCACAACCGCAACCAGGTCACGGGCGAATCCGGGCCGCTCATGTTCCCCGACCAGCCGCTGCGTGCCACCACCTGGGCCAAAGGAGAAATACGCGACCTGGGCGACTTCGGCTGGATTCCCAATGGCGGAGAAGCCATCAACGACCGTGGCCAGATCACCGGCTACATGTCGGTGCCGACGGGGTTCCGCAACCGCGTCGCCTTCATCTACACCCATGGCCGCCTGGACGACATCGACGGCCGTCCGGCCACGACCGAGGACCGCTCGAGCGCGGGTTCCGGCATCAACAACTACGGCCATGTCGTCGGCGCCAGCAATCAACTGTCTGGCTTTATTTACCGGGGCAAGCGGATGCAGAGCCTGAATGCGCTGATCGATCCGGCGTCGGGCTGGGATATCCGCGACCCGCGCGCCATCAACGATACCGGGCAGATTGCCGCCGCCGCGTATCGCAAGGGCGTGGCCGGTGCGCTCAATCATTTCTTCTTCCACCAGTTCCGCTGCCCGCTTGGCATGCAGGCTATCTACACGCGGGTAGTTGTGGCCGGAGGGTGGCTCGGGGCGCACAAGCGCTCTCAGGCCAGTGCTGCGACCGCCAACCGCCATCCAGCCCTCATCCGCGCGATCCTGCGCAGGGCCTGCGACGAGTGGAAGTGGATCGAGAAGGCGCCAAAGTTCCAGCTGTACCGCGAGGCGAAGAGGCGGGTGCGCTGGATCACGCCGGACCAAGCTAAGGCGTTGCTTACGGAGCTGCCGGAACACGATGGTGGTGTTCGCGCTGGCGACCGGGCTTCGACAGGGCAACGTGACGGGCCTGTGTTGGCCGCAGGTCGATCTTGTACGCAGGACGGCTTGAGTGCATGGCGAAGACGTCAAGAACGGCGACGACCTGCACATCTCGCTGAACGACCTGGCCGTCAGTGTCCTGCAGCGCCAGCTTGGCAAACACGCAGACCGAGTCTTTACCTACAAGGGAAAGCCCATCCGCTGGGCTAACACTCGAGGCTGGCGCAGCGCCCTGAGACGCTGTAGACGTCAGCACGCCTAGCCTGAGCGCACTCTTTCTACGGATCGGAACTAATCATCTGCACAAGTTGGCGCGCCACCGACGAGTCTCACGGTACGCGGCGCACCCAAGGTGCGGCTCCCGTGCGGCGGTTGCAACTGCGCGTCGAATTTCACGCTCGACGGTGGTAATTCGTTGTACCGGTCAACCGTCAACAACGCCACCTCGTCCCTCGTCTTTTGTACGGCAGCATGCGTAATCGCCATCGACAGCGGGCAACTCTGTACAGGCTCGCCGGATCGCGGACAAGACGCCCCCTGGAGCCAGTGACCCAGTGTGCCAACGGATCTTACGGCGCACCGTGCGTTGCCAGGGCGCTGCTAAGGCGCACCTACAGGTCGCAACCGCGAATCGGCTCGTCTGCAATAGGACGCAGCGCACTGCACAGCTGGAGGTGTCAACCGCCGTATTTCTGCCAGCTTAGGATCGCAGTCCTGTCACCGTCCCCATAGCGTGCCCATATTCAAGCAAAGATGCCAATGAAATTCCCATTTGGAAAATAGTTGACACGAATCATCACTGACCTCCCGTGAAAGTTGCAAAATGAAAATACTCGCCCATCAACGGAGGTCCTAAATGCAAAGCCGCATGTTTAGAAACAAATTCTCGGGTCAGGGTATGACCGAATACATAATCATCGTTGCCCTTATCGCTGTGGCAGCAATTGCCGTATACCAACTGTTCGGCAAAACAGTCCGTAATCAGACAGCCGGTATAGCCCAAGAGGTAGCAGGCCAGGATGGAAGCACTGCTATTGCAGAAGCGGGGAAAGCCGCGTCAGCTGCAAGCACTGCTGCCGGCCAGGACACCACCCTTTCGACCTACGGGAACCAGAAAGGTAAGGCAACTGGAGGCGCTGGCAGTGGCGGTGCTGGCGGTGGTGGTTGATACGGAAACGGCGCATAGTCAATCTCAGCAACCCGGCGTGACAACGATGTCTAGAAAAAAATTCGAACGTCATCGAGGTCTGCCTGCCCTGCAAAGGGGGCAGGCCCTCATCTACGGCCTTTTTGTTTTGACGATAGCGTTCGTGGCCATGTTCTTTTTGTTTAACACCGCGCAGCTTTCGAGCGAAAAAACGAAACTGGTTAACACCGCAGATGCAGTGGCCTACAGCAACGGCGTTTTGCATGCGCGAGCGCTTAATTTTGCCGCATATACCAATCGCGCGCTCTTGGCGAATGAAGTACTGATTGCCCAAATGGTCAGCGTCTCGTCTTGGATTGATTATGCCCAAGGACACGTAATGGGCGTTCCTCCCTTAAATTGCTATGCCCCCCAATACTCGCTGCCAGCGGCCCTCACCTTGATTGAATACCTGCCGTTGTGCGTCGCGTTGACGTGGCCCCCGGGCCAAGCTGCCGTAAATTACGCCAAGCAGGGAATAGATGGGGTGGGAGCCATCGCAGTTGCAACTTCCGAAGCGGCAAAATTGAACTTACAGCTTTCACAGGCCACTATGTTCGCTGCAATGCTCCAGCCTCAAGCAAAGTTTAAGTTAATGCAGGAGATTGCGGATGCAAACTATCAAAACGACGGTTCAGTTCAGGTCGACCCGGTTCCCCTCGTCGACGATTTCACGTTATTTGAGAGCGGAACGTTTATCTCGCGGTACTCTGGTAACGATCGCACCAGGTTTAGGGAAGCTGAGTTGGAGGCAGTCAATCGCGATGAATTCGTTCCCGACCGCTCCTGGTCCTCTCGCTCTCTTTGGCCTTTCTGTGTCCCGCCCAGGGGCGCTGCCGTTCGGGAAGGCGGAACTCGCCTTGTTGGATTCGACGAATGGCGTGCAAATGACGAAGCATCGTTGACGGTAGAAAGTCTGCGTATCCGCTTCGGGATACCACGTTGTAGAACGACGAGACGTTACGACCTCGGCAAAGGAAACCGTTCAGCTAAAAGCGGTTCTTCGTCTAGCAGTAACTGGAATTACAGCGGCGTTCCGTCGTTCCTTGATCTTTCAAAAAAGGCGCTTGAACGTTTACCGGCCGATGGCAATTACGGGCCGACTATGCGGTTTTCGGTGAGGTTAATGAGATCAAGGGAACAGGCGCGTACATCTGCTGGTCGCTCCTTGGTTAAACCGCGTGGAAAATTGGCCGTCTTTGACGGGAAGGAAGCGGGAGGCATAATGGCCGCCGTTGCGACCGCGGAAGTATTTTTTGACCGCCCGGAAAAACGCCTCGACGGCCACCAGGAGCTTCCCAGCCTGTTTAATCCATTTTGGCAGGTACATCTCGTTACGAATTCACCAGCTTCGCTTGCTGCAGCCATTGCTAAACAAGGCGGGTCTAAATGAAACATAATTCGAAAAATTTCAGTCTCCTTTGGCTGTTGTTTTGCTGTGAGCCGATAAGTGCGGCAACGCCGGCTGAAGAAAAGTTACTTAAAGCGTTAATGCCGCACGAGCAGTCAGCTGCCGGCAGCAACTTGGTGCGAGTACATCATGTCCGGCTGCAAGGATACCTCGAAGGTAATCCATCGAACAAAGTTCGCCTCGCACAACTCAAAGAAGCGGTCGATGCCTGCGTAGAGCGGTACCAGACTGCCGGGCGATCCGTCCGACCACAGACCGACTGGCCGGATTATCTGCTGAGCTCACGTGAGGATATCTATTATGCGGAAAACCGCAGCATACGTTACTCAACAGTCATAGGGTATGGTCTGAATCCAGCAGACTGTAGCCTGATGGAAAACGTTTCACGCACCGCTGACCTAATTTCAAGCAAGGGTGCCTGCGATGTCGATCTAACATCAAGAACTGCCAAGGGATCCTTCTCTGCAGATGGACACGCAAGTGCTCTGACGCGCCGAAACCGTCCCGATGCTGCCTCGGGAGGCGACGAAGCACTAAAGCAGCTGGCACGCGATCCTCGTATGGCGGCCGCTGTCGCTAGCATCCAGAGTGCTTTAGCGTCATCAAAAACGGCCACTGGAAAAACCAGGGTGATTCTCGGTCTCGAATGCGAGGTTTGGGACCAGCCTGCGGCGCCCGGTGGCGGAACGGCCTGTTACACCAGGAAAGGTTCGTTTATTTCGAGCCGAGAAGTTGGGCACGAAGCGGCAGCGGGAATGTTGCTCGACTTTGACTCCAAGTATGGATTCAAAATGAAAGCGGTAAGCGCAAAGCTTGACGCCAACGTCTCCCAAGCGGTTTTTTTGCCCTACGCCCAGCCTGGCTTTACCCTTAGCCCTTCAATAAAGGGCCGGAAATGAACGGTCGAGTAGTCGTGCAGTTAAACGTTGCACGCCGTGGCCGGAGAGTGCCTGGCCAAGCCCTGACAGAGTTCATAGTGCTGGCGCTAGCTCTGGTGCCGCTTTTCCTATTGATTCCTGTGATTGCCAAGTATCAGGACATAGCCCATGCGGTACAGATGGCGAGCAGATATGTTGCTTTTGAGGCGACTACAAGGAGTGGAACGGCAAGCACCTGGAAACCTTCCGGTCAGCTGGCACAGGAGGTGCAACGCAGGTTCTTCAGTAATTCGGATGCGCCGATCAAGACGAATGACGCGGCCGGCAATTTTAAGGCACATCAGAATCTGTTTTGGCGAAACCAAAGCGGCGCCCCGCTCATCAAGAACTTTGGACACGACGTCCTGGTGAGCTTTGGCGGCGGCACTGCCGGCGACCACGACGCCGGATTTACAAACGCCTCGGACGGCGATCCGTTTAAAGGGGCGACCGGCATGAGCGATGCGCTGGGACTGAGTGCACGCGGTATCTATCGGGCAAACGTCACGGTGGTCCTAGACAATTTTTCTGACCAAACAGACGGGTACACAAAAACTTTCGCACAATTCAAAAACCTTAATCTAACGATGAACCGCCAGACGAGTTTGTTGGTCGAACCGTGGGGAGCAAAGGATCCGCAGCAAGTGGAAGAAAGGATCGACAAGATCGCGCTATTTCCTGGAAAAATGCTGAAGCCTGTCGCCCCGCTGGTGGACGCTGCGGTCGTCATTGTCGAGAGCCCCAGTTGCTTCAAGGGGCGATGCACCCGGGGGCCGAAGCTCGGTGAACTAGAGTTCTGGCGGGACGTGGTGCCCGCAGACCGGCGTAGGTAGCCAAAATGCTCAAACGCTTCTGGAAT
This sequence comes from Massilia sp., assembly GCA_031398335.1. Taxonomy (GTDB): domain Bacteria; phylum Pseudomonadota; class Gammaproteobacteria; order Burkholderiales; family Burkholderiaceae_D; genus Telluria. The sequence goes on from JANNNC010000112.1 coordinate 24,075, forward strand.
CGGCGGCCTCCCCGTCTTACCGCACTATTTTTGACCAGCACACTGGCCTTGCTTTTGGCAGACACCAATGCAGCTGCTTCAGCATGGCCAAGTGTCCCAATCCCCAAAGACGCCGTAGCGTATGCCGTCGGAGATCAAATGACGGTGAACGGCATCCCGTTACGGGTTCAAAGATTCTTTGCGAAGACAACTCAAGGCGAGACCGCCAACTGGTTTCGGGAGCGTCTCGGCAAAACCGTTGTGGAAAACAAACTAGGTTCAGCCATTGTCCTGGGCAGGGCAGAAGGCCAGCACTATATCACCGTCCGGTTGTCGCCTGAGCCGCATGGTACGAGCGGCATTGTGACGATTGCGCACTTGCATGCGGCTTACTACGGTCGCCATACCAAGAAGGCGGCAACAGAACGTTTGCTATCCCGACTGCCGCCAGGATCTGAACTCGTTACGGAGCTGCAGTCCACCGACGGGGGCAAGCAGAGTCGATATTACGTCTTGTCGAATACGTACCATGAAGACGTCAACCGCGACCGTATCCTTGAACTCATGAGGGAAGACGGACTGGCTTTACAGTTTCAGGCGAAAGCACCGGAGTCGATGTTACAGCGGGGTGTAACGCAACTGTCGAACGGAACCGTCTTCATTTTCAATGGCGACAGCAAGGAGGCAATCGCCGTGATCGGGCGAGATACCACAGGCCGAACCGTCGTTCAGGTCAACGTGATTAACGACATGGCTTCCTACAAATGACCACGCTCAAGGGATGTGTCCGGCGGACTCAACGGCAGCGTGGCCAGGCCATGCTGGAATATTTGGTGGTTTGTGCCGCCCTGGCCTTTGCCTTGTTTTACCCAATCCGCGACGATCCTGCTAGCCCGGACAAAGCACGGACGACAGTGCAGATCGTGCTCGACGCGTTTAAGCGAGCGTATCAAAACGTCAGTCATTCCATTTCTCTGCCGGGATAAACAATGAAATTCGACTTCCTACGATGGCTTCAACAGTTCAGGCCGAACAAAACGTGGATTATTTTCGGTGTCGCCATCAGCATCGGCGGCGTCGCTGCTTTCGCGGCACGCAGCTATCTTACAGATCAAATAAACGAGATTGAAGCGCGGGCGAAAGGGGCAATGACTGCTGTTGTGGTCGCCAAGGAAGACATTCCAAAAGGCGCAAAACTGTCAGCTGCCAACGCCGCAATTCGCGAAGTCCCCGTGGAATTTGCGCACTCAGGCGCCGTGACGCCCGATCAGTTTGATCGTGTTGCTGGGCAAGTTATCGCTTACCCGATTAAGAGTGGCGAGATGATTCTTTGGGCCCTCATGGAGACGCAAAAAGTGCCGACGTTTTCGGCGCGCGTCGAGCCTGGCCACCGTGCCATTACGGTCGCGGTGGACGAGATCAATTCAATCTCAGGAATGCTCGAGCCGGGCGACACGATCGACCTCATTGCCACTGTCGACCGGGCTGGCCGTCCCTCCACATTCCCGCTGCTTCAGAGCGTATTGGTGATGGCGACCGGTCAGCGATCAGTCGATGATCCCAAAAGCGGCGAACGCCGGCAGTTTTCTACCGTAACTTTGGACACGACACCGCAACAGGCGCAGAGCCTCATTGTGGCGCGCGAGGTTGGCAAACTTACTGCGCTATTGCGCAATCCACAAGACAACCAGCTAATCGGCAAAACGCGCGAAGAGGTGTCACCGTCGCAGCCTGGTCGATTACGCCGGGTTAGCCGCACTGTACCTGTTATCTATGGCGGAAATCTCTTCCGGCTTTCACCCGACGCAGTCAAGCTACCGGCAGCCGTCTCCAATGAGCCAGACCCTGCCCGCTCGCACGCCGTGCTCCCGGAAATCGCACCCAGCCAAGCTGCCCTCCTCCCTCGTTAAGCGTAAGCAAACGCAGGGACGTATCTCCACAACATGGGAGAATTGAATGCTTAAGACTGTCATCCAGCGTCATCCCCGCCAGGAACTTGCAGTTGCAGGTCGGCCAAGATGGGTGGGAGCGCTGGTGTTGTTTGCCGCAACATTTTCGTACATAAGCTCAGCCAACGGCAGCCCTAGTTCTGCAGGTCTGTCTTCGCGAGCCGCCGGGGCTGACGGCACCCCTCCACGTTCGCAAGTCACTTCCGTTGGCGGCCCCCCTGCCATCAGTCGAATGACGAACAAGGTTCAGGGAGCTTACGAGCCGGTTCGGGAACAGGGAGATCAATCGGCGATACCGGAAATCGAAATGTTCGTCGGCGAGTCTCGTGTGTTTCAAGCTCCTGGGGTCGCCAGGATCGCGGTCGGCAGTGGCCAGGTCGTCACTGCCTCTGCACTGGATGCCGATCAGGTAATCATGTTCGCAAATGGAGTAGGTACGTCCACCCTGTTTCTTTGGCATCGAGACGGGCGCCATCAGCGGATCAAAGTCACCGTGGCGCAGGGTGATACAGCGCGAATTGCACGAGAGGTGTCCGCTTTCCTTAGCAAAATTCGCAATGCCACGGTCTCAGTTGTCGGGGATAAAGTAATTGTGGAAGGGGAAGAGCTTTCCGACGCCGATCGCGACAAGATAGCGGAATTGGCGAAGCGGTATTCCCAAATCATCAACTTCACCAGCCCGATCGGGTGGGAGCAGATGGTGATGATGGATGTGAAGGTGGTCGAGTTTCCGAAGACGGAGTTGCGTGAGCTCGGCCTGAAATGGAGTGCAACCGGTGGCGCGGCAGTCGGCGCAGTGTGGAGACCAACAGGACGCGGCAATCAAAACGATTACAACATTACTGCGCCGCTCGGCCCTTCGGGTAGTCCTCCAATCTCGCCGATCGGCGCAGGGATACCGCCGTTTCCATCGTCGCTGTCGATTCTGACCGGAATTAATATGGGCCTGAACGCCCAGCTGAACCTGCTTGAACAGTCAGGTAAGGCAAGCATACTTGCCGAGCCACAGCTCTCCACACGCAGCGGATACCGCGCGAGTTTCCTTGCTGGAGGAGAGTTCCCGTATTCGGTCGCGACTGTCAACGGCGTCACTGTTCAGTTCAAGCCATATGGGATCAGGCTCGATATCGAGCCAAAGGTCGGTACCAACGGGGTCATACGTGCCGTCGTCGATTCAGAAGTAAGTTCCCTCGATGCATCGATTACGACGACTGCTGGCCCCGCTCTCCTCACCCGCAGGACCAAGACAGAATTCAATGTAAGGAACGGAGAAACAATCATGCTGTCAGGACTGTTACAGCGCAGCACGAGTACGGATACCGACAAGCTGCCCGTGCTCGGGGACATCCCCGTCCTGGGAGCCCTGTTCCGTTCAAAACGGTTCCAGAACAAAGAGACGGAGCTTGTGGTGTTCGTGACGCCGACTGTGGTCAGTAGCCGCAGCGCTGGGCTAGTGGATCGGATTGAACGTGCGACCGAGCAGCTCGGCGCGCAGCTGGGACGAACTCCGTACCTGAGCGACCCGCTCCAGCCCGGCAGCAAGGCAGCTGACTTCAATGCCGCCCCTCCGCGGGCACCCAAAATTTCATCACAACAATGAGGACAGGCGACCATGCTGCAAGTGGAGATTAATGCTCCCGACGGTACGCAGCGTCTGGTACAGGTGCCGGACGAGTGCATCATCGGAAAGGGCGCGGAGAACGAGATTCGTTTGGACAGTTGGCGCCTCGGAAAAGAGCACGCGCGACTATTCAGGACTCCGGCGGGCGTATTCGTGGAGGACTTGGGTACCTTCGCGGGCGTGTCTGTTAACGCGGAGCGCGTCGAGTCCCAGCACGGCCCCATATCGAAGGACGATTTGATCACAATCGGTCCATTCAAGCTCCGCGTTTCAGAAATTGCTACGGCGACAGGTGTAGTGCAAGCGGCCTCGCCCACTTCGCGGTCAACTACTGCCGCTTATCGCAATCAGCTGGCCACAGAAGAAATTCGGGCGTCGCGGGAGTTCGCCGAACGCAGACAGGACGAGGTACGCCGGGCGCAAGCCGCTGCCTTGGCCGACCCATCGGTAATGCGAGGACAGCGATCAACGCAGTCAGCAAATGGCTTTGCACTTATTGTGGCGCCTGATCCCAGGCGCAAGGAACTGGAGTTCGAATGGCGCAAGCGCATCCACTCCAAGCTACTCGAGACAATGGATTTGCGCCGCCAAGATGTGTCCAGCATGACAGATGAGCAACTCCGCAAAGAAACGCTCACGCTCATCAATAGGATCTTGCTGGAGCACGATGTAGACATTCCGCTTGCGCTGGACCGGGAACTGCTGTGCAAGCAGGTGTTGAATGAGGCGGTTGGCCTTGGCCCGTTGGAAGAATTACTGGACGATGAAAGCGTTACAGAAATCATGGTCAACCGCTTTGACGAGATTTATATAGAGCGGAACGGCCGTTTGCAAAAATACCCGCTGACGTTCACGGGGGATCGCGCAGTCCTTGGTGTCATCGAACGTATCGTCGCACCCTTGGGCCGTCGAATCGACGAGTCCTCGCCGATGGTAGACGCACGGCTGAAAGATGGGTCGCGGGTCAATGCCATCATCGCTCCGCTGGCGCTTAAAGGTCCCGCCCTCACGATTCGAAAGTTTTCAAAGCGCAAGCTTGATGCGGAGGATTTGGTACGGTTCGATGCAATAAGCCCGGCGATGGCGAGATTTCTGGATGTTTGTGTCAGCGCCCGAAAGAATATTATTGTTTCGGGAGGAACCGGCTCGGGCAAGACGACCTTACTCAACATCCTTTCGAACTTCATCCCGCCACATGAGCGAGTGATCACTGTCGAGGACGCCGCAGAACTCAAGCTCCGTCATGAACACTTGATCAGTCTGGAGTCGCGTCCGCCGAATGTCGAAGGAAAAGGTGCCGTTCACATTCGTGACCTTGTCAAGAACACCTTGAGGATGCGCCCAGACCGAATCGTCGTGGGCGAGTGTCGCGGAGCTGAAGCACTCGACATGCTGCAAGCAATGAATACTGGCCACGAAGGCTCGCTGACCACGCTCCACGCTAACACGCCACGCGACGGACTGGCCCGTCTCGAAACGATGGTCTTAATGGCCGGCATGGATCTGCCTCTGACAGCAATTCGCGAACAAATTTGCTCGGCCGTCGACCTCGTGGTGCAGCAGTCCCGTTTCTCCTGTGGTTCCAGGAAAGTCACGAGTATTACGGAAGTGACCGGGATTGAGAGTGGGAAGATCCAACTGCAAGAGATCTTCAAGTTCGTTAGCAAGGGCTACGGCAACGCGACTGTGCCCGGCACGGGCAAGGTACCAGGTTATTTCTCGGCGTGCGGCTTGGTTCCGACATTTTACGAAGAGCTTCGCGCGGCAGGGGCCGACCTTGATATGACCATTTTTAAGCCGCACGGGCAAGAACCATCGCTGGACGAGGACTTTCTCGCCCATGAGCAGTTCCAGGCCAGGAAGTGAGGTTGGGAATGGACGAAGGCACCAGCACTGTTGCAATCATCACTACCGTCATAGCCGTCTCGGTCGCATTACTGGCTTGGTTTGTGGTCGAGGTCGGCACTCATGCAATTTCCGCTTACAAAAACAGGTTCACTGAGCGGGCACAATTCCAAGTGCAAGAGTTTTTCTTGTTTATCGATGGCAGGAAACTCTTTCTAGCAAATCTTGCGTGCATGGCATTGGGCGGAATCGTTGCTTGGCTCGTTACCGGAAGCATTCTGCTCGCGCTGCCTGTTTTTCTCGCAATGGCTTTCCTGCCGAGACTGCTTTTTCGGTTGATGCGGGCACGGCGCCGTCTGCGCTTTGAGGAACAACTGCCTGACGCGTTAATGATGTTATCCGGCGGGCTGCGCGCGGGTGCCGGCCTCAGCTCCGCCATTTCACAGTTAGTCGCGGAAGCACCGGCCCCGCTTGGGCAAGAGTTCTCATTGATGCTGCGCGAGCAGAAGCTAGGGGTCACGCTCGAACAAAGCCTGAACAACCTGTCGCGCCGAATGCCGACGCAAACGACCGCCCTGGTAGTGTCGGCTATGCGAATTGCGGCGGAAACCGGCGGCGGACTCGCAGAAACGCTGGAGCGTACGTCAAACACCATCCGTAGCCGGTTGCAGATGGAAGGGAAGATTCGTGCCCTGACGGCCCAAGGCAAACTTCAAGCGTGGGTCGTGGGACTGCTTCCTGTCGTGCTGCTGCTGATACTCCAACGCATGGAACCCCATGCAATGGCGTTACTCTGGACTACACACATGGGGTGGGCGGCATTGGTTGCTCTCGCATTTCTGGAGTTTATGGGAATTTACGTAATCCGGAAGATCATTGCCATCGATGTTTGAAACGAAGCGATTCTAACCCGGGCGATTCTGTCATCGGAGCCATCATGCAGCCGCTACTTGTTCAACAAAGCACTTGGGCCGTAGCCCTGTTTGCTATCGCCGTTGGCCTATCCGTCGCTCTGTTCGCGTGGATTGTTACCCATCGGGTCGCAAAAATTCCTGCTGAAGACAGGCAATACAAAGACTCGCCACCTCTCGGATTTCGGCTCGTATGGTTTCTCATTCATTGGATCAGCTATTTCATCGAACCGTTTTTACTGGAAAAGAGTTGTGCAAATTTAACGATACGCCTGCGCAAGGCAGGTCTTGACTACTCGCTGACACCTGCGCAGTTCATCGCTGGGTCCATCGCTTTCGGGTTTTTTCTGGCAGCGCTCGCCTCGTGGGCGCTAAGCGCGCTCGGTTTACCCGGCGACGACGTGGGAACTCCGATAGTCCGCTACCTGCAAGTAAGCGCAGTGGCCGGTCTGTGCGGGTATGCATATCCCTATATATGGCTACGCGACGTTCTGTTAAGACGCAAGAGCGAGCTGCTCAAGTCGATTCCGTTCTACCTGGACATTATCACCTTGTGTGTTGAGGCCGGCCTGAACATGCAAGGGGCAATGGGCCAAGCGGTAGCGAAAGGTCCGAAAGGTGTTCTCCGCGAGGAGTTCCAGCGCGTGTTGCGGGATATCCGCGCAGGCAAGGCGCGAGCGGACTCGCTTCGCAGTATGGCCGAGCGCCTTGCAGAGCCGAATATCACCAGTTTCATTACCGCTGTCATCCAGGCCGAAAAAATGGGGATGAATCTTGGCCCGGTGTTGAGGGTGCAGGCTGACCAGCGCCGTTCCGAACGCTTTTTACGTGCCGAGAAACTGGCGATGGAGGCACCGGTAAAGATGCTCTTCCCGCTTATCGCCTTTATTTTCCCATGTACTTTCATCGTACTGTTCTTTCCGATTGCGATGAAATTCATGAACTCCGGGCTGTAGTCAAGCGATGACACCCCACTCGCCCGGTTGCGTGTTCGAATTCGCCCAGCTTCATACCCGGGCCGGAGTCTGCCATTTGCGGCTGCGCGTGGCTCGCAGCTTTTGGGCACGATTCAGGGGCCTCATGCTCGCTCCGCCCTTGCCTACTGGCGACGCCTTACTAATCCGACGATGCGCGAGCGTGCATTGCCTGTTCATGCGATATGCCATTGACGTCGTATATGTAGACGATGACGGCCGGGTCTTGCAGTGTGTCCGCAACTTGCGGCCGTGGAGGATGAGCGTGGCTAATCGTCGGGTGGAAATAACGAACAAGCACAGCCAGACTCATACTGTGGAGCTGGCGGCCGGCAGTATCGACCGGTATTTGATTATGCAAGGCGATCATCTTAACTGGGTGGCAAATGTCTAGCCAAGGGATGCCGATGCGTGCTGCCAGACAGCGCATATTGGAAAGCGGTTCTGCCATGGTCGAGTTCGTTGTGGTTGGCCCGATTATCACCCTGCTGGGCCTCGCGATCCTGCAATACAGTCTTCTTTTCTTTGCGAAGAACCAGATAAACCACGCCAGCTTTATGGCTGCGCGGGCAGGAAGCGTAGGTAACGCCAACCTCGAAAAGGTGCAGAGCGCGTTCGTGAACGCGTTGGTGCCGTTATATGGCGGCGGGCAGTCGCCAGCAGAGATCGCCAAGTCCCTTGGCCGGGCGCAAGCTGACCTGGCCGGAAATGTCCGAATCGAACTACTTAACCCAAGCAAGGAAAGTTTCGACGACTTCGCAGACCCGGAACTGCAAGCGGCCCTCAAGACAGGTGCGAAACGAGTTATCCCAAACAGCAATTTGGCGTTCAAATCCCCCGAAACAAAGCCTGCGTCGGGGCAAACGATCCAGGACGCCAACATCATCAAGCTGCGGATCACGCATGGTTACGAGCCGAAGGTCCCCATCGTCTCCAACATTTACAAGGTCTACCTGACGTGGCTCGACCCCGGCACGGATGCCTTCCACAGCCAGTTGGTTGCGGCTGGCCGCATCCCGGTGATGACGCACGTGACTATGCAGATGCACTCACACCCGATTGAAGACAACCCGGTGTCGATGCCTGGCGCCGGCAACGGCGGTTCGCCGATTGACCCCGGTCCAGGGGCAGAGCCGGGCACGACGGCGCCCGGGTTGCCGCCCCCTGAGTGCGCAACGATCAGCTGCTGGCCGCCGTCGCCCGGAGGGCCACCTGCGCCCCCGGTAGATGAGCCTCCGCTCGATCCCGGCGGACCATGCAGCGGCGCAGACTGTCCGGTGTGTCCGGCGCCGGCGGGCTAGCACCTGCCACCGGCTGCACTTGGCGACCCGAAACATCATCGATCCCCGGCGCATCCGAAACACAGCAACTAAGTAAAAATGCACGGGTATAAGCGGCTAGCACTGCCTATCCAGATCTTCTTGGCAGCTATCTGCGATTGGGCAGGGTCCAGATGCAGATTGCGCCGCCAAGGGGGCTGATCCAGGCACCAACGAATTATGAGTGCGAGCGCGTAGTCGTTGCTATCCGACCAAATCCTAAAGTCAGAAGTCGAGCCTGCCTACATGATGCAAATATTGTCCAGAACAACCCGCTTCTTCTTGGGAACCCTATTGTTGAGCACGTCTGTACGTGCTGGCATTCCGGGGTTCGAATTGCCGCCAGCTTGCCCGCCCAACACCAGTTGTGTCCCGGGCAGCCCGCCTTCCGTTCCCCCGACCCCACCGGGCACGTGTGGGCCGGGCAACGGTGGTTCGACTTGCGGCAGTGACGGCCCTGCAACCAACGACAGTTCTCCTGGCCCCAACATCGGCGCGGGTAATCCGATCAATATCGTAACCGGTAACAAATACCAGCGTGAAGTCGACATGGCACCGCTGCCCGGCGTCCTTGGGCTGGAAATCGTTCGTCACTACAACAGCTCATTCAGCCGGCCCCAGCACTCCAACAACCTGGTTGGCCGCGGTTGGAAATTGTCATATGAGACAGAGCTGTATGTGACAGGCGCCTCATTCCAAGTGATACAGGCCGATGGTACACGCCTGATTTTCCAGCGCGATCTGAACAACCCTGGCGTCTGTGCGAGCGCCAATCCCGCTGACGGTCGCCTCATGGAAGTGCAAACCCGCCGCGGCAAGGAATACACCTGGCGCTGGACCAACGGACGCGAGCTCACCTTTAACCCGCAGGGCAAGCTGGTTCAGATCCTTGCCCCCGGCGGGCAATTCGTCACTTTGCAATACGATGCTCGCGGGTTGCTTCGCACCGTTACGGACCCACAGGGCCGCAGCTTGCGACTGCATTACCTGGAAAAGGAAAACACGAGCCGCCGTTTCCGTGGCGTGCAGGCTATCGATAGCCCGGTCGGCCGGTTCGCGTACAGCTACGGCAGCCCCATGCCAAAAGGCGCGGATGGCGACAGCGCCATGGTGCTCGCCAACCTCGCCAAGGTCAGCATGCCCGCTGGGGCACGAACTTACCACTATGAAGACGCACGTTTTCCGACACTGCTCACCGGTATCAGCGAGCTGACCGGTGGCGACACTGCGCCAACGCGCTGGCGACGCATCGCAACGTATGGATATGATGCGAATGGGAAGGGAAATCTCTCGGTCAGAGGTCTGCCGGCTACGCTGGCCCGCACCGCCAGCGGTAGCGTGGCGCAGCCGGCAGTTCTGCTAGCGGGCACTGGCCTGGACCAGGTCACGCTCGATCACAGCCGCGGAGGCAAAACCATCGTCACTAACAGTCGCGGCCAGAAGACGGTGTTTCGCCACACCGTAACACTCTCCGGATATCGCCTGCTTGAAGCGCGTGGCGCTGGCTGTGCCGGGCGCGGGGAAACCAATGTCCGCTATCAATACGATCAGGACGGCCGCGTGACAGGCACCACGCACCTTGATGCGGACGGACAAGCTGTTGCGTCCAGCGAAGCTGTACTCGACAGTCTTGGACGCACGGTGCGCGCAACCCGCACTATCTACCGGAACGGCAAGCGCGTGTCCTCGCACTGGCAGCGTCGCTTTGTGTACGTTGGATCGAGCACACAGCCATCATTGATCGGCCGGCCCAGCGTTATAGCGGGCAAGGAACATGTGACCTTGGTGCGCTACGGCGAAACCGGTGCCGCTGCCGGCTTGCCGGTCGAGGTGACGGAGCGCGGCTTCGCGCCTTCGCCTGACGAGAATGGTTTCGTCGCCATCACCCGTACCACGTCGTATCGCTACAATCGATATGGCCAGCCGACGGTCGTCGACGGGCCGCTGCCGAATGCCGCGCAGAACGCCGCCCCCGCCAACAGCGACATCACGCTCACCGATTACCACCCGCAGACCAAGCTGGCGATCCGCACCACGCTGCCCGGCAATGTGGTTACGGAAGTACTGGGACGGGACCCAGCGCGGCGTCCGACGGTCGTTCGTACCAGCGACGGGACGCTGGTGCGCACCACAACCACGCGGTATAACTGGCGCGGCCGGCCGGAAGAAATACGCATCGTCAATGCCGCCGGCAGTACGGCGCTAACCCAAGTGACCGGCTACCGATTCGACCTGAGCGGGCGCTTGAGCGCAATAGTCCGGCCTGACGGCAACACGGTAAAACCGGAGCAGTCTGCATTGCCCGACCCCACGGTGCCTGTTGCCAGCCATGGCGCGGCGATACCGGCGGAACCGGGCGCGACACGCGTCGAAACCGACAGCGCAAGCCGGCCCGTCGCCTGGACGGATCCGCAGGGTGGAACTGCGTTGCGGGCCGTCTGGGGGCCGATGGGTACTGCGGCCGAATCGATGATTCAGGAATTCGCCGCCAATCAAGCCCACGCCACGCGCCTGGTGGACGACTTCGGGCGGGTAACGGCCATCCGCAATCCCGGTCAAGGCTGGCAAATCGCAAGCTATGACACGGCCGGCCGCATCATGGAAATGCGCGACCCGCGGGGCGCCGTGCAGAAGGCCAGCTGGGACAGTGCCGGACGTCTGCAGGCCCTGCAGCGGTTCCTGCCAGGCGCAATTACGCCTGAACAAACGCTGGAATATCGCTACCAGGGTATGAACGTCACGGAGCAGCGCATCAACGACACCCACGGAAAGCGCGTTACCAGCACCGCCTACGACAGCCGCGGGCTGATCACAAGCCGGACCCTGACCATCGAGCCGGCCGGGAAGCTGGCGCTCGCCATGCCCACTGCAATCAGCATGACCCACCGGGGGGGTATTGGCCGTACCTTATCCGCTCAATTCCAACATGAATTCATATGCCTTGAACGAAATGATGGCTCTGGGACAGGCCAACGGCTGGAAGCCTGTTTTCAACGGAAAGAAGGGATATGAATTCTTGGACGAAGGGTTCACAAATGAGCCTTGACCGAGATTCCGCGTTGACCTGACCGATATCCGGCGGGTATTCCCGAGGCAGCAGGGCGCGCCATTTGTCTTGGGGCTGTACGCGGGAGGCACCGACGAAGGAAAACGCCATATAGGCAATGGCTGCCATCAGTACCGCTCTGTTCACCGTTGGGACGATGCGCGTGGCACCTTTAAGAAGAGCGATGATGCAACGCTCGATGCAGTGTTGAAGTGCTTCTATTCCTTGATTGAAAAGCCGTGCAGCGCGAGGAAATAACTCAACTTTTATAGCGCCGGCGTAAAAAATACCAATGGCTTTCGCAAGCGCCTTGGTTCCGTTGTATGAGGCCACTCTCGAGCCGAAATCTCTGCGTCCCTTGCCAAGGCGCAAGCGGACCTCACCGAAAATGCTGAATGCTCAACGATTAGTTGCTGGCTGTCATCCCCAGAAGCGCTACCCGCTGCTATAGCCGAGCTTCCGCTCGATCTCTGTAGAACATGCAGGGTCCCGGCTGTCCAGCGTGCCCGGCACCCATGGGCTAACACTTGCCCCGTCCGCACTTGGCGGCCTGCATTAACTTTGATCCTTCAACGCATCCGAAGCACAACGGGTAAATAAAAATGTACGCACATAAACGGATAGCAGCGCACGCCCTCATCTTTGTGGCAGGTTACCTGCAGTTGGAGGTCGGCATGGCCCAAATCCCACTGCCAGGCAGCTGTGACCCGACAATCCAGAGCTGCGCGCCAGGAACCACCCCGCCCTCCGTGCCTGGTGGGCCCGGAACATGCGGCCCGCAGCCCGGCGGCGGCACCTGTGGAGCTCCGGGCCCTGCGACCGGCGCAACGAATGCCGGCGTAGACGTCGGCGCCGGCAATCCAATTAATGTCATTAGCGGCAACAAGTACCAGCGAGAGGTCGACATGCCGCCATTGCCCGGCGTGCTGGGGCTGGAACTGGTACGACATTACAACAGCGCGTACAGCCGGCCAACGCATCCGAACGGAATCGTCGGCCGCGGCTGGAAACTGAGCTATGAAACCAAGCTTTACGCGGTGGGCCGGACAATTCAGATCGTGCAGGCCGACGGTTCCCGAGTGATGTTCGCGCGCGATCCAGAGGATCCTAGCCTGTGCAGCACTGCCGAACCGTCCCAGGGAACGGTGCGGATTACGCGCACCGCACGTGGCGACGAATACCGCTGGGTCTGGGCCGACGGCCGCATCTTGACTTTCAGTACCGCTGGCAAGCTGCTGCAGATCACGGTTCCCACGGGCGAATTCATGACCTTGCAGTACGACTCGAAAGGCCTGCTGCTGAGCGTCACCGATCCGCAGGGGCGTAGTCTGCGGCTGCACTACCTCTCGGGCGAATTGGCGCGCGCGGGCGGGCGCTTCCGTGGCGTGCAGTTTATCGACACGCCAGTGGGTCGGATCGCATATGAATATGGAAGTGTGGTGCCGAAAGGTGTCTCTGGTTCGAGCAGAGAAGTGCTGGCCAATCTGGTCGGTGTCAAAGGGCCGGATGGCCAATGGCATCAGCGTTACCATTACGAAGACCCGCGTCATCCGACACTGCTGACAGGCATGAGCGTGGAGGACCGCGAACCGGCGGGAAATCCAGTCGTCCGGCGTATCGCTACCTACGGATACGACGATCAGGGCAAAGGCAACCTCACTGTCCGCGGGCTGCCCGCGCGCCTGAAGACCGGCGCCGATCGCAAGCCCCTGCAACCCGCATCCCTGGCCGACGGTACCGGTGTCGAGCAGGTGACGCTGGATACCCGTATAGCCGGTCAGACCGTCGTCACCAACAGCCTGGGGAAGAAAACTGTCTACCGCCACACCATCCTGGCCGGGCAGTACAGGTTGCTGGAAGTGCGCGGCGCCGGTTGCGCCAGCTGCGGCGACAGCGACGTCCGCTATCGCTACGACGACACCGGCAGGCTGCTCGAGACAATCCGCCTCACGCCCGACGCCACGCCACTGGCGGGTATGCAGACGGAATACGACGATGCGGGGCGGATTGCCCGCGTCAGCCGGATCGGCTATCGTCACGGCAAGCCATTCCAGTACGACTGGCTCGAGCGTTACGAGTATGTCGGCGCTAATCGGCGGCCCCATCTGATTGCGCGCCCAAGCGTCGTTCCTGGCCTCGAGATGCAGACGCGCTACCGATTCAACGCGCACGGCCAGCCGCTCGCCATCACCGAGTCCGGATGGGCTCCCGCCACCGGTGACGAGGCAGCGCCGCAAGCCCTCTCCCGCACCACGCGCTACGGCTACACCCTGGTCAACGGCCGCAGCCTGCTCACCGCGATCGATGGCCCGCTGCCGAACGTGCTAGGCACGACGCCCGCAACAGCCGATATCACGGCGCTCGAATGGGATGCGCGCGGCAACGCAGTGTTGGCCATCACCCTGCCCGGCAATTTGCGTAGCCAGGTGCGCTACGACGCGGCTGGCCGCATCGCCGGGGTGCTCAGACCGGATGGCGAGGCATCCACTTATGCGTACAACGCGCGTCACCAAGTCATAGGAGTCAATCGCGGCGGCATCCGGCAGGGCTTTCGCTACGATGGCAGCGGCAACTTGCTCGAGAGCGGGGACGATGCAGGAAATGGGTATCGCCCTGCCCTGCGCTTCGACTATGACAGCGCCGGGCGCCGGACATCGGTGGCTTCGCACATCGGCATCGCAGCGACGCGTCGCTTCGATAGCGAGGGCAAGCTGCTGGCGGAGAGCGTGATGTCGGCAAGTTTCCGTCAAGGCCGGCGCTTCCAGTACGACACCGCAGGACGCCTGATCGGGGTAGCCGATGAAACCGGCGGTACACGCCGCATCGACTGGAATGAAAGCGGGTTGCCGAGCGCGGTCACCGACGCCCTGGGTCGCCAACGGAATTTGCGCTATGACGAAAGAGGTCAGTTGTCGCAGGTAACCGAGGCGGCCAACACGATGCAAGCCGGCCTGTACGACACGACGCTGCGGCTCGAGCGCGATGCGCTGGGCCGAGTCGCGCGCGTCGTCACGCCCGGCGGCGTGACGACAGACCAGCTTACCGATGATTTTGGGCGTGTCGTCGCCACCAGCAACGCCGACCGCGGCGCAGTTACCCGGCGCTACGACGCAGCCAACCGGCTTGTGCAGAGCACCGATGCGAATGGCGGCTGGGCCAGCTATGCGTACGACGTGGCCGGGCGTATCGTCCGGCAGACCCTGACCGATCCGCGCGCACCGATGGGTCAGCGGCAAAGCGTGACGACCTGGACCTATACAGGCACCCTGCTGACCGGGATCGATCACCCCGGTCAGCAGGAGCGCTACACCCACGATGCCGCCGGACGCGTGACCACCAAAACCGTGACGCTGTCGCCGGCGGGCGGCAAGGCTGTCACCAGCCTGACTGAATACGCCTACGACCGGAGCGGGCGATTGTCCGGCATTTCCCTTCCCGACGGCAGCATGCTCGAATACCGCCGCAATGGCCAGGGCCAAATTGTCGCGCTCGAGCGCCACCGTATCCGTACGTCCTGGCTGCGCGGGCTGCAAGCGCCCGAAGTCATCGTCAAGGACCTGAAACGCGACATTGTCGGTTTGCGCAGCGCCACCTATGGCAACGGGGTGCATGCACGCTACCAGCGCAGCGCGCAAGGCGTGCTGGCCAGGGTCGACTATCGCGCACCTGCGCACACGGTCCCGGCAGATGGAATGACGCTGGCCCTGTCCGCCCTGACCGGCGCCGGGCGAGCCGCTACGGCACCTGCGCGAGGAATGGACGCATCGGCCCCGGCAACGCCGGCCTTGCCGGGCGCGCTCGGGCACAAACGCGACCCGGGCGCCCTGCTCGATCATCGCTATTTGTGGGACCTTGAGGGCAACCTGCTCCTGCAGGAGGCAAACGACGGGACAAGCACCTACGCCTACGATGCCCAGAACCGCCTGATCGTCAGCGCCACAGCGCTCACGGCAAACAGGACACCACCCGTCCAGCGTGTCAGCCGCTATGCGTATGACGGCGCCGGAAACCGCCTGCTAGCGCAGCAGAACATCAGCAGCCAGGATGAGCTCACGGCCGCGACGCGTGCGACACGTTACGCACCCGGCAGCCAGCGCTGGCTCGGCGACACGGCTACCACATCCCCCGTGTACGACCCGACCGGCCAGCCCATCGCAGCCGGGACGAGGAACTACCGGTGGGACGCCGCGGGCCAGCTGCGCGAGGTTCATATGGGGAACAAGGTCCTGGCCCGATACCGCTACGACCACCGGGGCCTGCGGGTGGGCAAGGAAACCGGCGGCACGCTTCGCCACTACCTGTACGAAGACCGCAAACTGCGCGCGGAGCTCTCTGCCGACGGTGTGATCGCCCGACAGTATGTCTACCTGGCCGATCAGGTGGTGGCGGTGATCGACTGCAATGGCGCCCTCCCTGCCGAGCGGGGGCGCTCGCCGTTTTCTCAGGCGGTTGCCGACCTGGGGACGGTCGTCGCCGGCTGGTTTTCGAGGAAAGATACAACTGCCTACCTGCATACCAATCACCTCGGCGCGGTGGAAGCGGCGACCGACCGCGAAGGCAAACTGCTCTGGCGCGCGGCTTATCACCCCTACGGCAAGCTCGCCAGCCTGAGCGCGCAACAGGGTTTTCAGCTCAACCTGCGCCTGCCTGGCCAATACCTCGATGCCGAAACCGGCCTGCATTACAACGACCGACGCTATTACGATCCGGAGCTGGGCCGCTACCTGACGCCCGACCCGATCGGGCTGCAAGGCGGCGTCAATAGTTATGCCTACGTGGACGGCAACCCGTTGAAATA
>JANNNC010000147.1:0-13501 GCA_031398335.1 Massilia sp.
GCCGAGACCAGCACGGCCAGGCCGACGACGACGGCGAATTCGCGGAACAGCAAGCCGATCACACCCGGCATGAAGAAGATCGGGATGAACACGGCGACCAGTGAAATCGAGATCGAAATAATCGTAAAGCCCATCTCGCGCGAACCGACCAGCGCCGCATGGACGGGTTTTTTACCAAGCTCCATGTGGCGCACGATGTTTTCCAGCACCACGATGGCGTCGTCGACCACCAGGCCGACCGCCAAGGTGATGCCGAGCAGCGAAATATTGTCGAGGCTATAGCCGAACGCATACAGCAGCGAGAGCGCACCGAGCAGCGAGATCGGTACCGTCACCGCGGGAATCAGGGTCGCGGTGAGGCGGTGCAGGAACAGGAAGATCACCAGGATGACCAGCACGATGGTGCCGGCCAGCGTGAGGTTGACGTCGTGGATCGCTTCGCGGATCGAGATCGAGCGGTCGTTGACCAGGTGGATCTTGATCGAGGCCGGCAGTTGCTGCTCGAATTTCGGCATCAGCGCGCGCACCGAGTCGACCACCTGCACGGTATTCGCGTTCGGCTGGCGCTGCACCATCAGGACAATGGAGCGCTCGCCGTTCAGGCTGCCGGCGGCTTTCACTGACTGGTAGCTGTCTTCGACATGGGCCACGTCCTGCAGGCGCACCGGCAAGCCGTCGCGGGTGGCGACGATCAGTTTGGCGAAATCGGCCGCCTTCATGAGCTGGGCGCCGCCCTGGATGGTCAGGGTCTGGGCCGGGCCGTCGAGCACGCCGAGCGGCGCGTTCGAGTTGGCGGCGCGCAGCGCGGTCGCCAGTTCGTCCATCGAGATATTGCGCGCGTTCATCAGGTCGGAACGGGCGCGCACGCGCACGGCGAAGCGCTTCTGGCCATTCACCGTCACCTGGGCGATGCCCGGCAAGGTCGAGATTGCCGGCGAAATCATGTTTTCGGCGTAATCGTTCAGCTCCGACAGGCTCATCGACGGAGACGTCATGTGCATGAACAGGATCGGCGAGTCGGCCGGATTGACCTTGCGGTAAGACGGCAAGTCGTTCATTTCCAGCGGCAACTGGCGCTGGGCGGCCAGCAGCGCCGCCTGGACGTCCACCGCCGCCTTGTCGACATCGATCGAGGTGTCGAATTCCAGCGTCAGGTTGGTATTGCCCTGGGTACTGGTCGAGGTAATGAGCTTGATGCCGGCAATCGTCGAAAACTGCTTTTCCAGCGGCAGCGCGACCGACGAGGCCATGGTCTCGGGGCTGGCGCCCGGCAGGTTGGCGCCGACGTTGATGACCGGGGTGTTATAGCTGGGGAGCGCGGCGACCGGGATGTGCATGTAGGCCAGCACGCCGACCAGCACCAGGCTGATCGACAGCAGCACGACCATCACCGGGCGGCGGATACACAGTTCGGACAGGTTCATGCCGCTTTATCCTTTCCTGCCGCGGGAGTTCCTTGCGGCTTACCGCGGGCCGGCCTACCGGCCGCGAGGCGAACTTTTCCGCCCGGACGCAGGTTCTGCTTGCCTTCGGTAATGACCTGCTCGCTACCGGTCAGGCCGGTCACGGCCGCATTCAGCCCGAACGCATGCTGGCGGGCAATCGGCACTTGGCGCGCGGTGCCGTCCTTCTCGACCACGTAGACGAAGGTGCCCTGGGCGTTGATGATAATCGCATTTTGCGGAATCACCACGGCGCCCGGGATCGTGCGCACGGTCACGCGCGTGTTCACGTATTGCCCGGGCCACAGCAAGCCGTCGCTGTTGCCGAACTGCGCTTTCACGCGGATCGTGCCGCTGGTGGCGTCGACCGTGTTGTCGACAAACGACAGTTCGCCGGTAACGGGTTTGGCGTCGCCGCCGACGGTCGCTTCGACCGCGACCTTGCCTTGTTTCTGTGCGGCCAGGACCGAACCCAGGCTCGATTCCGGCAGCGTAAACGCGACGTCGATCGGGTCGAGCTGGGTGACGGTGGCGAGCGAGGTCGCCGGCTGCACCAGGCTGCCCGGATAGACGTTGATGGCGCCGACGCGGCCCGCCATCGGCGCGCGGATGGTCGTGTAGCTGGCACTGACCTGGCTGGCGCGCACGGCGGCGTTGTTCGCGGCCAGGGCGGCGCGTGCGCCTTCGACCTGGCTGCGCAGCGTGTCGACCGCGCTCTGGGCGAGGAATTTCTGGGCAACCAGTTCCTGGCTGCGCTTGTACTGGCGCTCGAGGTCGGCCAGCGTGGCGCGGCCGCGCGCTACTTCCGCTTCGGCCTGGGCCACGCTGGCGCGGTCGCCGCGGTCGTCGAGCGAGAACATCAGCTGGCCGGCCTTCACGAACTGGCCTTCCTTGATGTGGACGGTGCGAATCGTGCTGGTCGTCTGCGGACGCAGGTCGACGGTGCGCTGCGGCGTGACGGTGCCGTTGGCCGCCACGTCGACGCCGACGTCCTGGCGGGTCGGGGTGACCACATTGACGGTGGTGGGCGGCTGGGCGCCGCCACGGCCACCCGGACCGCCCTGCGCGCCTTGCGCTTCGGCGTCAACACCCCGGTTCATGGTCCAGGCGCCGGCGGCAACGGCAGCGACGACGATGGCGATGATTACGAGCGTGTTCTTCTTCATTCGAGTCCCTTGCCGCGCGTGCCGGCGGCTTTATCAATGATTAATTATGCGAGCAGTATGACAGTTGCATATGACAGCGTCATTTTCCTGGATAGTATTCCGGCAGCATCAACGTGACCTCGAGGCCGCCTTCGGGGTGGTTGGCCAGCGCGATGCTGCCGCCGTGCTGTTCGGCGATGTTGCGGGCGATCGTCAGGCCCAGGCCGGTGCCGCCCGATTCGCGCGAACGCGAGGTCTCGACGCGGTAGAAGGGATCGAAGACACGGCTCAGTTCCGATTGCGGAATGCCGGGACCGGCGTCGCGCACGCGGATGCGCGCCGCGCCATTCACGCGGTCGGCCATCACCTGCGCCTGCTGGCCATATTTCACGGCATTGTCGATCAGGTTGCCGAGGCAGCGGCGCAGGTCGAGCGGGCGGCCCAGCACCGCCATGCCCGAGCGCCCGGCCAGCGTGACGGCCTGGCTGGCGTCGGCGGCGTCGTCGCAGCTTGATGCGAGCAGCGAATCGAGGTCGAGCAACTGCATGCTTTCGGTGGCGTCCATGCTGCGCGCCAGGTCGAGGCCTTCGCGCACCATCGCCTGCATCGCCGAGAGGTCGCCGATCAGGCGTTCCTGGAGTTCGTGGTCCGACACTTTTTCCAGGCGCAGGCGCATGCGCGTTAGCGGGGTCTGCAGGTCGTGGGTGATAGCGGCCAGCATTTGCGTTCTCTGGAAAATGTACTGGCGGATGCGCGCCTGCATGGCGTTGAAGGCGGCGCTGGCCTGGCGGATTTCGCTCGCGCCCGTCAGCGCGAGCGGGGCGCGGTTGATGTCGTGGCCGAGGTCTTGCGCGGCCTGCGCCAGCTGCTTGAGCGGACGCGTCGTCATGCGCGCGACCAGGTAGGCCAGGATGGCGATGCTCACAAAAAACAGCGCCAGCACGGCGCGGTAATCGGTCTCGGCCGCGACCAGGGTGCGCGGCGGCAGCACGGACAGGTGCAATTGTTCGCCATCGCGCAGGCGCACGTTCACGTTTTCGCAGGCGCCGCGCCACTGGGCGCTGAGCAGGCCGTACAGCATCGGCATGTGCGGCGGATGCGCGCAGGCCGCCGGCGCGATCGCGGCCGAGGAAATGCGGTATTGCTTGCCCAGGCGTTCGGACAAGGTCCTCGTGAAATTGGTCGGCTGCGGCGCCAGCGTGTGCGGCGGGCCCGCTTCGAGCTGCAGGCCGGGGCGGTTCGCCACCGCCAGGTAGGCGCGCCGGGTCGTGGCCGGCACGATTTCGGTGGCCATGATCAGTTGTTCGGCGCGTTCGATCAGGGTCTGGTCACGTTGCCGCTCGAGCACGCGCTTGCGCTCGACGTCGGCCAGCCACTGGGTCAGCGCGGCGGAAATCAGGATACCGAGGAGCAGGGTCGCAAAGACACGGCCCGTCATCGAGCCGAGGAACTTTTTCACGCTGCGGGCTCCACGGTCACCTGGCCGGCCAGCACATAGCCGCCGTTGCGCACGGTTTTGATAATTTGCGGCATGCGCGCGTCTTCACCCAGTTTCTGGCGCAGTCGGCTGATCTGGATGTCGATCGAGCGGTCGAAGGGGTCAGCGTCGCGCCCCTGCGTGAGGTTGAGCAGCTGGTCGCGGTTGAGCACGCGGTTCGGGTGCTCCAGAAATACGCGCAGCAGGCGGAATTCGGCGCCGGACAGCATGATGACCATGCCGTCGGGATTGAGCAGGTGGCGCGCGGTGAGGTCGAGCGTCCAGCCGGAAAAGCGCATCTGCTGGACGTTCTCGGCCGGCGCATTCGACGGCATCGCGTGCGAACGGCGCAGCACGCTGCGGATGCGCGCCAGCAGCTCGCGCGGCTCGAACGGTTTCGGCAGGTAATCGTCGGCGCCCATCTCCAGGCCCAGGATGCGGTCGAGCGGCTCGTTCCGGGCCGTGAGCATGATCACCGGCAAACTAGAGCTGGCGCGCAATTTGCGGCACAGGGTCAGGCCGTCGTCTCCCGGCAGGTTCAGGTCGAGCACGATCAGGTCGGGACGGGCCTCGTCGAGGATCTTCCACATGGCGACGCCGTCGGCGGCGGCGAGCGCGCGGTAGCCGTTCGACTCGAGGTAATCGGCCAGCAGCTGGCGGATGTCGCGGTCGTCGTCGACGATGAGGATAGTAGATGGATTGTCCATGCCCGCAATTATCCTTGCTTAGACAGGGCGTGCACAGCGCATTTGTATCTGTATGTATAAGGAATAACGAAGGAAACAAACTGATACAAAGATCGTGGCTGGGGACACGCTGCGCTTACATTTTATGGCGATGATGGGTCCTGTGCAGCGAGCAGTGGATGCACGCAGAATCCGCACACAACCGACTGACTCACACACCTGAGGACATCATGAACACCCTTCACAAGAAGCTCTTCATCGCTTTGACGGCCCTTGGCATCGCCGGCGCCGCCATCGCCCAGACCGCTGCGGTGCAGGCGCCGGAGGGCCGCCATGGCTACGCCGTCAGCGCCGACCAGCGCGCTGCCCATCAGGCCGAGCGCCAGGCCAAGCGCGCCGAACGCCAGGCCCGGCATGCCGCCAAGCTGCGTGCCGACCTGAAGATCACGGCGCAGCAGGAAGCGGCCTTCGCCGCCTTCCTGGCCGCCGGCAAGCCGGCCCAGCGCATGGATGGACGCCATGGCGAGCGCGCCCAGCTGGCCGCACTGCCCGCGCCGCAGCGCATGCATCAGCGCATCGAGCGCCAGAAGCAGCGGACCGCCCGCATGGAAGCGCGCCTGGCGGCCCTGAACAACCTGTACGCCGTGCTGACGCCGGAGCAGAAGCAGGTGTTCGACAGCCGTGCCATGGGCTCTAACGGCAAGCACCACGGACATCGCGGCGGGCACGGCGGCCATCACGGCCAGCGTGGCGCGGCAATGCAAAGCTAAATGGTTTAGTTGATATGGAAAGGGATGCCGCGGCATCCCTTTTTTTGTGTTGTCCCATGCGACCCATTCCCGCGGCCGCCATTTCACGCTGCCGGCGCGGGCGACGCGCCCTCGGCTCAGAACATGATGGTGTCGATATAGTGCATTTCGGTCAGGGGCGCGATTTCGCCCGGAGCGATACCGTCGATCGCGGGCATCAGGTGTGCATGCGCCTCGGTACCGGGCTCGATGCGCGAGCGCACATCATCGACGCCCAGCGCACCGCTGACGGCCGTCGACACCGCCCCGAGCTTGCCGCGGACACCGATGCTGGCGTTGTTCGAACTCAACAGATAGCTTGGCTTTGCGCCGACGCCGAGCGTCAGCGCAAGTTCAAAGCCCATGCGTGCACCGATATCGCGGGCCATCTCGTGTGCTTTGTCCGATTGGCCGACGAGTGACCTTTTGCTGAGCGACACCAGCTTGCCTTCGAGCAGGAACGAGACGCCGAAGAAGTCAGCGCTATACGGTACGGAGCGCATGTAGAAGGGACGCGCATGGAACCAGCGCACCTGCACGATCATCTCGCCACGCTCCTTGAAGAACTTGCCGTCGCCGGCGTAGCCCCGGATAAATTCGGCAACGGCGCGCTCGTACTCCTTGCCTTCGCATCCCGTCGGGCAAGGCAGTACCTTCAGCTTCGGCGGGTAGCCGGCGAACTGCCCAAGCTTGCCCGGCACCTTGCCCGAGGCCGTCATCCCGCCCAGCAGGTCTTCGTTGACGATTTCCGGCATGTTGTCGCTCGGACGGAACAGCGCGGGCGCGGCCGATCCCTTTGCGAGAAATGCGCGCTTGAGCGGGTGCTGTTCGGTCGTGACGCCGGCGGGCAGGTCCTGGACCGGCGCGGCTGTCAGCCTGTTGGCCTGCTGTTCGACTTCCACCTGCGCGGCTGCGCCCATCGCCGCTATTGCCAGGGCCAGGCCCACGATATACCGCTGCATCTGATACCACTCCCACGAAACACCGATCGGCAGCCAAGGGCTGGCCGGATGCGTCTGAAGCTGACGCTGATCATGCGTGCGTGGGCATTTTAAGTGGCGACAATAATTTCCATAATGAAATTATGCTTGGTGAAATGTGTGCTGTTGATGCCCTCGGCGTCAGTCCAGTTTGCGCAGTGAGACGAGAAATTTCCCGGTGTTCTGATAGCCGATTACCCGGCTGTCAGGGATCTCGGCGCCCTGCTTGTCGAAGAAGATAATGCCTGGCGGCCCGAACAATCCAAAACGCTTGAGCATTGCCTTGTCGTCAGCATCGTTAGCGGTGACGTCGACCTGCAGCAGCAGCGTGTTCGTCAGCTTCGCCTGCACCTTTGGCTCGACAAACGTCAACTTTTCCATCTCCTTGCACGAGACGCACCAGTCGGCGTAAAAATCGAGCATGGCCGTCTTGCCGCTGTTGGCAGCAAGGACGGCGTCGAGATCGGCAACGGTCTTGACGCGCTTGAAGCTCAGTCCATGTTGCGGCGTGCCCGTCAGGTGCGCCAGCGGCGCCAGCGGATCGCGCCCGCCGGTAGCGAGGCCGGCCAGCTGCAGCGCGCCCAGGATGCCGAACACGGCCCCAAACGCGATGTTCGCCCAATGCCCACGCCGGCTTGCCAGATACGCGCCGTAGCCCAGCAGCAGCGCCGCCCACAGGACCATCTGCACCAGGGGCGGCAATACCGGCGACACCAGCCACAGGGCCATGGCCAGCATCAGCACGCCAAAGAAGCGTTTCACGGCTTCCATCCAGGCGCCCGCGCGCGGCAGGAGCGAGCCGGCCGAGACGCCGACCAGCAGCAGCGGAATGCTCATCCCGACCGCCATCGAGAACAGCGCGGCGCCGCCCACGAGCACGTCGCGCGTCTGGCTGATGTAGACCAGGGCCCCGGCCAGCGGCGCGGCCACGCAGGGCCCGACGATCAGGGCCGAGATCGCACCCATGGCGAACACACCGGCCAGCTTGCCCGAGGCCTGGCGGTTCGAGGCACCGGCCAGCTTGCTTTGCAGGGCAGCGGGCACCTGCAGCTCGTAGAAGCCGAACATCGACATCGCCATGGCCACGATCAACACGGCGAAGGCCCCCAGCACCCAGGGGTTTTGCAGGGCGGCGGCCAGCCCTTCTCCGATCAGGCCGGCGGCAACGCCCAGCGCCGTGTAGACGATCGCCATTCCGAGCGAATACGTCACCGATAAAATCAGGCCGCGCGAGCGTTTCGTTTTGCCGCCCTCGCCCACGATAATCGAGGACAGGATCGGCACCATCGGCAGCACGCAGGGAGTAAATGCCAGGCCCAGGCCGAGCAAGGCGAACGCGGGGACGATGGCGAGCAGGCGGCCGCCTTGCAGGATGGCGTCGATGCCGGCCAGCTCGGACGGGGCATTCGCTGTGGAGGCTGCCTGCGGGCTTGCGGGTCCTTCGCTCAGCGGCGTCGACGACAGCGGGATGGTCGACGGTGCCTGCGCGTTGACGCCGAACGGGATGGCTGGTGCCGGTGCGCCGCCGCCTGCCGTCAGACGCGCACTGTGTTCCTGCGGCGGATAGCACAGGCCGGCGTCGGCGCAGCCCTGGCTGGTCGCATTCAGGGTGAACGCGGCGCCGCTTTCGACAGGAATGCGGATCGTGACCACGCCTTTATAGGTCTCGACATTCTTTTCGAAGGTCTGGTCGTACTTCACTTTGCCCGGCGGGATCTGCGGCTCGCCCAGCTTCGCGCCGGTGGCCGTAAAGTTGAACCGTTCGCGGTACATGTAGTAGCCGTCGGCGATCGTGTAGGTGACGACCGCCGTACGCTCGCCGTCCATGCGCGCGGAAAACTTGAAGGCCAGCACCGGGTCGAGGAATTCTTCGGCAGCCTGGCTGGGCACGGCCAGCAGCGTGCCCAGTGCCAGCAAGAGCATGCAGGCGTGGCGGAATCGGCGGAGGAATGGCGACAGGATGCGGGACATGACTTCCTTGTTAAGAACGGATGTGCGGCGGCGTGCAGGCAGCATAGTACACCGGCGCCGATCCTTCTACAGGCAAACCCCGCTCTTGCGTTCAGACGAACATGCCGCCCGAGGCTTCGACCCGCTGGGCATTGATCCAGCCGCTGTCGGCGCTCAGCAGGCTGGCGATGGCGCCCCCGATGTCCTCCGGCTGGCCGGCGCGGCCGAGCGCTGTCTGTTGGAGGCAAAGTTGGAATTGGTCTAGTGTATTTGTCTGGACCAGGAAGACAAAGTAGCCACACCTGAATACACTGTTCACATACACTGAACAGAGCTGAGACATGCTTCACCCTGAAACCCTACAGATCTACCTGCGCGTCGCCGAGCTGGCGAGTTTTACCAGGGCGGCGGACAGCCTCGGCCTGTCGAAGGCCTGGATCTCGGCCGCGATCCGCCAGCTCGAAGCGACGCTCGGTACGCGCCTCCTGCAGCGCACGACGCGCAAGGTGCAGATGACGCAGGACGGCCTCGCCTTCTACGAACGCAGCCGGGACTTGCTCGATGAAATGGACGAGTTGCAGACCATGTTCCAGGCCGATGCCGAGCTCGCCGGGCGCCTGCGCGTCGACTTGCCGCTGGCGGTGGCCCGCAATATCGTGATCCCGCAGTTGCCGGCTTTCCTGCAAGCCTACCCGCGCCTGCAGCTCGAGCTGAGCAGCACCGACCGGCGCGTCGACCTGGTGGCCGAAGGCTTCGATTGCATCATGCGGGTGGGCGAGCTGAGCGATTCGACCCTGGTTGCGCGCCGCCTGGGGCAGTTCAGGATGGTCAATTGCGCCAGTCCGGCCTACCTGGCGCGCTGCGGCACACCCCAGACGCTGGCCAATCTGGCGCAGCACCAGCTGGTCGACTACGCCGCCACGCTGGGCGGGCGCACGGCCTTGTTCGATTACGTGGAAGACGGGCTGCACCGGACGCTGGCGATGCCCGCCGCCGTCTCGGTCAATAACAGCGACGCCTACCAGGCGAGCTGCCTGGCGGGCCTCGGCATCATCCAGGTGCCCGAAGCGGGCGCCTCGGACCTGCTGGCCCAGGGCAGGCTGGTCGCCATCCTGCCGGGCTACCGGGCGCCGCCGATGCCCGTTACCCTGCTCTACGCGAGCCGGCCCCACCTCAGCCGGCGTGCCCAGCGCCTGATGGGGTGGCTGGCGGAGCTGCTGCAGCCGCACCTCGAAGCGTGACAAACCGAAACGGCATGAAAAAAGCCAGGCAGAGCCTGGCTTTTTTTACAACGATGACGACTGATTACTCAGCGGTCGGCGCTTCGTCCATCTCGGTGACTTCCGGACGGTCCAGCAGCTCGACATACGCCATTGGCGCGTTGTCGCCCACGCGGAAACCCATTTTCAGGATGCGCAGGTAGCCGCCGTTACGGTTGGCGTAACGTGGGCCCAGTTCAGCGAACAGCTTCAGGACCATCTCGCGGTCGCGCAGGCGGGCGAATGCCAGGCGCTTGTTAGCCAGCGTGTCGGTCTTGCCCAAGGTCAGGATCGGCTCGATGACGCGGCGCAGTTCCTTTGCTTTTGGCACGGTGGTCTTGATGGCTTCATGACGCAGCAGGGAAACGGTCATGTTGCGCAGCATGGCGAGGCGGTGGGACGAAGTACGGTTCAGCTTGCGAAGGCCGTGACGGTGACGCATGGTAGTTCCTTTCGAGTGTTTATATTCCAGTTCTTCGATCGTTCATGCAATGAAGCATGACCGCGGACCGGTTCATAAGGGTTGAACTATCCGGACACCCTTGTCCGGATAGTGGTATTACAACTTCAAATTACTTTTCCAGACCGGCAGGAGGCCAGTTTTCCAGCTTCATGCCCAGGGTCAAACCGCGCGAAGCAAGGACTTCCTTGATTTCGTTGAGCGACTTGCGGCCCAGGTTCGGCGTCTTGAGCAGTTCGTTTTCCGAACGCTGGATCAGGTCGCCGATGTAGTAGATGTTCTCTGCCTTCAGGCAGTTTGCCGAACGCACCGTCAGTTCCAGGTCGTCGACCGGACGCAGCAGGATCGGATCGACCAGCGGAGCGCGCGATGGCGCTTCGGCGGCCGCTTCCGTGCCTTCCAGGGCAGCGAACACGTTCAGTTGGTCAACCAGCACGCGTGCCGACTGGCGAATCGCCTCTTCCGGGGTGATGACGCCGTTCGTTTCGATGTTGATGATCAGCTTGTCCAGGTCGGTACGCTGTTCGACACGTGCCGATTCGACGGCGTACGACACGCGGCGCACTGGCGAGAACGACGCGTCCAGGATGATGCGGCCGATCGTCTTGTTCGTGTCTTCCGACAGGCGACGGACATTACCAGGAACGTAGCCACGGCCTTTTTCGACCTTGATCTGCATGTCCAGCTTGCCACCGGCGGTCAGGTGCGCGATCACGTGATCCGGGTTGATCAGTTCCACGTCATGCGGCAGATCGATGTCCGATGCCAGGACGGCGCCTTCGCCTTCCTTCTTCAGGGTCAGGGTCACGGAGTCACGGTTGTGCACCTTGAACACGACGCCCTTCAGGTTCAGCAGCAGGTCGACGACGTCTTCCTGCACGCCGTCGAGCGACGAGTACTCGTGCACGACGCCGGCGATGGTGACTTCGGTCGGCGCGTAGCCGATCATCGACGACAGCAGGACGCGGCGCAGTGCGTTGCCCAGCGTGTGGCCATAGCCACGCTCGAACGGCTCCATCACGACTTTGGCGTGACCGGCGCCGAGTGCTTCGACATCGATGATACGCGGCTTCAACAAACTATTTTGCATGAAATGTCCTTTTCAATACCCTCGGCTCGTTACACCGATAAGGCTGATGGCATGTGATAAAAATCTTGGAAGTACAAACGCCCGCTCGGTGAGGAGCGGGCGTAATTACCGATGATCGATTAACGCGAGTACAGTTCGACGATCAGTGCTTCGTTGACGTCGGCAGCGATTTCGTTACGCTCCGGGAACGAACGGAAGGTGCCTTCCATCTTCTTGGCGTCAACCGACACCCAGCTCGGCATGCCGATCTGTTCAGCCAGCGACAGCGCTTCGACGATACGCACTTGCTTCTTCGCCTTTTCGCGAACGGCGATGACGTCGCCGGTCTTGACAGCGTACGAAGCGATGTTCACGACGTTACCGTTGACGGTGAACGCCTTGTGGCTCACCAGCTGGCGCGCTTCAGCGCGGGTCGAGCCGAAGCCCATGCGGTAGGTGACGTTGTCCAGGCGCGATTCCAGCAACTTCAGCAGGGTTTCGCCGGTGTTGCCCTTGCGGCGCGACGCTTCTGCAAAATAGCGGCGGAACTGGCGCTCGAGGATGCCGTACATGCGCTTGACCTTCTGCTTTTCACGCAGCTGGTTGCCGTAGTCCGAGGTGCGGGCACCCGACTTGACGCCGTGCTGGCCTGGCTTGACGTCCAGTTTGCACTTCGAGTCGAGCGAGCGGCGTGCGCTCTTGAGGAACAGGTCAGTGCCTTCACGGCGCGACAGTTTTGCTTTTGGTCCGATATAACGTGCCACGTTGAATCCTTTGATGTATTAATCACGCCCCAGAGGCATCCCGAGGATGCGGCAGGCGCTAGTCCGACCCATGATTGAGCGGACGTGGCTAAAAATGACACCCGATGCGAAGGCATCAGGCAACAACAGCCGGGCAGTATACCCGAATTCGGGCAACTGCACCGGCGTTTACTGCGACGGCGAAGTATCCATACAACAGAGCGGCAGGCACCGCCCGGCTGGATTTAGATACGACGACGCTTTGGAGGACGGCAGCCGTTGTGCGGCACTGGCGTCACGTCCTGGATCTCGGTGATCTTGATGCCGAGGTTGTTCAGGGCGCGGACAGCCGATTCACGGCCTGGGCCTGGGCCCTTGATGCGCACTTCCAGGTTCTTCACGCCACTTTCCTGAGCGACCTTGCCGGCTGCTTCAGCAGCGACCTGAGCCGCGAACGGGGTCGACTTGCGCGAGCCTTTGAAGCCTGCGCCACCCGACGTCGCCCACGACAGGGCATTGCCCTGGCGATCGGTGATCGTGATGATGGTGTTGTTGAACGAAGCGTGGACGTGGGCGATGCCCTCAGCCACGTTCTTCTTGACTTTCTTACGGACGCGCGCTGCTGCTGCGCTGCTTTGTTGCTTGGCCATGGTCGGTTCCTAGATTATTTCTTCAGCGATTGAGCGGCCTTGCGCGGACCTTTGCGGGTACGTGCATTGGTGCGGGTACGCTGACCGCGCACTGGCAGACCCTTACGGTGACGCATGCCGCGGTAGCAGCCCAGATCCATCAGACGCTTGATGTTCATGGACAGTTCGCGGCGCAGATCGCCTTCCACGACAAACTTCGCGACTTCGTCACGCAGCTTCTCGAGTTCGTTATCGTCGAGGTCCTTGACCTTCTTGTTGGTCGCGATACCAGTCGAATCGCAGATTTTCTGCGAGCGCGGGCGGCCAACACCGTAAATCGCCGTGAGGCCGATAACAGTGTGCTGATGATTTGGGATGTTAACCCCTGCAATACGTGCCATTCGTTATTCCTCTTAACCTTGACGCTGCTTGTGACGCGGCTCGACGCAGATCACACGGACCACGCCCTTGCGCTTGATGATCTTGCAGTTGCGGCAGATCCGCTTGACTGAAGCATTAACTTTCATTTTGCACTCTCTTCCTGGTGAGTTTACTTAGATTTTTTACTTGGTGCGGAATACGATGCGCGCCCGGGACAAGTCATACGGCGTGAGTTCAACCGTCACCTTGTCGCCCGGGAGGATGCGGATATAGTTCATCCGCATTTTACCCGAGATATGCCCCAGGACCACATGCCCGTTTTCCAGCTTTACGCGAAATGTCGCATTTGGGAGATTCTCGAGAATCTCACCTTGCATTTGGATGACGTCGTCTTTTGCCATTCGGTTTCTGCGCTCCCGCTTATCGCGTCGGAATTCCGCCTTTGAAATTCGCCTTGCGCAGCAGTGATTCATATTGCTGCGACATGACGTA
>JANNNC010000143.1:0-26084 GCA_031398335.1 Massilia sp.
GGTCGAGGCTGTGTGAAAACGCCTTCTGATCGGGCGAATTAGCTTATCCTGCTGGTGTCAGCAGGGGGTGAGTATGAGCCGCTTTGTTCAGGGTGCAGATCGCCGGCAGCCGACGCTGCTTCCCGAATGTCTCGACGACTATGTGGCCGAGGATAATCCGGTCCGGGTGGTCGATGTCTTCGTCGACGAGCTGGACCTGAGGGGCTTGGGCTTCGAGGGGATGACGCCTGCGGCGACGGGCCGACCGGCCTATCACCCGGCCATGCTGCTGAAGCTCTACGTCTACGGCTATCTGAACAAGGTGCAGTCGAGCCGGCGGCTGGAGCGCGAGGCGCAGCGCAACGTCGAGCTGATGTGGCTGACGGGACGCCTGGCCCCCGACTTCAAGACGATCGCGAACTTCCGGAAGGATAACGGCAAGGCCATCCGGAACGTGTGCCGGCAGTTCGTCGTCGTTTGCCAGCAACTCGATTTGTTTTCAGACGCGGTCGTCGCGATCGACGGCAGCAAATTCAAGGCAGTCAACAGCAGCGACCGGAATTTTACCGACGCCAAGCTCAAGCGCAGGATGGCGGAGATCGAGGCAAACATCAGCCGCTACATGGCGGAACTCGACACCGCCGACCGGCAGGAACCGGCTGTTGCACAGACCAAAAGCGTTCGTCTGAACGACAAGATCGCAGCGTTGAAATCGCAAATGGCCACGCTCAAGGAAATTGAAGCGAAGCTGGAAACAACAGGCGAAACGCAGATTTCGCTCACCGATCCGGACTCACGTTCGATGATGACGCGCGGCTCAGGCATTGTTGGCTATAACGTGCAAACTGCCGTCGACGCCAAACATCATTTGATCGTTGAGCACGAGGTAACCAATAACGGCAGCGACCGCGACCAATTGTCCGGCATGGCCAAGAAAGCCCGTGCTGCCATCGGCACTACGACGTTGACGGCAATCGCTGATCGCGGCTACTTCAAGGGTGAAGAAATCCTGGCTTGTCGTGATGCCGGCATTTCAGCTCTCGTGCCGCCGACGAAAACCTCTGGAGCCAAGGCCGACGGTCGATTCGACAAGGCCGATTTCATCTACGACACGCTAAAGAACGAGTACCGCTGCCCGGCAGGCGAATCCCTGATTTGGCGCTTCGCCAGCGTCGAGAAAGGCATGACGAACCACCGCTATTGGAGCTCGAACTGCAAGGGCTGTCCGCTCAAAAACCAGTGCACGCCGAGCTCGCAGCGGCGGGTAACCCGCTGGGAACATCGGGACGTGCTCGATGAGATGCAGGCGCGTCTCGAACAGACGCCCGATGCTATGCGAATCCGGCGCTCGACTGTTGAGCACCCGTACGCCAACATCAAGTCATGGATGGGAGAGACGCACTTCCTGACAAATGTACTGGAGCTCGTAAAGTCCGAGATGAGTCTGCACGTGCTTGCCTATAACTTCAGGCGTTTGATATCGCTGCTTGGCATCGAGGGAATGCTGGCAGCGATCAGGGCGTACGCCCGTTTTCCGATGCTACAACGCTTGCTCAAAACGCTATTCTTGCTGACCTTGCCGAAAATACTAAAACGGAATTGCGGCGCCTGGGGCACTGCTATGCACTCCAGGATTCGCTTTGGCCGGTCCACTTCGGCTCCCAGTCCTTGGTTTTGAGTTTTTACACAGGCTGGACCCAGAGCAGACGTCCCCACACCGTTATAGTTACGCGCCTTCGTTATTTTTGACTCGATGCGATAACACAAAAATGATTTTTCCAACGCCGTATCCTGCAGCCATGGTCGGCAAGATCAATAACAGCGCTACCCCAGACATGAAGAACAGGCCGCCGTCCCCATCCAAGCTCAAAGTCGCCACAGCAGCGTAACCTGCCACGGCCACGATCACCCCTCCCAGAAAAGAGGAGAGGCAGGATTTATGAAACCACCCGGCATACACACAAAAAGTTGCCGCGAAGATCCAACTCCACCTGCTTTGCAGATATGGGGCTAATGCTAAAGCAGAATAAGCAACTGCACCGTGAACAAAGGAATTATTCAAACTGCGCATTGTAGGCTTCCCATAAATGTCGTGCGGTGTTGTCCGCTTTTTGGGCCGATAGCGGACGTCGGAATGGCTCAGTCCACGATCTTGTTGCTCTTGAATCAAGCTCTGAAAACTTGGACGCCATTCATCCGACGAGCTGGCTGGGCTTGGCAACCACGAAGTTGGCGCGCAAACGGCTATCAAGTAAGGCGCCTTACGCGCGATCAGAACCAATCCCTTGATGGAAACTGTCGGCTTTGATTCGTCATGAAATGGAATCCGCTGGGGCTCACCCGGCGGTCCTGTGGGCGGAGGCGGTACAAGGAGCAATATCGGCTTTTTCACGAGCGGCCACCGTCTTCTGTGGGACAGCTACAAACGTACCTGCCCATGCGTTCCCTGTTCAATATTTTAAAAGTCGAATCTACCTGCAATCGATTGCCATCCCTGGCCGATAGCAGCCCTGAATGGATCACGTCATGTCATCGGCCTGACATTTTTGCCGGTTAATGTGACTTCTCTCCTCATGTGATTGCCAACGTATTGTCCGTCGACCACCGGTTGACGGACTTTTTTTTCCATCCGGGACAAGTAGTGCATTGCGACGCCTGGCAGCGCGGTTTTCCGGTAACAGTCGCCGGTAGCTTGCGCGAGCTGTTGCCCCCGCACGATGCGCGGACCCGGCAGGCTTGTCCCGCCCAGGAGATTATTGGTGTACTACCTGATCTTGACGATGGCGCTGTGGCGGCAGGATTCGGCCGCCGTCATTGCCTCTCCCTCGATACAAACGATCGAGTTCCGAGACGAGACGGCCTGCCAGAAGGCGGCGGCTGCATGGAAGGCCGGGCTGATCGCAGCACGCCTGAAGCAGCATGCTGCGGGGCCACAACCGGCATATGCCCTGTCAGCCGTGTGCGTCGCCAGCGATAGCACCTCGAGAATCAAATAGCGGTTCCCTCGAACGTCGCTTTCGCCCCTAAAAACCGGCGCAAGGCCGTTTCCGGATCGAGCCCCGCCATGACGAGGTTGACGACTTCACGCTTGTCGCCCGAGGTGATGGGCTTGCAGGCCTCGCGGTGTGCGCTGAAATAGGCGTACCACGACACTTCCGCCGGCCGCTCCGTGCGCGGCTTGAAGCGCACCGGCACGGCAGCACGCGCGGCGCGCACGTAATCAGGCAGCGTCTGCGCGAGCGGCGACCAGTCGAAGGCGGCCACCTGCGACCGCTCCGCTTCCCAGTTGCCGGCAGGGTCGGCAGCCGGGCGCATGGTGGCCGGGTGCACCGCCAGACAAGCCAGGTTCGGATAGCCGTGCGCTTTGCAGAACTCGGCCACGAAGCGCAGCTTGATCCCGATGCCGAGCACCTCGGCGCGGGCCATGGCCGCGTCCTTCGGGTCGAGGAAGCGGGCCAGCTCGAGCAGCTGCGCATACGTGATCGACGTGCCGCCGGTTTTTCGGGCGTGATGCACCAGCGCCTCGGCCAGGCGCGCGCCGATCTCGATGTCGTTGAGCGTGAGCTGAATCGTCGGGTCGTAAAAATCCGGCATCAGAACCACGCGTCCCGCATGTCGAGCGTGGTCGTGTCGATCGTCTCGAGAAGGTCGAACTGCTGCGCCGACTTCGGCAATTCCCAGTTGAAGAAGTAGCGGCAGGCCTGCAGCTTGCCGCGGTAGAAATCGCCTTCGCCAGCGTGCTTCGCCGCCGCCAGCGCCTGCTCCAGCCACATCCAGGCGATCACCACGTGCCCGACCGCTTCCAGGTACAGGCTGGCGTTGGCCAGGGTCTTGTTCATGTCGCCCGCGCCGTACAGCGTCGCCGTGACCGCGCCGATGCGCTGCCACAGCGCCTCGAGCTGGCCGGCCCAGGCGGCAAGGCCGGCATTGCCGGCCGCGCGCGCCCTGGCGACGGTGGCCGCGACTTCCTCGCTTACCGCCTTGAACAGCGCCCCCTGCTGGATCGACACCTTGCGTCCCAACAGGTCGAGCCCGTGGATGCCATGCGTGCCTTCGTGGATCGGGTTCAGGCGGTTGTCGCGGTAGAACTGCTCGACATTGTATTCGCGCGTGTAGCCGTAGCCGCCGTGGACCTGGATGGCGAGGCTGTTCGCCTCGGTACACCATTGCGAGGGCCAGGATTTGGCGATGGGCGTCAGGAAGTCGAGCAGCATGCCGGCGCGCGTTTGCGCTTCAGGCGTTTCGCCCGTGCGCTGCTCGTCGACCAGCTTGGCGCAGTACATGATCAGCGCCAGCGCGCCTTCGGTATAGGCCTTTTGCGCCAGCAGCATGCGCCGCACGTCGGTGTGCTCGATGATCGCCACCTGCGGTTTTGCGGGATCCTTCTCGGCCGGATGGCGTCCCTGCGGGCGGTTACGCGCGTAGTCGAGCGCGTGCAGGTAGCCGGTCACGCCGAGCACGGTGGCGCCCAGGCCGACGCCGATGCGCGCCTCGTTCATCATGTGGAACATGTTGGCCAGGCCCTTGTGCGGTTCGCCCACCAGGTAGCCGATGGCGCCCGCTTTTCCGCCTGGGGTGAACTTGCCTTCTCCGAAATTGAGCAGGCAGTTGGTGGTGCCGCGGTTGCCCATCTTGTGGTTCAGGCCCGCCAGCGCGATGTCGTTGCGCTCGCCGGTCGAACCGTCTTCATCGACCAGGAACTTCGGCACGATGAACAGCGAAATCCCTTTTACGCCGGGAATCAGTTTGCCGTCCGGGCCGGGAATTTTCGCCAGCACCAGGTGCACGATGTTCTCGGCCAGCTCGTGTTCGCCGGCCGAGATCCACATCTTGTTACCTGTCAGGCGGTACTGGCGCTCGCCTTCAAGCCCTTCGGCCGGGTCAGGTTCGGCGCGGGTGGTGATGTCGGACAGGCTGGAGCCGGCCTGCGGCTCCGACAGGCACATGGTGCCGAAAAAGCGCCCCGCCAACTGCGGACGCACGAAGCGCTCGACCTGGCGCGGCGTGGCCGTTTTCAGCAGCGTGTTCGCATTGCCCATCGTGAGGAAGGTATAGGCGGAGGTGGCCACGTTGGCGGCCGTGAACCAGGCGGCAATCGCCTTCTCGACCACGCAGGGCAGCTGCATGCCTTCGTACGCGTAGTCCTGGCCCGCTGCCATGAAACCGGCAGCGCAGAAGGCATCCAGCGCGGTTTTGACTTCCGGGATGATCGTCACCCGCTTCCCATCGAAGTGCGGCTCGTTGGCGTCGCTCTTCTTGTTATGCGTGGCGAACAGATCGGTCGCCATCTGCTCGGCGGTATTTAACGCCGCGTCGAAGGTCTCGCGGCTGTGGTCCTGGTAGCGCTCGCGCGTCGTCAGCGACGCGACGTCGAGCCATTCGTAGAGCAGAAAATCGATGTCGCGGCGGTTCAGGATGGTCGATTCCATGGTGTCCCTTTTATTCTCGTTTGGTTCACTGCAAAGGATAACCCATCCGGGCCCGCATGCGAACCGCCCCGGTGCGGACGGCTGTCCGTTTTATGGGTATCCGGCGATCGATGCGCGCGATCTAGGCTATAGTATTTGGCACCTGAACAGGTCCGCGCGCAGTCCAGCGCGCGCGGACCACATTTTTTGAGCCGACACTATGATCCAAGCAACCGCGCCCGATACCGCCCTCCCCCTCGACATGACCATCTTCGGCGGCATGGGCGACCTGGCCATGCGCAAGCTGCTGCCGGCGCTGTACATGGCTTACCTGCACGGTAACCTGCCGCCATCGACCCGCATCCTGTCCACCGGCCGCCAGGCGCTCGCGCGCGAAGCCTACCTGGCCCACGTGGAGGAGCATTCGCGCTCCTTCATCGCGCTTGAAAACTTCAACGACAAGACCTGGGACGGCTTCCTGCACCTGCTCGAATACGTCGTGCTGGACGTCCAGGCCGCGCCCGACTTCGGTAGCCTCGCCGCCGCCTCGCGTCCTGGCGCCGAACGCGTCTTCTACTTGTCGACGGCGCCCGCGCTGTTCACCACGATCTGCGACAAGCTGGCGGCATCCGGCATGGTCGACGCGAATGCGCGCGTGGTGCTGGAAAAGCCGCTCGGCACCGACATCGCCTCGGCGATCGAGATCAACGAAGCCGTGGGCAAGCACTTCGCCGAGTCGCAGATCTACCGCATCGACCATTACCTCGGCAAGGAGACAGTGCAGAATCTGATGGTGCTGCGCTTCGGGAATTCGATCCTGGAACCGATCTGGCGCGCGCCGAACATCTCGAGCGTGCAGATCACGGTGGCCGAGGAAGTGGGCGTGGGCAGCCGCGCCGGCTTCTACGACGGCACCGGCGCGATGCGCGACATGGTCCAGAACCACCTGCTGCAGCTGCTGTGCATCGTGGCGATGGAGCCGCCGACGTCGCTCTCGCCGGACGCGGTGCGCGACGAAAAGCTGAAGGTACTGCGTTCACTGCGCCGCTTCGGGCTGGCCGACATCGCGCGCGATACCGTGCGCGGCCAGTACGGCCATGGCGTCTCCGGCAACCAAGAAGTGCCGGGCTACCTGGAAGAGCGCAACGTGCCGCCGGAGACGACGACCGAAACCTTCGTCGCCCTGCGCGCCCACGTCGATACCTGGCGCTGGTCGAAGGTGCCCTTCTACCTGCGCACCGGCAAACGCATGGCGCGCCGCTCGTCGAAAATCGTCATCGAATTCGCCAATCCGCCGTTCTCGCTGTTCCCCGGCGCGCATGGCGGCGTCGCCAACCGACTGGTGATCGAATTGCAGCCCGAGGAAGCGATCAAGCTGCAGATCATGGCCAAGGAACCCGGCACTGGCATGCAGATGCAGCAGGTCGCGCTCAACCTCGACCTGCAATCGGCCTTCCAGCAGCGCCGCGCCGAAGCCTACGAGCGCCTGCTCATCGACGTCGTGCGCGGCCGCCTGACCCACTTCATGCGCCGCGACGAACTGGAGGCGGCATGGGCCTGGGCCGATCCGATCATCGACGGCTGGAGTACCCTGGGCGAAAAGCCGCATGCCTACGCCGCCGGCTCCTGGGGTCCGCCGGAAGCCTTCGCGCTGCTGGCGCGCGACGGGTTCAGCTGGGTGGAATGAATGCCTGCGGCAGCGCCGCGCTGTCCTGCCCGGGCAGCGCTGGAACGGCAATGCAATTCCGGGCCGGGAATAACGTAGTGAAAGATTCAGGGGTAAAATACGGCCCCGTAAGCACACCAATCGGTAACTCGCGTCGGGCGGACCTGTCACGCCCAATGACACGAGCCGCGTCGATACGACCCCGATTACAACCGAGCTCAGCAATACTGGGCATGAGAATCCAGGCAATCCGTTCCTATTAACTTCCGTGGATGCGTAGTGCCTGTCCATGACCCGGAAATCTCTCATGCGTAAATTGCTTCCCGTTTTAGTCTCCTGCGCGCCTCTCGCCGCCTGCGAAAAGGCGCCTCCCGCATCCACCGACCGGCCGGTCGACGTGCTCCTGATCGGCGCCGGCGAGACAAGCGCGACCCTGGGCTCGATGCCGTGGCCGCGGGAAGCTCGGACGCGATGGACAAGGCCGGCACCGGCCCCTCCGCGTTCGCGGAACTGAACTACACGCCGCAGGCGGCGGACGGCAGCACGGCAGTTGACATCAACGAGCAGGTCGAGGTGTCGAAGCAGTTCTGGGCCTACCAGGTCGATAAAGGCTACCTGCCCGCGCCGCATGCCGCCATCAACAACGTTCCGCACATGAGTTTCGTCTGGGGCGAGGAGAACATCGTTTTCCTGCGCAAGCGCTACGCCGCCCTGCAACAGGAAAACCTGTTCAAGGGCATGCAGTTCAGCGAGGACGCCGAACAGATCCGCACATGGGCGCCGCTGGTGATGAATGGCCGCGACAACGATCAAGGTGCTCCAGCCGTCCGCCTTCAAGGCGCAACTGGCCACCCCGGCATGGGAGGCGAAGATGAAGGAAATGGTTCCCTCGTATGGCCAGAAGCTGAACGCCGACCCGGCGCTGGCGAAGCGCGTGCGCCAGGCCAGCCGCAAGGCGCTCGGCCTGGCGGCCGTGACGCTCGATGAACCGGCGGTCGTCGCCCAGAAGTAAGCATCGTCCCCGAGGGATGCCCACCCTGTCTACGGGAACTGCCGGTACGTCCGGTCCCATGACTTTTTTTACGTCCCCGCAATGCCGCGATATCATTCGGGGTCGCGCCCCGCAATCCATCCGCAAAGGCAGTCACAGTGTTCGATGTTCTATCGCTCGACATGGGCGCCGCCATGAAGACCCTTGTGCTCACGCTCGACCTGGTCGGCACTTTCGTCTTCGCGCTCAGCGGCGCCACCGCCGGCGCGCGCCGCCGCCTCGACATCTTCGGGGTGCTGGTGCTCTCCTTTGCCGCCGCCACCTCGGGCGGCATCGTGCGCGACCTCCTGATCGGCGCCACGCCGCCGGCCGCGATCAGCGACTGGCGCTATCTCGCGGTCTCGCTGCTGGCCGGCGTCGTGATCTTCTTCTGGTATCCGGTCATCAACCGCCTGCGCTCTCCGGTGCTGTTTTTCGACGGCGTCGGCCTCGCGCTGTTTTGCGTGGCCGGCGCGCAGAAGGCGCTGGTCTACGGGCTGGAACCGGTGATGGCGGCTTTGCTCGGCATGCTGACCGGGATCGGCGGCGGCATCGCGCGCGACGTGCTGCTGTCGAACGTGCCGGCCGTGTTCAGGTCGGACATCTATGCGGTGGCGGCGCTGGCTGGTGCATCGGTCGTGGTGGTGGGCGACGCGCTGCAGCTGCCGACGACGGCCACCGCGGTCGCCGGCGCCGCGCTGTGCTTCGGCCTGCGCATGGTGGCGCTCAAGTACGACTGGCATCTGCCGCGCGCGCGGGTGCCGGAACATACGGATGGCCAGCGCGAGGCGGATGAGCGGGACGATAACCGCTGAAGCCCGCTTTAGCCGGCGCAAGTCATGGAGTTGACTGCAGCGCCAGCGGCATGGTCCGCGACCAGCGATTCGACGACAGCGAAAAGCTCAGCGAGCGGACCTGGTGATACCACCCCGCCGGCACATACAGCAAGTCGCCCGGCCCGACGACGACTTCCAGCAGCGACGACTGGCGCGCCAGCGGAAAGCGCTCGAAATCCGGCGCTTCGGGGTCGAAGGGTGAACCGAACAGCAGCGCGTTTGCTTCGACCGGGTAAAGGAACGCGTCATGGTGCGGCGGCGCCAGGAAGATGCGCTTGGTACCCCATATCTGGACGAAGATGTTGTCGTCGTAGTCGGCGTGCAGCGGTGTCACCGTGCCGGCCGGCCCGAGCCAGAAGCGCGGCGGGCCGGGCTTGCTGAACCAGGCGGGCCAGTGGCAGAAGCGGTTCAGTTCGCGCAATTCCAGGTTGCCGAGGTAAGGCGGCAGGCTCTCCTTGCCGCTTGCTGCCAGGTCGAGGTATTCCAGCATCGACATGTCCTGCATCGCGCGGTCGGGCGCGAACGCCGTGTTGACGTAGTCGCCGACGCGGGCGCGCACCGGGACCGTGCTGAATTGTTCGCGCAGGGTTTGCGGCGTGAACGTGGCGAGCGGCCAGCGTGCGGCCAGGCCGGGGATCAGGAATGGCAGGCCCGCGGTGGCGCGCTCGAGGAAGCCGGCGGCGTCGAGCCTGCCCAGGCGCGGCACTACGGAGATCGATGGCCGGTGCCGCGCGGCGTCCTTGATCGCAGTGCGCATCGCATCGATCGAGGCGACCCCGCGCATGCCGGCGTCGCGCTGCTCGCGCTGCGTTTTCCTTGCGAGGGCCTCTTCCGGCGTCAGCCGCGGCGGCAGGCGCAGCTGCGGCGTTTTCGCTTCAAACGACGACGATTCATCCTTCTCTACCATGACACCACGCACCCGACACTGTCCATCACACCGCCCAAAATTCGATACAGGCGACAGAATAGCGTATCGCGCAGTCTCCAGCTACCAGCCAGGCTCCCGCGCCTGATAAACGACCTGTCCGCCGACGACCGTCTGCAGCACCTTGATGTTGGCGATGTCTTCATCCGTGACGGTGAAGAAGTTGCGGTCCAGGACGATAAGGTCGGCGAGCTTGCCCACCTCCAGAGAACCGGTCGTGCGTTCCTGGCGCAGCGTATAGGCCGCGTTCATCGTGATCGCGCGCAGCACGGCGGCGCGCGGCATGCCCGGCTGCGCCGTGAGCCGGCCGGCGAATTCGGGAGCGGCGCCTGGCGCCGCGGTGCGCGTCACGCCGACCTTCAGCGCGAACGGGATGTCCAGCGGATCGACCGGCCAGTCGCTGCCGTAGGCGACGCAGGCGCCGGCGTCCAGTAACAGCGCCTGCGGTTCGACGGCCGCGTAGCGCGCCGGACCCAAATAGTCCTTGAGCGCACCGACGGTATCGGGAGCGGGCTTGGCCCACTGGAAGGAAAGCACGGGCGTCACGTCCAGTGCGGCGAAGCGCGCGAAATCGCCAGGGTCGACGATCTCGGCGTGCGCCAGTGCGGGCCGCAGGTACTTCCCTGCGCGCGTGGCGCGCACGCCTTCGATGACATCGAACGAGGCGCGCACGGCGCGGTCGCCGTCGGCGTGGATGTGCGGATCGATGCGCGCTTTGGCCAGTGCGGCCAGCGTGGCGCGCAAGGCGGCGGCGGAGAAGTAAGCAGGCGGCCCATTACCGTCGCCAGGCTGCCAGTCCGGCCGCTCCGCCGTGCCCTTGTTGACCAGGTAAGGCGCGAGCATGGCGCCTGTGAACGCCGGCGCGGCGATCACGCCATCCATGAACAGTTTGGCGTGGCGCACCTGCATCGAAGGCCGCACCGTTGTCGGCCCCTGGTCGAAGCGCTTTTGCCGGCGCAGCAGACCGGCAACGGCGCTGCGCGGCGTCGCGCCTTTGTCCAGGTCGATCAGCGGCGCGAAGTGGGCCCGCGCGCTAAGTTTGCC
Source organism: Massilia sp. (assembly GCA_031398335.1). Taxonomy (GTDB): domain Bacteria; phylum Pseudomonadota; class Gammaproteobacteria; order Burkholderiales; family Burkholderiaceae_D; genus Telluria. The sequence continues at coordinate 10,889 of JANNNC010000143.1, forward strand.
CTGGCGCTGCAGCACCGCGAATGCGGTCAAGGTCTCGGCATCGGTCCAGGCGTCGAGGAAGCTGGTGATGCCCTGGCGGCGCATCGCGTCCAGCGCGGCGCTGGAGGCGGCGAGGTTTTCGCGCGCGGTTAGCGGCGGCAGCAGGCGCATCGCCAGTTCCTGCGCCGCGTCTTCCAGAAGGCCGGTAGCCGCGCCGCCGGCCTCGCGGATGATCTTCCCGCCCGCCGGGTCAGGTGTATCGCGGGTGATGCCGGCCAGGGCGAGTCCCCGCGAATTGAGCTGCACCGAGTGGCCGAAGGAAGAGCGCACGAGGACCGGGCGCGTCGTCTGCAAGGCGTCGAGCAGCGCCGCACTGCCGACCACACCGTCCGGCTGCATCCCCTGCTGGAACCAGTTGACCACCACCAGCCAGCGCTTCGGCCCTGCTTTTTTGTCGCGGTCGAGGCAGGCCTGGATGCGGGCCTGGAACTGCGGCACGGTGAGCCGCTGGTAATCCAGGCTGCAATTGAGAAGGCGGCTGCCGCCCGATTGCGGATGCATATGGGCGTCGACCAGCCCGGGCATCAGCATGCGGCCTTGCAGGTCGATCACGCGGGTGGCTCTGCCGACCAGGGGCCGGGCGCCGGCGTTGTCGCCGACATACACGATGCGCCCGGCGCGCACCGCCAGGGCCTGGCGCACGCTGTCCTGGTCGTCGACGGTGTAGATGAAGCCGTTGCGGTAGACCAGGTCGGCCGGAGGCGCGGACGCTGCTTGTGCCTGAATTGCGGCGCTGGCGAGTGCGAGCAAAGCAAAAAGAACTTTTCTTGTCATGGACCTTCCCGGTGTTTCACTAATTATGGTGGTGACAACATGCCCGCATTCAGTTGCCTTTCCGGGTGCCGATCCCGGAGCCACAGAAAATGGCGCTACCGGTTCTTTGTTACGTCGCTCCTATGCCCGCTCCGAGGGGACTGAATGGAAGACATCGGCTTTTCTCACTTGCGCCGCAACTGCCGTACGCACACTGGCAGGCAGTTAAACACCCTCACTAACCAGTGCAGTTGCCACGGAAAGATGCACTGCTCCGCACGCCGGTCGATCGTATCGACAATGCGCTGCACTGCCGTCGCTTCGGTCTGCAGGAATGGTTTGGCGCCAGCATCGCCGCCATTCAATTCGCGTAAGCTCGCCGTGTCGACGTAGCCCGGAACGATGGCTGTCACGGCGATACCGAATGGCGCCAGCGCCTTGCGATAGGCGTCGCAGAGACCGAGGGCAACGCGCTTGCTGGCACCGTAGAGGGAAGCACCCGGGTAATCGTTCAGCAGGCCCGCAATGGATGCGACGGCAACCAGATGCCCACCTCCGTTGTTTCGCATAAGTGCCGAGCTTGCTTCAAAAGCATCGATGAGGCCGCCGACATTGGTATGAAGTAGTGCCATTCCAAGTTCGGGCTGTTCACCGAGCCGAACAGCATCGACATACCGGGCTGCGGTGACGATCAACATGTCCAATCCACCAAGCGCAAAGTCGTCGATGGCTTTGCGTAACGAAGAACTGTCCGCGATACTGAACTGGTACAGGCGGATCGCTGGGCTTGTACGAAGCGGATGACCGTTTAGTCGACTGATATCGCGACCGCATAGCGCCAGCTGCGCTCCCTGTCTTGCGTAATGCTCGGCCAGCGCCAAACCAATGCCGCTCGTGCCTCCAATGATCATGATTCTCATGAAAGCACGCCTCTGTGGGGCCTCGTCGCTGCTGTCTCCGAGGAAAAAGCAGCCAAGCCGCAGCGGTAGCCATACTCCCATTGGGCATCCACGTGTGCCACATAGTCTGCATGTGTGGACGGCACGGCCAGGCATATGCGGTTCCGGCGCCAGTCGATAAGCTTGCTTACCCCTTGAGCGCGCAAGACCTTGGAAACGTCCCTTGTGTCGACCCAGGCGTCGGCGTGCTGGGAGTGCACATGGTGCAGGCGCGCATTTCCATTGATGCCAAAAACCGTGCGCAACGCCGGTAGGGCGAGCCAGCGGTCGAACGGCGCCTTTCGCTCCATGGCGACTCCTTGCGCCAGGCGTCGTGCAAGCTCGATGGGAAACAGATCGATCACGCCGCCGCTGTAGTGGCACCCCGCAGGTGCGTGACTGCGGAAGTAGAACATGTCCGCAATCGAAATGCGTACCGCTTCGGCCAAGGGCATCGCGCTATCGGTCTCGAGTAGAGGAGCAACCGCGTCGCTACTCCAGCGGGGATCCGCCGCTGGCGCCGGCATTGCGTCCAGCAGCGCCGCCGCGCGCCCAGGACAAAAGACCACTTCTGCGAACAGGCTCCGAGTGCCCCGCCGCTGCCCGGCATCGCGAGGGCCGAACAGCAGCCGCGTGCCGACAATGGCTACCGTCGGCGTCTCGAGCGTCGATGCGGATTGCGGCGGCAGCGCCAACGCGGCAGGAAACTCGAACAGATAGTCGTCGAACAGGTCGGGGATGTACCGCGCCCGCGTATGAGCCAGCCAGCGTTGCGCGGCTGCCCCAAACGCCGGCCACGGTGAGGCTTTCCGCGTCGGCGCGATCTCGCATAAGAACTTGTACATTGTCGGCCCAGCAATCCAGTCACGGCGCGACCTTGCGTCGGGTAATCTGGCGATCACCGCCGCTGCCAGTGCCCCTCCACAGGTCGCGAGCAGGATATCCGGGCGAAAGCCCTTCGCCTCCGCGGCAGCATGTACGCCAAGGTAGTACCCGAATCGAAAACCGCCTCCGGCGAGGACCAGGCACCGGCGATACTTTGCAGAAGTCTTCATTTTGTTCATAATGTCCAGATGCACGATTTATCGCAAAAGCGATGCCTAACAACGCCTCCTGGCGGCTTGTCACTTCGTAGCCGCATAGGCCAGTTCGCTCTGAACTGGCTTGTGTTTATCCTCTGCTACCCCCTGGCTAATCACTTGGCGCAGCAAGCGCAAGTACGTCGCAGTTTCGCGCTCGGGCTGGACGCCGCTGTGCCCTTCGTGCCGTGGATGATCGTTCCATATGCCAGCTCGGGCCTGGTGTTTACGCTTGTATTTTTTCGGGTGCGCACAGCCGAACAGCTGCGCGTGGTGAGCCGACGACTGATGCTCGCGACAGTCGCCGGCACACTCGTTTTCGCCTTCATTCCGGCACGGTTTTCCCGGGCAAGGCCCATTGTGGAGGACGCGCTGCCGGCCGCCCTTTTCAGATGGCTTGACATGGTAGACCTCCCCTACAACCAGCTTCCGTCGCTGCATGTCGCCTATTCCGTGATCCTTTGGTTTGCGCTGGCCCCCCTGATGAAAGGCGGCGTACGTGCATTGCTTGGCGCCTTGCTACTGATGGTCGGCGCCAGCGCCACGCTCACGTGGCAGCACCATCTCGCCGACCTCGCTGCAGGCCTGGTACTCGGGGCCGTGTGTGCTTTCGTCGTGCAACCCGGGCACACCCGTCGCCACACAGTCGCTTTTCACTACGCGCTTGCCTCGGGCGTACTGCTGCTCGTTGGCGTGTTTGTATTGCGCAGCTGGATCCTGGGATATGCGGCAGCCAGCTTGTTCTTGGTGGCATATGCCTACCTGGTCCGGCGCGCGGGCTTTCTATTCAAGCGCGACGGCCGGCACGCCCTGGTTGCCTGGCTCCTGTACTGGCCTTATCTGACGGGTTATCGGCTCACTTGGTTTCTAGTGCTGCTGCGCGAACGCAGGCATCCAGCCCTCACACAGCACGGTCCGAATCTTTGGTTCGGTCGCCGGCTCACTGAAGCCGAGGCACGTGTCCTGCCAGTTCGCTGCCATGTCATCGATCTGTGCGCGGAACTCCCGGAAGCGACGTCACTCCGTGGCCAACGTTATTCCAGCTTCCCCCTGTTCGACCTGCAGGCACCACGTCCAAGCGAGCTGCGCCAGGTGCTCGACGCGCTTGACCGGTTACAGCGGGCAGGCGAACCCGTCTATGTGCACTGCGCGATGGGATACAGCCGCAGCCGCCTGATCAACCGACTCCATACCCGAAAGCACCCGCCATGTCGCTATCGATCTACCAGCTGAAGCCGCGTTTCCAGCAAATCCTGCGCCCTCTGCTTCGCTTGCTTTCCCGTACCGGTATTACGCCAAACCAGGTAACACTAGCTGCGATGGGCCTGTCGCTCGCCTATGGTGCCTCCCTGGCCTCGGCGCCACGGATGACGGAGCTATGGTTCGCCTTGCCGCTCTTCATGCTGCTGCGCATGGCCATGAATGCGATCGACGGGATGCTCGCGGCGGCAACCAGTAACAAAACAGCCTTGGGGGCGCTGCTCAATGAAGTGTGCGACCAGGTTTCCGATGCCGCGCTCTACCTCCCCTTTGCGTTGGCAGCCGGGGCCGCGGCGCCACTGGTGGTGCTGGTCGTTGTGGCGGCGCTCCTTGCCGAGTTCGCTGGCATTCTCGGGCCAACCATCGGAGCAACGCGCCGCGTCGATGGACCGATGGGCAAGAGCGACCGGGCCTTCGTCTTCAGTCTGCTTGCCCTTTTGATCGGTCTCGGCGCGCACTCACTCTGGATCAATGGACTGCTCGCCCTGATGCTGGCCCTCGCCGGCGTAACGATATTTAATCGCCTGCGTCAGGCGCTGCTTGCTTCTGAGCCAGTGAAACCGTAAATATTCCCTCGACCCCGATGACCGTCTCGACCTTCTTCCCGCCGGCAAGACTGACGAGCGCATCCATTTCAGCCTGGGGACGCGGCCTCATTTTCCAGGGCAATCCCCGGTGGTTGCTTAACGTACCGGCGATCATGTCGAGCTGGGGATGCCACGGCTGCGCTGTATAGATCAGGTAGCCTCCAGGGCGCAGGCTTGCCAGCACCATTTGCAAGGAGGCAAATACCAACTCGTTGTCGCTGAAAAGCTCGTGAAGACCTGAGACCACTGCGATGTCGAAACCGTTTTTTCTGCCCAGTCTTGTTCTCGGGGCTGAAGGCGTCGCGCTGCTCGACCTGCACCCGCGCGCGAAGTCCTAACATGTCAGCGAGTCGTTGTGCATTGTCGACGTTGTTCTGGACATAGTCCCTCAGCGTTACTTTGATATCACGTTCCTGGAATCGCTTGACGGTCTCCAGCACATACCGGGCCGAGCCAGCAGCGATGTCGAGGATGTGCAGCGTCTTGCCTGGTGGGTGGGCAACAATACAATCGGCGAGCATTTTCTGCAGTTGGACTTTGCGTACCCGGATGCCGCGCCAGCCTACAGCGTCGAGATAACCGCGGTCGATCATTTTGCCGAGAATCGCTTTTCCGCAAGCCTGGTTGCGGTACACGTAATCGAGCGACTCTCCGGAATCAAAACCGTGGGCCATGCCAATACGCATTCCGTCGCTCAGCGGTCCGAGCATGCGCAGGATGCGCCGTTGCAGGCTGTACCATGTGCGCAGGCCGGCGGTGGCATTCTCATCGCGCTGCAATACTGCAAATGCTTTGGCGCTGCAGCTCGTGCGGTCTGCATGCAAGTAGTGTGCCGCAGGAGGTAACGCAGTCCGGAAACATTCGTCGATGAAGTCCTTGCTGGACTGGATGGCGGCTGTCATGTCGTGTTCATAAAAGAGCGCGTGGTAGCAGTCGCGCAGCCGGATATAGCGTTTCAGCGAAGAACTCAGCCGCTCGAAAAACAGCGCCTGCGGCGCCTCGCTGACGACATAATCCTTGTCTGCAACAAGCATCAGTACCGGAACGCCGATCGCGGCAGCGTCCCTGACAATGCGTTCGGCCGTGTCGGCCAGTTCCAACAGTATTTTCGCGGAGATACTCTTCGCAATAAGGGGATCTGCTGCGTAGGCAACCGCTTCCTTCTTCGAATGGGTCAGCATCCCTGGCCGGATATAGCTGGTGACGGACAAATCCGGTTTGAAGCGGCGCGCGAAACGCAGAGCCGGCTTCGCAAGGGGTACATACAGCTTGATTCGAAATGCCGCCGCCGCCATCACCAGTCCGCGGATGCGTGGTGCGTAATCATGCACCCAAGTAGCTGCAACAACTGCACCTACGCTGTTAGCGACGACGACAATGTCTTCGCAAGCAATGCCGTAGCGCTGAACTACATGACGCACAAAGGCGTGGAGGTCGCTCACGAGCGTCGCAAAATCCGGCGCCTCGCCACGCTCGCCAGGTGAATGGCCGTGACCGCGGGCATCGTAGGCGAAAGCCCAATCCTCGTGACGTTGAAAGCGCCGTACCAGCTGCTCGATCCGGCCGGAATGTTCGTGCCCGCGGTGCAGGAATATGAGGGCCCGTGGGTTCCGCGACAAACATGGCGCCGTGGGCTCCCATGCGCGAAAGAACAGCCGAGTGCCATCGGCGCTTGCGAAACCAGACTCGAAACTCGTCCATACCGCCTGACGTTCAATCTTCATGCGTAACTCCTTATGCGGAAATGCGAAGTAAGCAGTACAACAGGGGGGCGGTCACAATCAGACTGTCGACGCGGTCGAGAATGCCGCCATGACCTGGGATAAGGTGCGAAAAATCTTTGATGGATAGGTAGCGTTTAGCGGCAGCGAACATCAGGTCGCCTGCCAATCCGCCCAGTGATAGTAGAATGGCATAGGAGGCAAGCTTGAGTGAGCCCGCGAGCGTAAGATGAGCACCGAGCGTCTGGCTAACGAATAGGGAGACAGCCAGCCCGCCAAACGCGCCTTGCCACGTTTTGTTCGGACTGATACGCGGCGCGAGCTTGGCGCGGCCGAAAAGCTTGCCGAATATGAACTGACCGACGTCGTTCATTGCCGTGAGGATGAAAAGGTAAAACAGCCAAGCCAGCGTGATCGGAGAAGGGAATGGCAAACTGGAGAATGCCGTCAACATGGCCATTGCTTCGGCCGTGATCAAGACGAGGAGCCAGATGAGCGAGCGCTTGTGCCGTAGTCGCAGAAAAAGCAAACCCTGGAGAAAAATGGCAGCAAGCAGGACGATCGCGGTAACGGCTTGCGCCTGGAAATGCAATAAGAAAACGCTCACAAAAATAAGCGCAGTACCTAACAAGAAGTGGCGGCGCTGGCCGGGATAATGCGACATGAGTTCAAGCACTGCCAGCACATAAACCAGGCACGCAAGTGCAACCAGTCCCAGTGGATAGGTTAGCAGCACGACGCTCACAACCGGGAATATCCGCCACCATGCATTGACCTGATTGCTCAACATGCGATGCGGGGCGCGACGGGTTGCCAGCGCGACGGAAAAGGATGCTGCCGCAAGCGTACCGTACAGCGCGGCCATGGCAGTACCAATGTGAAAGAAAGCGTCAACGTGGATAAGCATTGCGCCGAGCCAGAGAGTTGCGATTGGTCAAGTATATCTAGCTCGACTGTTTGCAATTCCGCCCAGCGCCACTAGTTGAGATCGGTCAAAAAAACGCGTGCGCGGTGTTGTTTTTTACGTTCGACCGAAGCTGTGCGCAGATGGCTGTTTCCTGGCGACCGAGGAATGGGTAGAGCCACTTTTCGGCTGTATCCTTGGAGGTCTGGCGCGACTCCGGATGGACAGCGATGACATCGCAGTTCATTTCCATGCACACAAAAATATCGACCCTCAGCACACCAGGGAAATCCTCCAGGCCTTGTTGCATCAGACTCCTACCCTGACGCCGGCCGAAATTTCCGAAGTGTTGTGCGGTGCGCATTTGGCAGTTGCAGCAGGTACGGCCCAGTATCAACATGTTCTCAGGCATTTACGTGGCCAAAAACATCAAGGAAGTTGCGTGATTATGACGCCAGCGTCCATGCTTGTCCTCGCTGCCAGTCCTATTTCGTTATGTAGCGTCATCATTCTTTCGTTCGCCGTACTGCGACAGTCGGTGCCATTGCGGCGATAGGATTGGCACAGCGCCTTGGGTGTTTTTTTCGACGACTTCGCGCTCAGCGCCGATGATTTCGGTACCCTGTCGAAGACGACGGCGATTTTGGTATCAAGTGCGGCGCTGGTAGTTATTCCTGGGCTCTACTTAAACGCTGTGTTGCGTGGGCAAGGCGTCATCGACGGGTTGGTTCGCTGGATCCAGTCACTCCGACTCGACCCCGCGCCGAAAGCACTGCTTCTTTTAATCGGCGTTTTACCGGCAATCGAATCGCTGACGGGCTTCGGTGTCTCATTATTTTTAGGCGTTCCTGTCTTTTTCAGTTTATTCCCGACGGAGCGGGCTTATCGCCTTTCGTTATTAGGAATAAATATAATGCCTTGGCGCACCTTAGCTTTAGCCACTGTGGTCGGGGCGTCGTTGACCGGTTATACGGTGGTCGAGCTGGGCAGGACCACTGCCTTGACCAGCGCCCTGATTTACCCGGCCATTGGCGTGCTGGCGCTTGTTGTACTCGGCGGAAAATCATTATTGAGGCAATACGGGCTGGCGGTGGTCTTGCTGGGTCTCAGTCTATCCGTATCCTAGACCTCCTTCCTCGCCAGCGCATCGACCAGCGAGCCCACGTCCGCGTGTCCTTCCTTCAGGACCGGTCCTTCCTGGCTCATTGCGGGCAGTGCGGCGGCCATGATGCAAAGCGCCGGCAGCGAATGTGCATTCACTGCGTACTCCTCGGTAAGGTAGGGACTTGGGGAATTCAAGCGGGACCGGCGCGCCTGTCGGCTCAGGATTCCTAACCGAGCCCTGCCCGATGTTCAACAAGTTTGCCGAGCCCGTTCGAGGGGTTGTGACAAAACCACTATTGCAGGCGGCGCAGCCATTGGCGCCGCCCCGGGTCCTCACTCCAGCGCCCGGTTGCGCGACTCCACATCCACGCACGCGATCGCGATCGCGCCGACCGCCAGGCAGCCGGCCAGCATGGCCAGCGACAGCGTGAAATGCGCCGCCATCACCGGCGCGATGATGGTCGGCGCGAACAGGCCGCCGAAACGGGCGACAGCGCCCGCCATGCCCATGCCGCTGGCGCGCAGGTCGGTCGGATAGACCTCGGGCGTGAACGCGTACAGCGCGCCCCAGGTGCCGAGCAAGGCAAAGCTCATCAGCAAGGTCGAGCCCACGACGATCGCGGTCGAACTGCCGAAACTGTAGAACATGCAGCCGACAGCGCTCAGCAGGAGGAAGCCGATCAGGGTCGGTTTGCGGCCCCAGCGCTCGACGCCGTAGGCCGACAACGCGAAACCGGGCAGCTGGACGACGGCCAGCAGGATCAGGAATTCCTGGCCGCGCATGAAGCCGAAACCTTCGGCGCTGAGCTTTACCGGCAGGTAGACGAACACGCCGTAATAGGCGATCGAGATCAGCGCCCAGGCCACGCACAAGGCGATGCTGCGGCGGCGCAGCGCGCCGGAAAACAGGTCGAACAGCGTCTTCCTGACCGGCAGGTCCGGGCGCAGCAAGGCAATCGTCACCTTGCTGGCGTTGGTGTCGGCTACGCGTTGCAGCACCGCCCTGGCCTGTTCCGAGTGGCCACTGCGATTGAGGTACATCGGCGACTCGGGCACGTACAGGCGCAGGACGACGCCGACCAGGGCCGGCAGTCCTGTCACGAAAAAGATCACGCGCCAGGCGTCGTTGCCCCAGCCGACGGCGACCAGGGCCAGTACCGCCAGCAGGATGGTGCCGACCGCCCAGAACGATTCGAGCAGCACCAGCCAGCGCCCGCGCCGGTCGCTCGGCAGGAACTCGGCCATCATCGTGTAGTCGACCGGCAGCGTGCCGCCGACCCCGATGCCGGTCAGGAAGCGCAGCGCGAGCAGCCAGGTGAAATCGGGGGCGAAAGCGGAAGCGACGCCGAAGCAGGCGTCGATCACCACCGCCGCCATCAGCACAGGGCGCCGCCCGATGCGGTCGGCCAGGCGGCCGAAGACGAAGGCGCCGACCAGCATCCCGACGAAGAACAGGGTGCCGGTCTGCAGCGCCTGCGGCACGGGGATGGCGAAGGTCTTCGCGATCGAGGGTGCGCTGAAACCGATCGACAACACCTGCATCGCGTCGGCCATCCAGACCAGGCCGAAGATCAGGAACAGGCGGTACTGGAACTTGCCGACGCCGGCGGTTTGCAGGGCTTGTTCCACTGTGATCGGCGATGTGGACATCATGGGTTCGTTTTGCATTCGGTTTTTCTGATTATCCGCTGTTGTAGCGCGTGGACTCGGGAGTCCACGCGGTGAAACGCCGCTCATCGGCGAAGTCGGCCCCTGCGCCCCAGTGTGCACAAAAGCCCGCCCAAGAACAGTGCAATAGGAGACACACGCGCAACAAAAAAGCCCGCGAACGGGCTTTCGTATGCTGATTCCCCGAAAAACCGAATCACCCGCCGATATTCCTGAACGGATCGAGCGCCAGGTCGATCAGCCGCCGCTCGCGCACGACGATCTCCGCCACCGCCGTCATCCCGTAGCGCAGCGGATAGGCCGTCTCGCCGACCGAGTACTGGACCTGGTCGAGCGACACCCGCCCCTCGTACACCGGCTGCTTGGCGGCCAGCGACGGTTTGGTGGCCGGCGAAATGAATTGCAGGGTGCCGCGGATCAGCCCATGACGCTGGTAGGGAAACGCGTTGAACTTGATCTGCACCGGCAGCCCCTCGCGCAGGAAACCCCGGTCGTGCTCGGCGATCTCGATCTTCAGGATCGGCCGGGCGTTGCGCGGCGCGATGCCGCCCAGCGGCGCGTTGGCCAGGATCTTGTCGCCGGGCTGGGTCGAGGTGACGTGTATTTGGCAAACACATGCAACTGCAGGGAATCGAGATGGCGCATTTCAGGCGCTGGTTCAGCCTGTTCGAGCCGCATGTGCGGCGCTTGTTTCAGCCGGCAGTTGCCGAGGAATTCATGGCGGTGGCGCAGCGGATAGGCGCGAGTTTGCAGTATGGGTATTTTGGGCGGGCTGAGGTGGTCTGAGCCGGAAAACTTCCCGCCCGCAAAAGTATTCGGATACCGCGGCCGATGCGTCACCATCAATTTCGCTAAGCCGGTTACAGGTCGAACACCTTGGCTATCGTCCATGCGCTACATCCGGCACCGTTGATTCCTCATGACTCCGGCGGGCACTAGACCGATTCGCAAAATCCTTCAACACCTCGCGCGCGGCGTTATGTCCCGGCGCGCCAGTGACGCCACCGCCCGGATGCGTCCCCGACCCGCAGGTGTACAAGCCCGCAACCGGCCCCCGATAATCCGCATGTCCCAACATCGGCCGCGCCGCGAACAGCTGGTCCAGCCCGAGCGCGCCGTGGAAGATGTCGCCACCCACCAGGCCGAAGGTGCGCTCCAGGTCCAGCGGACTCATGATCTGGCACCCGAGCACCGAGCGCTTGAAACCGGGCGCGTGGCGGTCGACCGTCTCGATCATCAGGTCCGCCACTTCATCGCGGTGCGCGTCCCAGCTCGACCCATCGGGCAGCTCAGGCGCGACGTGCTGGCAGAACAGGCTGGCCACGTGCTGGCCCGCTTTTCCCGCACCTTGCGCCAGGCTCGGGTCGAGCGTGGAGGGAATCAGGACCTCGACGATCGGCTCGCGCGACCAGCCGAAGGTGCGGGCGTCGTGGTAGGCGCGCTCCATGTATTGCAGGCTGGGGGCGATGATGATGCCGCTGCCGTGGTGCTCGGCGGCCTCCCTGCCGGGCAGGCAGGTAAAACTGGGCAGTTCCGACAGCGCCACGTTCATGCGGAAGGTGCCGGAACCGCAGCGCCAGGCCCGCATGCGGCGCAGGAAGTCGTCGGGCAAGGCGCCGGGATCGACCAGCTTGGTGTACAGCAGGCGCGGATTCAGGTTCGACACGACCACGCGCGCATCGAGCCGTTCGCCTTTCGCCGTGACGACGCCGGTGGCGCGGCCCTTCGCCAGCAGCACCTCGTCCACCGCGCAACCGGTGCGGATCTCGACGCCGAGCTTTTGCGCGGCCTTCGCCATCGCCTGCGTGATGGCGCCCATGCCGCCGATGGCGTGGCCCCAGGCGCCCTTCTTGCCGTTGACTTCGCCGAACACGTGATGCAGCAGCACGTAGGCCGAGCCCGGCGAATACGGGCTGGCATAGTTGCCGACCACGCTGTCGAAGCCATACACCGCCTTGATCGGCGCGCTGTCGAACCAGCCGTCGAGGTAGTCGCCGGCCGATTTGGTGAACAGGTCGAGCAGCTCGCGCTGGGTGGCGAGCGAGAGTTTACGCATGCGGTTGCCGAGTTTGCCGGCCTTGATCAGTTCGGGCAGCGCGGTAAGCCAGCTGCCCTGCCCCAGGTTCGGCGGCGTCTGCAGCACCAGCTCGCGCAGCAGGTCGGCCGCGGTGTCGAGGTGGCTGGCGTAGGCGTCGAGCCGGCCGGCGTCGCGCTGCGAGAATTTCGCGACCTCGGCAAAGGTGCGGCCGGCGCCGATCTTCAGGTAACGTCCATCGTCCGTGGGCAAAAAGTTGGACAACGGCCGCTCGACGATGCGCAGGCCGTGCGCGGCCAGGTCCATGTCCTTGATCACCCTGGGGTTGAGCAGCGAGACCGTGTAGGCGGCGACGGAGTTGCGAAAGCCGGGGTGGAATTCCTCGGTGACCGCGGCGCCGCCGACGACGTCGCGCGCCTCGAGTACCGTCACCTTCAAGCCGGCCCGGGCCAGGTAGAAAGCGCACACCAGGCCGTTGTGGCCGCCTCCGACGATGATTGCGTCACGCATCTGATCCCTTTCCATGGAAAACATACCCATTGTGGACCAGGGATGATGAAATTGCACCTGACAGCATGGCGAGGTAGCGGGCCTCAGCCGCAAAGCGGCTTGAGCGCTGCGCATGCCTCGTTCACCGCCTTCAGCCTGGCGAGGCGCTGGTCGCCCACTGTCACGGGCGTCAGGTACCAGCCGAGCGGTGCGCTGCGAAGTTCCCGGATGCGCTCGCAGCGCTTGTCGCGATCCTCGATGGTCGACCTGAAGGCGGCTTCGAGATCCGGCGTGAGCGGGACGGCGACCCCGGGCTTGCTGGCAGCGAAGCGGCCGACGGCCAGTTCAGCCTGCGACCGGCGCACTGCCAGCAGCGTGTCGAGGCCGGAAAATACGCCCTGGGATTGCATGCGCGTGGATTGTCTGCACGCCGACGGCGGCGGGTTGCCGTCGATATTGAGCCAGGTTCGTCCGGGACGGGCAAGGTCGTTGTCGTGCAGCGTCGCCGCGCCGCTGTTGTCGGCGTAGCCGCCGTCGACGAGCGTCCATGGCACGGTTGTTAGACCGAAGTGGCCGGCCGGCGACACGAAAGGAAAGCGCGCGCTGTGCAGCACGGCCTGTCCCAGCTGGAATTCGGCTTCCAGGGGGGTGCGCGTGTTTCCCTCGCCGACCACCCCCCGGTTCGAAAACCATACCCGCTTGCCGTCGTGGACGCGGGTGGTGTTGAAGAACACCGCGGGCGCCGGGGCGAGGCCGCCGCTGAGCAAGCGCAGTGGCAGCGCCAGTCCCGCCGGCGCGGCATGCTCGCCGCCCCCCGCACGCGCGTGCAAGGCCAGCTGCGACGTGAGCGCATCGTGCCAGCTGTCCAGCAGGGCCTGGCCGCGCTCGGGCGTCAGCATCGGCACCAGGTCGACCGAGAGCATGCGCGCGAGCGCCGCCGACAGATGATCCTGGAGCAGCACGTCTTCGACCATCGGGGCCAGCCTTGGTGTTGCCGGTCCGGGCGTGCAACCGGTCCAGCCGCCTGCAGCCACGAGGTCCTGGCGCAGCACCAGGTAGACGGCCAGGCCCAGGCTGCCGCCCGATACCCCGCTCAGCCGCTCGAGGCGCTGCCCGAAGCGGCCGCACGAGCGGTCGTCGAGCTCGGCCAGTACCTGGGCCGTGAACAGGGCTGAACGCAGCCCGCCGCCGTAGGCGTTGACGACGATATCGGGCGCGCTCGTGGACTGCGCCGGTGCGGCGGCGGGAAGGGCCCGCGCAGCGGGCAGCACTTCGTCGCCGAGCTGTTCCCGGAAGGGCCGCCAACCGACCGCTGCATGTAGAACCAGATACGCCAGCAGCAGCCCGACGACTGCCGTGATCACGATACCAGGGCGGTTGTGGTCCAGCCGCCGAAGCCCGAGCGTAAGCGCACACGCGATGCACAGGCCTGCTGTCACCGCCAGCAAGGCAATGGCGGGCGAACCGAGCGTGCGGGCCGCCGTCGGCGGCCCCATGGCAAGCAACAACAGCATCAGCCCCCCGAGGAAGCCCATGAACAGCAGCCGGACGATGCCCTGCATCAGGGTGAACTGGAGACCCGCGTTTGCCGCCCGCGGCTTGCGCCCGGCCCAGCGCAGAAGCGGCCGGCGCCAGGCCACGGCAGCGTACAACAGGGCGGGCAGCACGCACACCATGGACAGTGCGGCGGCCACCGTCCAGCCCTGGTCCGCCGGCCGCATCAGCCTGATGAGCAGGCAAATGACGATGAACCAGGCGCCCGTCACGCCTGCCAGAAGCCCGGTCAGGCGCATGGGTTTCGCGAGCTGGCGATACGCGATGTAGATCACGCACGCCAACGGCCCGAGGGTTGCGAGCAGCCCAAGCCCCAGGGCGAGCAACTCGCTGTCGCGTGAGCCTGACTGCGCGATAATTAGTGTGATCGCCAGGGCTGCGGCAGTCGCCGCTCCCATCCATCTCGGAAACTCTTCCACGATGCCGGAGGCGCGCCGGCGCACCGCCACGCGCGCCAGGCGGGTCCTGGTGGCGGCGTCGACGGTCAGCAGCAGCCGCCCGGAATACCAGACGGCCGCGCCCAGCATGACGATCGTTGCGGCCAGCGCAAAGAATTGCGTCCCGATGTATTGCCCGGGTAGCCGCTGCGGCGCATCGGGCAGCGGCTGCGCGAGGCCAATGGTGCCGAACAGCGCCTCCTGCGCCTGTCCGAGCCGTCCAAACACGAGCACAGTGAGGGCAGCGACAGCCAGGGGCAGGATGTTCTGGCGAACGACGAGCATCCATGCCGTGATTTTCCGCCGCTTGCGCCCTGCCTGCTCGCTGGCGCCCGCCGCCCCCACCGCTTGTGTCGGTCGATCGTTCACGTCGCTCTCTCCATTGGTCAGGGCGCTGTACCTTGCGGCGAATCGGACAAGACGAGCGAAGACGCGCCGGGCATCCCGCATGATGGAATTTTTGTTAATAAATCATAAAGCGGAGGCGGCGCCAAGGTCAAATTCTCCCTGCTGCCGAGTCAGCATTTAGCAACGCTTTGTCGACCACACGAAACAACCAGGAGTCAAAAAAGGCCCGCCGAAGCGGGCCTTTCCCGGGTAGAGCGACGCGACCGGCTAAGAACCTATC
>JANNNC010000163.1:0-42451 GCA_031398335.1 Massilia sp.
GCCGGCATTGTCGACTATATCCACTACTACAATCACGACCGCATCAAGCTCAGATTAAACGGGCTGAGCCCTGTACAATTCAGGACTCAGCACTTGGCAGCAGCGTAGACTTAACTGTCCAACTTTGTGGGGTCACTTCAATGTGCCCACGCGGTACATCCGTTGAAACACCGCACCGCATCAACAAACCAACGCAACACAGAACACCGGGACACCCATCATGAACCATCCCATCATCCCGATCGCCCGCATCGACCAACCCGTCGGCGCGACCCGCCAGCGTAAACGCGAAGCCCCGAAGGGCCGCCGCGTCGACCCGCAGGCACTCGCCGATGTCCAGGCCCTGCTCGGCGCAGAATCGCGCCAGCGCGACCTCCTGATCGAACACCTGCACAAGATCCAGGACCACTTCGGCTGCCTGTCGAGCCTGCATATGGCCGCGCTGGCCCAGGAAATGCGCCTCGCGCAGACCGAAGTCTACGAAGTGGCCACCTTCTACCACCACTTCGACGTGGTGAAAGAAGGCGAAGCCGCCCCGGCCGCGCTCACCGTGCGCGTCTGCGCCGGCCTGTCCTGCGAAATGGCGGGCGCCCAGGAACTGCTGGCCAGGCTGCCGGCGCTGCTCGGGCGCGACGTGCGCGTCCTCGAAGCGCCCTGCATCGGCCGCTGCGAGCAGGCGCCGGCGGCAGTGGTGGGGCAGCATGCCATCCCGAATGCCACCGTCGAGACGATCGTGGCGGCAGCCACGGCCGGCGAAACGCTGGATGCCGTCACCGACCACGTCGGCTTCATGGAGTACCGCAAGGACGGCGGCTACCAGCTGCTGCGCGCCTGCATCGCAGGCGAGCACGACGTCGAAGATGTCATCAAGACGCTCGAAGCATCCGGCCTGCGCGGGCTCGGCGGCGCGGGCTTCCCGATGGGCCGCAAGTGGCGCATCGTGCGCAATGAAGCCGGTCCGCGCCTGATGGCGATTAACATCGACGAAGGCGAGCCCGGCACCTTCAAGGACCGCGTCTATCTCGAGCGCGACCCGCACCGCTTCCTGGAAGGCGCGCTGATCGCCGCCTGGGCGGTCGGCGTCGAAGCCATCTACATTTACTTGCGCGACGAATACCACGGCTGCCGCGTCATGCTCGAGGCCGAGCTCGACAAACTGCGCGCCGATCCGCCGGTGCAGGGCATGCCGCCAATACACCTGCGCCGCGGCGCCGGCGCCTATATCTGCGGCGAAGAGTCGGCCATGATCGAATCGATCGAGGGCAAACGCGGCATGCCGCGCCTGCGTCCGCCGTATGTCGCGCAGGTCGGCTTGTTCGGCCTGCCGACCCTGCAGCACAATTTCGAAACGCTGCACTGGGTGCGCGAGATCCTGGAACGCGGCGGCGACTGGTTCGCCACTTTTGGGCGCAACGGCCGCCGTGGCCTGCGTTCGTTCTCGGTCTCGGGCCGCGTCAAACAGCCGGGCGTGAAACTGGCGCCGGCCGGCATCACGATCGTCGAACTGATCGAGGAATTCTGCGGCGGCATGCAGGACGGCCACAGCTTCTACGCCTACCTGCCGGGCGGCGCCTCGGGCGGCATCCTGCCGGCGTCGATGGGCGATATCCCGCTCGACTTCGACACGCTGCAGCCGTATGGCTGCTTCATCGGCTCGGCCGCGGTCGTCGTCCTGTCGGACAGCGACAGCGCCACCGCCGCCGCGAGGAATACCCTGGCCTTCTTCAAGGACGAATCCTGCGGCCAGTGCACCCCGTGCCGCAACGGCACCGCCAAGGCGCTCGACATCATTCGCAAGCCCGTCTGGGACGTGCCGCTGTTGGGCGAGCTGTCGCAGGTCATGCGCGACGCCTCGATCTGCGGTCTCGGCCAGGCCGCGCCGAATCCATTCGACTGCGTCATCAAATACTTCCCGCACGAGCTGGCTCAGTAAAAGGTACCCGACATGAACGCAATGACTCCCACCGTCGCATTCGAACTCAATGGCCGCCTGGTAGCGGCGCTGCCGCACGAGACCATCATCGAAGTCGCAGGCCGCGAGGGCATCGAGATCCCGCGCCTGTGCTACAAGGAGGGCTATGAGGCCGTCGGCAACTGCCGCTCCTGCATGGTCGAGATCGACGGCGAGCGCGTGCTCGCCCCGTCCTGCTGCCGCAACCCGACCGCCGGCATGAAGGTCACCACCGACAGCCCGCGCGCCGTCGCGTCGCAAAAGATGGTGCTCGAACTGCTGATGGCCGACATGCCCGAAGCCGAGTACACGCGCAAGAACGAAGTCGACGTCTGGGCCGAAAAGCTCGGCCTGGGCCTGTCGCGCTTCCCCCGCACGCGCGCGCAGCCGCAGCGTGACGACACCCACGCCGCCATTACCGTCAACCTCGACGCCTGCATCCAGTGCACGCGCTGCGTGCGCGCCTGCCGCGACGAGCAGGTCAACGACGTCATCGGCCTGGCCTTCCGCGGCGAGAATGCGAAGATCGTGTTCGACCAGGACGACCCGATGGGCGCCTCCACCTGCGTGGCCTGCGGCGAATGCGTGCAGGCCTGCCCGACCGGCGCCCTGATGCCGGCGCGCGAAGTGGCGCTGAACGTCCCGGATAAACAGGTCGACTCGGTCTGCCCGTACTGCGGCGTCGGCTGCCAGCTGACCTATAACGTCAAGGACAACAAGATCCTGTTCGTCGAAGGGCGCGACGGCCCGGCCAACCTGGGACGCCTGTGCGTCAAGGGCCGCTACGGCTTCGACTATGCGCACCACCCGCACCGCCTGACCAAGCCGCTGATCCGCCGCGAAGGCATGCCGAAAACCGGCGACTTCACGATGGACCCGGACCGCGTGCTGGACGTGTTCCGCGAAGCGAGCTGGGAAGAAGCGCTGGCGCTGGCCGGCGGCAAGCTGGCAAACATCCGCGACACCCACGGCGGCAACGCGCTGGCCGGCTTCGGCTCGGCCAAGGGCAGCAACGAGGAAGCGTATCTGTTCCAGAAGCTGGTGCGTACCGGTTTCGGCACCAACAACGTCGACCATTGCACCCGCTTGTGCCACGCCTCGTCGGTCTCGGCCCTGCTGGAAGGCATCGGCTCGGGCGCCGTGTCGAACCCGGTGATGGACGTCACCCGCGCCGAAGTCATCGTCATCATCGGCGCCAACCCGACCGTGAACCATCCGGTGGCCGCCACCTGGATCAAGAACGCCGTGCGTACCGGCGCCAAGCTGGTCGTGCTCGATCCGCGCCGTTCGGAGCTGGCGCGCCACGCGCACCGCTACCTGCAGTTCAAGCCGGACACCGACGTCGCGCTGCTGAACGCGATGATGAACGTGATCGTGACCGAAAAGCTGGTCGACCAGGACTTCATCGCCAGCCGCACCATCGGCTATGAACAGCTGGAAGCGAACGTCGCCGAGTACAGCCCGGAAGCGATGGCGCCGATCTGCGGCATTGACGCCGAGACCATCCGCTATGTGGCGCGCCTGTATGCGACCTCGAAAGGATCGATGATCCTGTGGGGCATGGGCGTCTCGCAGCACATCCACGGCACCGATAACGCACGCTGCCTGATCGCGCTGGCCCTGATGACGGGCCAGATCGGCCGTCCGGGCACCGGCCTGCATCCGCTGCGTGGCCAGAACAACGTGCAGGGCGCCTCCGACGCTGGCCTGATCCCGATGATGCTGCCGGATTACCAGCGCGTCGACAATCCGGTGGCGCGCGCGAAATTCGAAGCGGCATGGGGCGCGACGCTCGATCCGAAGCCGGGCCTGACCGTGGTCGAGATCATGGACGCGATCGACGCAGGGCAAATCCGCGGCATGTACATCATGGGCGAGAACCCTGCCATGTCCGACCCGGATGCGAACCACGCGCGCGCCGCGCTGGCCGCGCTGGAACACCTGGTGGTGCAGGATATCTTCCTGACCGAGACGGCCTATCTGGCCGACGTGATCCTGCCTGCCTCGGCCTTCCCGGAAAAGACCGGCACCTTCACCAATACCGACCGCCTGGTCCAACTGGGCCGCCAGGCGATCGACCCGCCGGGCGACGCCAGGCAGGACCTGTGGATCATCCAGCAGATGGCCAACCGCCTCGGCCTGCCGTGGAACTACGGCCATGTGTCGGAAGTCTTTGACGAGATGCGCCACACGATGGCCAGCATCGGCGGCATCACCTGGGAACGCCTCGAGCGCAACGGCGCCGTCGTCTACCCGTGCATGAACGAGGGCGACGTCGGCCAGCCGGTCGTGTTTACCGAACTGTTCCCGCGCGAGGGTGGACGGGCGCGCTTCGTGCCGGCCGATATCATCCCGGCCGACGAGCGTCCGGATGCGGAATACCCGCTGGTGCTGATCACAGGCCGCCAGTTAGAACACTGGCATACCGGCAGCATGACCCGCCGCGCCACGGTGCTCGATGCGATCGAACCCGATCCGGTGGCGCTGGTGCACCCGCTCGACCTGGAGCGCATGGGCATCACGCCGGGCGCGCCGATCACGATCGCTTCGCGTCGCGGTGAAGTGGTGCTGTATGCGCGTGCCGACGACAGCTCGCCGGTGGGGGCGATTTTCGTGCCGTTCTGTTACTACGAAGCGGCCATCAACCGCCTCACGAACGCCGCGCTCGACCCGTACGGGAAGATCCCGGAGTTCAAGTACTGTGCGATCAAGGTCACGCCGGGCGGGGAGGTCGCACACCAGAGCAGCTACGGTGGCGGCCAAATCCTGGCCGGCATGGCACAATCGGCAACATGAACTGCCCAGACCTGCAACGCTACCGCCCGCAACTCTCCGACGCACGCGCCCACCTCACCCACGAGGTGAGCGCGCTCGACGAACGGGGACGCGCGTCCACCATTTCGATTCCGGCCGAGCGCCCGTTGACGGTGTATGTCGACAAGCGCGAGCTGGTCACGCTAATGACGCTCGGCGGCGCGCCGGAAGCCCTGACGCTGGGCTACCTGCGCAACCAGCGCCTGGTGCGTGCAATCGAGGACGTGGTATCGGTGCAGGTCGACTGGGCGGTGGATGCGGTGGCGGTCGTCACCCGCAACGGCATCGCCGACGTCGAAGAGCGCACGGCGAAGAAAGTCGTCACCACCGGCTGCGGGCAGGGGTCGGTATTTGGCGGATTAATGGATGAGGTCGAGACTATTTCGCTGAGTGATACTGCAAAGCTGAATCAGTCGGTTGTCTACCGCATCATCGACACCATCCGCACCCAGCAGTCGATTTACAAGCAAGCGGGCTCGGTGCACGGCTGCGCCCTGTTCTCGAACACGGGCGAGCTGCTGTATTTCGTCGAAGACGTCGGCCGCCACAACGCGGTCGACGCCATCGCCGGCCTGATGTGGCTGGAGGGCGTCAACGGCGACGACAAGGTCTTCTACACCACCGGCCGCCTGACCTCCGAGATGGTCATCAAGGGCGCGCAAATGGGCATTCCCTTCCTGCTCTCGCGCTCGGGCACCACGCAGATGGGGCACATGGTGGCCGAGAAGGTCGGCATGTCGCTGCTGGCGCGCTGCTCTGGCAAGCACTTCCTGCTGCTGGCCGGGCAGGAGCGGCTGGTGTTCGAGCCCGAGCTGCTCGACCTGCCCTTCGTGCCCCGGACCGCCTGAGCGGCGGATTCGCATGTCCTTGTTCGACGCCACGGCGCACGCGTTTGCGCTGCTGTTTTCCGGCGACGCCGCGCTCTGGCGCATCATCTGGGTCTCCCTCAAAACCAGCATCATCGGCCTGCTGCTGGCCACGCCGCCGGCCGTGCTGCTGGGGTACGCGATCGCGATGCACCGCTTCCCGGGGCGCCGCATTGCGATCTGGCTGGCGCAGTGCGCGCTGTCGCTGCCGACGGTCCTGATCGGCCTGCTGCTCTACCTCTTGCTGTCGCGGCGCGGGCCGCTCGGTCCTCTGGAGTGGCTGTTCTCGCAGCCGGGCATCATCGCCGGGCAGTTCATCGTCGGCCTGCCGGTACTGCTGGCCTTTACGCTGGCGGCGGTGCAAGGCCTGGACGCGCGCTATGCCGAGACCGCACGGGCGCTCGGCGCCTCGCGCTGGCGGGTGATGACGACCGTGCTGCACGAAGCGCGCTACGGCGTGATGGCGGCCGTGATCAGCGGCTTCGGCCGGGTGATCTCGGAAGTGGGCTGCGCGCTGATGGTAGGCGGGAACATCGAAGGCGAGACGCGCACCATCACCACGGCCATCGCGCTGGAAACGAGCAAGGGCGAGTTCGCACAGGGCATCGCGCTGGGCATCGTGCTGGTCGCCCTGGCGCTGTTGATGAACGGCGCGCTGATGCTGCTGCAGGGCGAAGCGCATACGGCCGGGGGACGCGCATGAGCACAGGTACCAGCGCCTTGCTGACGGTGCGCCGCCTGCGTAAACGCCATGGCGAGCGCCTGCTGTTCGATATCGACAGCCTGCAGCTCGACGCGGCCAGCGCCTATGTCCTCACCGGCGCCAACGGCGTCGGCAAAAGCACGCTGCTGCGCGTGCTTGCGGGCCTGGACACCGCCCAGGTCGAGGGCGCTGTCTTCGCAGGCAAGCCGGTCACGCTGCATCCGTATCCGGCGCTGCTGCGCCGCGCGATCGTCTACGTGCACCAGCACCCGATCATGTTTTCGACCAGCGTCGCCCGGAACATCGCGTATGGCCTGGCGGCGCGCGGCGAACCGAAGGCGCAAGTGGCCAGGATCGTCGAAGAAGCGATGGCATGGGCGGGCGTCGCCTATTTGCGCGATACTGACCCAACCCGCTTGTCGGGCGGCGAGAAGCAGCGCGTGGCGCTGGCGCGGGCGCGCGTGCTGCAACCGCGCCTGCTGCTGCTGGACGAACCCACCGCCAACCTGGACGGGGCCGCGCGCGAGCAGGTGATCGCGCTGATCCCGACCCTCATCGACCAGGGCAGTACGGTGGTCATGGCTTGCCATGACCGCGACCTGATCGGCCTGCCCGGCGTGCGCCGCCTGAAGCTGCGCGACGGGCACCTGGAATACCGGCCCGGTAAAATTGAACCTCAAGGAGAACCCGATGAAACGCCGTAACCTGATCGCCATCCTGCTGTGCGCAACGTTCGCCTCGCCCCTGGCGCTGGCCCAGGACGTGCTGCGCCTGTCGACCACCACCAGCACCGAGAACTCGGGCCTGCTGGCGCAGCTGCTGCCCGCTTTCGAGGCGAGGACCGGCATCAAGGTCAATGTCATCTCGGTCGGCACCGGCAAGGCGCTCGAGCTGGGCAAGAACGGCGACGTCGACGTGACCCTGGTGCACGCGCGTACGCTGGAAGACAAGTTCGTCGCGGAGGGTTATGGTGTCGACCGGCGCGACGTCATGTACAACGACTTTATCGTCGTCGGGCCTGAATCCGACCCTGCCAGGGTCAAGGGCGGCAAGGACGTGATCGCCGCCTTCAACAAGATCGCCGCCAGCGGTATTCGCTTCATCTCGCGCGGCGACAATTCCGGCACCGATGTCATGGAGAAGGGCTACTGGCAGGCGGCGGGCACGAAGCCGGCGGGGGCCAGCTATGTGTCGGCGGGCCTGGGCATGGGCGAAGTGCTGAACATGGCCGCCGAAATGCGTGCCTACACGTTGACCGACCGCGCCACCTTCGGCGCCTACAAGGCGAAGACGGGCCTGGCCATCCTGGTCGAGGGCGACAAGCGCATGTTCAATCCGTACGGGATCATCGCCGTCAATCCGGCGAGGCACCCGGGCGTGAACTACAAGGGCGCGAAACAACTGATCGAGTGGATCACCTCGAGCGAGGGCCAGGCGCGCATCGCCGCCTTCAAGCCGGCCGGCGAGCAGCTGTTCTTTCCCACGGCGACGCGCTGAGACGGCAGCGCGGATGGGGGAATAAAAAAAGCGGCCGAGGCCGCTTTTTTTGATCGCTTGCCGCTTATTTCGACAGCACCTTGCGCTTGCGCGCAGCCGCGCCCGCAGCCAGCAGGGCGATGCCGAACAGGGCGAACGAACCCGGTTCCGGCACTTCCGACACCACTTCGCCCAGCTTGAACTGGCCGTTCGAGCTGATGAAGAAATACTCGGCCGCACGGTTGCGGTAGGTGCCGCTGCCGCAGCCAGGACCGGTGAACGCGGCGAACTGGCATGCCACTTCATTGACCAGGGTGCGGGTCGGACGGCCGACCGTGTTGGCATTGGTGAAGGCGAACGACAGGAGCGAATCGGTCGACAAGTCCTTGCCGGCACTGTTGAAGAAATAGCCCGCGTCGAGCATGCCAGGCGCTGCCTGGGCGAACACGCTGACCTGGCCATTGCGCGTCGGCAGGCCACTATCGTCGACCAGGCCGCCGCCGCCCATCACGTTGAATTCGGCGATCAGGTTGCCCAGGTTGGCGCCATAGAAGCCGTTCGTCCCGCTGTACTGGCCGGCGACGACGTTCTGGTACATGCGCATGGTGCCGCTGGCGAAGGTGAAGGCGCCGCCGAAGTTGCCGGTGCCGGTCGCCGTGAAGGTGGCCGTGATGTTACCGCCCGGGTAGTTCAACGCGAACAGCCTGCCATTGCTGTCGGCCTGTTGAATGTTGAAGACGCCGGTCTCCCTGAAGTTGAAGGATGTGCCACCGGTGGCGGTCAACTGGATGAAGGCGTTGCCGTTGATGTCCAGGTATTCGTTGACAGTTTGCCCACTGGCAAAGCCGCCGCCGGTTGGATTGAAGACCCAGTTATTCATGACCGGGCTCGCGATTGCGGCGCCGGTCGTGCACAGCGTCATTGCTGCAGCACACACTAGTTTCTTAAAGAAATTCATTGTTAATCTTTCGACAAATAGTCGTCGGGTGGGTCGAACTTTTAGTAAAGCAATCCCCATGCCTGAAATAAATTATGTTCAAAATCAATTGCTTAGAGTAATTTAATTTAACCATTGTACTTACCTGTAAAGAATCTCGACAAGTTGTTGTTTCTATTGAGAATTCTTAATGATAAAAGTGGATTGACAGGACATAAAATGATTCTTTTAGGCATGAAAAACTTGACAATGTTTTCAAAAATACCGGTGACCTCTGCGTAACCCACAGGGTTTGCGGAATCGCTTCTACCAATAAAAAACGCCAGCTCGAAAGCTGGCGTCGTTCACTGGCCGTCGCCAGCCGGCGCAGGTCAAGTTTGTCGGTGATGGCGCTTACTCCTGAATACGGTTGTTGTTGGTGCCTTGAATTCAAATGTCGTATGCAGGAAACGTGTCGTCAAGCCGGCGCCGATCACGATGGCATCCATGGCAGTTCCTGTACCGGTTCTGGAGGCCAGGCGCCCAGTCATCATCGCAAACAACTCGGTCGGTATCGGCATGGCGTTGAGGCAACAGCAGCATGGCCCCTTGACGATTGCTGCGCCACGTCCCGGCCGGATGAATAAATGTATGTTTAGAACATCATTCTATTCGATTGGCGTAGGGCTGTACGCGTCCGGGAGCGGAGGAGAGATCGGAATTTTCAAGACCACCTCGGTGCCATGCGAGCGTGCGCCCTTGACGACCAGTTCGCCACGGTGTCCGGCGACACGTTCCTGCAGGTCGAGCAGGCCGAAGCTGTTTGGTTTGCGTGGCGCTGCCAGGTCGAAGCCGATGCCGTTGTCGATGATGCGCATTGTCAGCATGCCGTTCGCGGCTGCGAGGTGCACGTTCACCCGGCTCGCCAGCGAATGGCGGAACACGTTGTTGAGGCATTCCTGCAGCACGCGGTAAATGCTGAGCAGCTCTTCTTCGCCCAGCGTCAGGTCGTCGATGCCGGGCCCGCCATGCAGGTCGCAGGCGATGCCGCTGGCGCGCATGAACTTGCGCAGTTCCATCTCGACCGTGGCGATCAGCCCCAGTTCCAGGCCGGACGGACGCAGCTCGCCCAGCAGTTGCTTGACCGAGCGCAGCGTGACGTCGACGTTGTCGAGTGCGGCGCCGATGCGGTCGCGCAGGCGGTAGTGCCGGCTGGTGGTGTGCTGGTGCATCATGACGATGTCGATGCGCAATGCCAGCAGGTTTTGCCCCAGCGAATCATGCAGCTCGCGCGAAAGGCGCTTGCGTTCGTCCTCGCGGGTAGCCCGCTGGTGCGCCAGCAGGCTGTGCAATTTTTGCTCGGAAGCGCGCAATGCCACTTCGGCCCGTTCGCAGGCGAAGATCTTTTCGACCAGTGCCTGGTTGACCAGCATCTGCTCCTGGGTCAGGCGCAACATGGCCGCCTCATGGTCGGCATGGACACCGGCGAGCGCTTCGGCGATGGCGTCAGCGTGGTCCGCCGGATAGTCGCCGTCTCCGTTGTGCTGGGTCCCCTGGCGCTGGCCATGCGCTTCGCTCTTGCAGCCGGACGGTTGTGTGCGCATATCGAAAGCAAGTTGATTCACCGCAAAGAATGCTGTGACGTAAACAGCTACCTAATCCAGACGCTATGGAATTTCGTTCAGCAAGTCAAGAAAAAGCGCTTTGTCAGCAATCAATCGGTAAGAGAGCTGGACGCAAACACAATTCAGGATACGCCGCGCTTTACAATTGTGAGCTGGGAAGGGGAATAGGTTCGACGTCTTGCTCATTGCATTCGGGCAATATCGATGTCCCGCCTACCTCACATCAGGATGACGTCGTACTGTTCCTGGTGGTAACCCTTTTCAACCTGCAGCGAGATCTTCTTGCCGATGAAGTCGCCCAGCATGGCGAGATGCTGCGATTCTTCTTCGAGGAACATGTCGACGACTTCCTGCGACGCGAGGATGCGGAATTCGCGCGGATTGAACTGCTTGGCTTCGCGCAGCAGTTCGCGCAGGATTTCGTAGCAGATCGTGCGCGAGGTTTTGACTTGTCCCTTGCCCGAGCAAGCCGGGCAGGGCTCGCACAGGATGTGGGCGAGCGACTCGCGCGTGCGCTTGCGCGTCATCTCGACCAGGCCCAGCGCCGAGAAGCCGCTGACCGACACCTTGGTGCGGTCGCGCGCCAGGGTTTTCTTGAGTTCGGCGAGTACCTGGTTGCGGTGCTCGTTGTTCTCCATGTCGATGAAGTCGAGGATGATGATGCCGCCCAGGTTGCGCAAGCGCAGCTGGCGCGCGATGGCGTGCGCCGCTTCCAGGTTCGTCTTGAAAATCGTGTCGGCGAAATTGCGCCCGCCGACATAGCCGCCGGTATTCACGTCGATCGTCGTCATCGCCTCGGTCTGGTCGACGATCAGGTAGCCGCCGGATTTCAAATCCACGCGCCGGCCCAGCGCGCGCAGGATTTCTTCCTCGACGCCGTACAGGTCGAACAGCGGGCGCTCGCCGGTATAGTGCTGCAATCTCGCCAGCACGCTCGGGGTGTAGACCTTGGCGAACTCCACCAGCATGGCGTGGTTTTCGCGCGAATCGACCTGGATCGTCGCCGTCTCGTCGTGCACGAAGTCGCGCAGCACGCGCTGGGCCAGGTTCAAATCCTGGTACAGCAGGCTGGTGGCGGGGCGGGTGCGGGCGCCGG
The DNA here is from genome assembly GCA_031398335.1 of Massilia sp. GTDB lineage: Bacteria > Pseudomonadota > Gammaproteobacteria > Burkholderiales > Burkholderiaceae_D > Telluria. Next base: position 11,448 of record JANNNC010000163.1, read on the forward strand.
TCTGGATCGCGGCCCAGGTCTTGCGCAGGTAGTCGATGTCGGCGGCGAGATCGGTGTCGGACGCTTCCTCGGCCTGGGTACGGACGATGTAGCCGCCCTTTTCCTCGGCGGGCAGCAGGCCACTCATGCGTGTGCGCAGCAGTTCGCGGTCGGCTTCCTTCTCGATTTTTTGCGAGATGCCAATGTGGTTATCCTGCGGCAGGTAGACCAGCATGCGCCCGGCGATCGAGATTTGGGTCGACAGGCGCGCGCCCTTGGTGCCGATCGGATCCTTGATCACCTGCACCGTCAGCACCTGGCCATCGAACAGCAGCTTTTCGATCGGCGTGGGCGGAGTGTTGGTGTTATCGTGCGGGCGCGCTTCCCAGATGTCGGCCACGTGCAGGAAGGCGGCGCGTTCCAGGCCGATGTCGATGAAGGCCGACTGCATCCCCGGCAGCACGCGCACGACCTTGCCCGAATACACGTTGCCGGCCAGGCCGCGTGTCAGCGTGCGTTCGATGTGCAACTCCTGCACCGCGCCCTGCAGGACCAGCGCCACGCGCGTTTCCTGCGGAGTGATATTGATGAGGATGTCTTCGTTCATGGCACGCTGCGCACTGGGATATTGTTCAGAGTGCCATGATACACGCTGGGCAAGGGAGAAGGCGGGGGAACTGCGGTCGCTTCTGCCTTTGCAGGGTGGGCTCGTGAGCCCACGCTACGTTACACATCTGCAAACAATTCAAACAAGGAATCGTCAGATCAGCACGCCGGCCTTGCGCAGCAAGCCTGCCGTCTCGAACAGGGGCAAGCCCATGATCCCGGAGTGGCTGCCCTCGATATGCTCGACGAACAAGGCGGCCAGGCCCTGGATACCGTAAGCGCCGGCCTTGTCGTAGGGCTCGGGCGTGGCGCAATAAGCGCGGATCGCCTGCGGGGTGAGCTTGGCGAAGCGCACGTTCGACACCTGCGTTACGTGCTCGGCCATGTCGGTGAAGTGCACCGCGACAGTCGTCAGCACCTGGTGCGTACGGCCCGACAGGCGTTCGAGCATGGCGGCGGCCTCGAGCGGGTCGGCGGGTTTGCCGAGGATCTCGTCGTCCATCGTCACGGTCGTGTCGGCCGTGAGCACCGGGCGCAGCGGTTGGCGGCGCTGCTGCAGCACCCGCCAGGCGAAGGCGCCTTTCTCGAGCGCGACGCGCACCACGTAATCGTGCGCCGGCTCGCCCGGGCGCACGTCTTCGGTGACGTCGGCCCCGCGCGCGGGATCGCTGCGCAACATCAGCAGGTCGAAGTCCACGCCAACCTGGCGCAGCAGTTCGCGCCGCCGCGGGCTTTTCGAGGCGAGGTAGATTTTTTTATCAAACACTTTCATGGGAACCTGGCCTCAGACGCGGTGATACGGATGGTTCTGGGTAATGGACCAGGCGCGATAAAGCTGCTCCGCCAGCATCACGCGCACGACTCCGTGCGGGAGCGTCATGCTGGAGATGCGGATCAGGCCTTCGGCGCGCGCCTTGAGTTCGGGATCGAGGCCGTCGGCCCCGCCGATCAGGAAGGCCGTATCGCGGCCGTCCTGCTGCCAGCCCAACAATTGTTGGGACAGACCAACACTTGTCAGGTCCTTGCCGCGCTCGTCGAGGGCGATGATGCGCACGTTTTTCGGCAGTGCGGCTTCGATACGGTCGCGTTCGAGCGCCATCGCGGTGGCGGCCGTCTTGCTGCCGGAACGTTCGACCGGCTTGATTTCCTTGAGCACGATGCGCAGCTCGGGCGGCATGCGCTTCGTGTATTCGGAAAAGCCGGTTTCTATCCAGGCAGGCATTTTATGGCCGACCGCGGCGATGATCAGTTGCATTGCAGCTTACTAGTGGATTACTCGGCAGCCTTCTTGACGACGCGCTTGATGACTTTCTTCACCGGTGCAGTATCAGCTGCGGCTGCAACGGCTGGTGCTGCGACCTTGCGCTTCGGCGGCTTGGCCTTGGTTGCCTCGACGGCGGCGATCTCGGTCCGGCTTGGCGCGACCGTGATGGTCTTGCCGACCGCTTTGGCGGCACGCTTGGCAGCTGGCTTCTTGGCCGGCGCTTTGGTGGCGGACGTCTTGAGCGTCGTTGCACGCTTGGCGGCGGCAGGTTTGCGCTCGTTGACCGGCTTGACTTCGGGCGCTTCCTGGTTCGCGGCCAGGTGCTTCGACTTGACCTTCGGCTCGGCGGCGTCCGCGGCTTCGACGGTCGACTTGCGCTTGGCGGCGCCCAGCTTGACCGGCTTTTCGCCCCAGATTTCTTCGAGGCGGTAGTACTGGCGAATCGCCGGCTGCATGATGTGGACGATCATGTCGCCCAGGTCGACCAGCACCCATTCACCGGTGTCCTCGCCTTCCATGCCGACGATGTAGCCGCCCGCTTCCTTGACCTTGTCGCGCACCGAGGCCGCCAGCGCCTTGGTCTGGCGGTTCGACGTGCCCGAGACGACCGCAATCCGGTCGAACAGGCTGGTCAGCCCGGTCGTATCGAACAGCATGATCTCCTGGCCCTTGACGTCTTCGAGGGCGTCGACGACGACCGTTTGCAGTTTTTTGATATCCATTAGCTCTTGTATAAATTATGTTGTTGAATATAGTCTAGCACTACCGGTGGGACGAGCGAGTTCAAGACCGTGCCTGGCTCGCCGCCCCCGTGTAGTAGCGCGCGTACCTGTGTGGCCGAGACATCGACCGCCAGGGTATGCGCCAGGCACACCAGGCCGGCAGGCGTGGTGCGTACTTGTTCTGTCGACGCCAGTCGCGGCGCCAGTTCTTGCGCCACCGCGGGCGGCAGCGCTTTCTGTTCCAGGGTGTAACCCGGCCGCGCCGCCACCCCGATGTTGGCCAGCTCGAACAGCTGTTGCCAGTCGCGCCAGCTGTCCAGGTTTTGCAACTGGTCGGCGCCCATCAGGAAAACGATCGAGGCGTCCGGCCCGAGTTCTTCGCGCAAACCGCGCAGCGTCTCGACCGTATAAGTCGGGGTGCCGCGTGCGAGTTCGCGCCGGTCCACGATCACCGGCAAGCCGCTGCCGCGAAACGCCAGTTCCAGCATCGCCACGCGTGCCTCGTCGCCCGCCTGCAGGGACGATTTTTGCCACGGTTTCGCCGGCAGCACGCGCAGCGCATCCGGATGCAGCAGATCGCAAAACAGCCGCGCCAGCGCGACGTGGCCATGGTGGACCGGATCGAAACTGCCCCCGAGGAGGGCGATGCATGCGGTCACGAAGCGAGCCAGTCCCGGTGCGGCAGGAAGTCGGTATATAGCGCCGCTTCAGGGCTGCCAGGTTCCGGGTGCCAGTCGTAGCGCCATTTCACGATCGGCGGCAGCGACATCAGGATCGCCTCGGTGCGCCCGCCCGATTGCAGGCCGAAGTGGGTGCCGCGGTCCCAGACCAGGTTGAACTCGACATAGCGGCCGCGGCGATACGCCTGGAAATCGCGTTCGCGCTCGCCATACGGCGTGTCCTTGCGCGCTTCCAGGATCGGCAGATACGCCTTCAGGAAACCGGCGCCGACGCTGCGCACCAGGGCAAAGGCCTCATCGAAGGGCAGCTCGTTGAAGTCGTCGAAAAAGATGCCGCCGACGCCGCGCGCTTCCTTGCGGTGTTTAATATAAAAATACTCGTCGCACCATTTCTTGAAGCGGCCATGCAACGCCTCGCCGAAGGGCGCCAGCGCGTCGTGGCAGACCTGGTGGAAGTGGCGCGCATCGTCCACGTTGCCGTAATAGGGCGTCAGGTCCATGCCGCCGCCGAACCACCAGACCGGGTCCTGTCCTGCGGCGGTCGCTTCGAAAAAGCGCACGTTCATGTGGACCGTGGGCGCATACGGGTTACGCGGGTGCAGCACCAGCGACACGCCCATTGCTTCCCAGGCGCGGCCGGCCATTTCGGGCCGTGCGGCCGCCGCCGATGGCGGCAGGCTGGCGCCGGTCACGTGCGAGAAATTCACGCCGCCGCGTTCGAGTACATGGCCTTCCTCGATCAGGCGCGACATGCCGCCGCCGCCTTCCGGGCGCTCCCAGCTGTCCGTCAAAAACGGTTTGCCGTCCACGCTTTCCAGGCCCGCGACGATGCTTGCCTGCAGGTCGAGCAGCCAGGCTTTGATGGCGGTTGGGGAGGGCGTGGACATGACGGACTGGATCGTGAAAGAAAAATAAGAGGGCGATTGTACACTGCGCGGTGGGGTGGCGGTACTAATGAAGCCGCGTTTGATCGAATGGGCTTAACAGCGTGGAGTCAGGACTCCACGCGGTACAACAGCGCCGGAATCGAAACGCAATGAATGCCACTACGCCGAGATCACACATAAAAAACGCGCCGCCAAACATGCGTCCGGCGGCGCGCCCATCGAGCAAACTGTTTACTACTTCATCCCGCGCCACCCGATATCGCGTCTGAACTGCGCGCCATCGAAGCGGATCTTGTCCACGCCTTCATACGCCTGCTTCTGCGCCATCCTGACGTTGTCGCCCAGGCCCACGACGCACAGCACACGGCCGCCATTCGTCTGCAGCGTGCCGCCCACGATGGAGGTGCCCGCATGGAAGGTCACGCATTCCGGCGTCTCCGCGGGAATACCTTCGATGGCGTCGCCCTTGCGCGGGCTGTCCGGGTAGCCGGCGGCGGCCATGACCACGCCGACTGCCGTACGGCGGTCCCATTCGAGTTCGACCGCGTCGAGCGTGCCGTTGCAGGCGTGTTCCAGCACGGTGAGGTAATCGCTTTTCAGGCGCGTCATGATCGGCTGGGTTTCCGGGTCGCCCATGCGGCAATTGAATTCCAGCGTGCGCGGATTGCCCTCGGCATCGATCATCAGGCCGGCGTACAGGAAGCCGGTAAACACGATGCCGTCCTTGGCCATGCCGGCGATGGTCGGGTTGATGATCTCGCGCATCACGCGCGCATGCATGGCGGGCGTGACGATCGGGGCCGGGGAATAGGCGCCCATACCGCCCGTGTTCGGGCCTTCGTCGTGGTCTTTCAGGCGCTTGTGGTCTTGCGAAGTGGCCATCGGCAGGATGTTCTTGCCGTCGCACATGACGATGAAACTCGCCTCTTCGCCCGCCAAAAATTCCTCGATCACGATACGCGCGCCGGCGTCGCCAAAGGCGTTATCGGACAGCATGTTGTCGACCGCCGCGTGTGCTTCTTCGAGCGACATGGCCACGACCACACCCTTGCCGGCCGCCAGGCCGTCGGCCTTGATGACGATCGGCGCGCCGTTGGCGTCGATATAGGCGTGGGCCTGGTCGGCGCGCGTAAAGGTCTGGTATTTCGCGGTCGGGATGCCGTGGCGCTGCATGAAGGCCTTGGCGAAATCCTTCGAGCTTTCCAGCTGCGCCGCTTCGCGCGTGGGCCCGAAAATCTTCAGGCCACGGGCGCGGAACAGGTTGACGATGCCGGCGGCCAGCGGCCCTTCCGGACCGACCAGGGTCAGGGCGATGTGCTCGGCCACAACGAAATCGGCGAGTGCCGCCGGGTCGGTGATGTCGACGTTGACGAGGCGCGGGTCGACCGCGGTGCCGCCATTGCCAGGCGCGACATAGACCATCTGCACGCGTTCGGATTGGGCCAGTTTCCAGGCCAGGGCGTGTTCACGGCCGCCGGAGCCGACTACCAGGATCTTCATAGGGCGCTCTTGCTTATTCGTCGATGACAGCATTGGTATAGATTTCCTGCACGTCGTCCAGGTTTTCCAGGGCGTCGAGCAGCTTTTGCATCTTCAGCGCATCGTCGCCGGTAAACTCGGTCTCGGTGGCAGGCTTCATGAGGACTTCGGCCACTTCGGCCTTGAAACCGGCTTTTTCCAGGGCATCCTTGACGCCTGAAAATGCGAACGGATCGCACAGCACTTCGAAGCCGCCTTCCTCGTCCTGCACCACGTCTTCGGCGCCCGCTTCCAGCGCCGCTTCCATCAGCTTGTCCTCGTCCACGCCGGGCGCGAACAGGAATTGGCCAGTGTGCTGGAACATGAAGGCGACCGAACCCTCGGTGCCCATGTTGCCGCCGAACTTGCTGAAGGCATGGCGCACTTCGGCCACGGTACGCACGCGGTTGTCGGTCATGCAGTCGACGATGATCGCCGCGCCGCCGATGCCATAGCCTTCGTAGCGCACTTCTTCGTAGTTGACGCCTTCGAGTTCGCCGGAACCGCGCTGGATCGCGCGCGTGACGTTATCCTTCGGCATGTTGGCGTCGGCCGCCTTGTCGATGGCCAGGCGCAGGCGCGGATTGGCATTGATGTCGCCGCCGCCCATGCGCGCGGCGACCGTGATTTCCTTGATCAGTCGGGTCCAGATCTTGCCGCGCTTGGCATCGGTCGCGGCTTTCTTGTGCTTGATATTGGCCCATTTGCTGTGTCCAGCCATGTCGAGAATTCCTTAGACGGTATGCAAGAATGGCCGACATTCTAGCATGCGACCCGTCCATCAAAGGCGGCATCAAGCTTGCGGAAACAACAACAGTGTCCCCCATGCGACGAGTCCCAGTCCGCTCATGCAGGCGACGACCGAGCCGCCCGGCATCAGCTTCTCGAGCATCACCAGCCCCGCAAGGCCCAGCAGTGCACCCAGGTTGGCGACCCCGGCGGCAAACAGCAAGAGCAGCAGCAGGCCCCAGCAGCCGACCCAGTACAGGGCGTGCGTGCAGCCCATGCGCAGCGCGCCCGCCAGGCCCGGCCGCCAGGCGGTGAGCACGAACGACAGCGGCTCGCGGCAATGGCGCAGGCAGGCGTGCTTGGCGGGTGTCCATTGATAGATGCCGGCCGCCACCAGCGCCAGGCCGCAGGCACTCGGGTTGATGATGGCCATGCTGGTGTCGAGCGCGCCGGCGTCGTGCAGCGCCCATTGCGCCAGCGTGGCGCAGGCGCCGAAGCCGATCCATACAAGCAGGTAGCCAAAGACGAACACGAGCGTGCCGAGGTTCGGGAACCGCACCGCCTGCGCCAGCCGGTTGATGTGGGCAAACAGCAGGATGACCGGGGTGGCCACCGGCAAGGTGATGGCCGAGAGCATCGCCCCCCACATCGCCAGCACCAGCACCAGCTCGGGCATTCGATAGGGCTGGGTGGCGACCAGCGCCGAGCTCGAGAGCGCCGGATCGCGCGTCGCGATGTGCAGGGCGCGAAACACCAGGCAGGCCCAGCAGACGGCCACCAGCAGGGCCAGGCAGGCAATGACCAGCGGACGCTCGCGCCCGGGCTGGGTATCGACGCGGATCAGGGAGCTCATGGGGACGCTCCCCGGCTGGCGGGCGGCCCGGTGCGGCGGCGTGGACGCGGCGGGCAATAGCAAGGCGGCCGCTTCATGCTCGAGTTCGGCATTGTTCCTCCGCAGGGTGAATGGTTGTTCAGGTTGGACTGCGGAGTCGGTCTTGCGTTCCGGGGGGCTGCCGAGCTTGATTCCGTGCCTGGACGTACAATCGTCGGATGAGCCAGCCTGAACCCGCGACGACTGCGGCCTCCATGCCACGCCCGGCCTTGATCGCCGGTCTGGCGATTGCCATCGCCGGCGCCGTTTTGTTTTCCACGAAGGCTGTCGTCGCCAAACTGCTGTACCGATACCACATCGATGCGGTGACATTGATCGCGTTCAGAATGCTGTTCTCGCTTCCGGTGTTTGCCGCCGTCGCGTTCTGGAAGATGCGCACCGAGGCGCCGCTCAGTTCGCTGGACCGCTGGCGCATCACCGGGCTCGGCCTGATCGGCTATTACCTGTCGAGCACGCTCGATTTCCTTGGCCTGCAGACCATCTCGGTCGGACTCGAGCGCCTGATCCTGTTCCTCACCCCCACCTTCGTGCTGGTGATCAGCGCCACCGTCTTCAAGAAACGCATCGGCCCGTTCGAGTGGGGCGCCCTCGCTCTCTCGTACTGCGGCATCGTGCTGGTCTTCAGGCATGACCTGGCCGCAGGCGCCGACAGCACGGTGCTGGGCGCGCTGTTCGTGTTCGGCTCGGCGGTTTGCTATGCCGTTTACCTGCTGGGCACAGGGGCGATGGTGAGCCGGATCGGCTCGCTGCGCCTGGTGTCGTATGCGATGTGCGTCTCGAGCATGGCCTGCATCGCCCAGTTCTTCATCCTGCGGCCCGTGGAGCTGCTGGTGCAGCCGCTGCAAGTATATGGACTCTCGCTCGTGAACGGCGTTTTCTGTACTATCTTCCCGGTGTTCATGACAATGGCGGCGGTGCAGCGCATCGGCGCGGCCACCGCCTCCCAGGCCGGCATGATCGGTCCGGTCTCGACGCTGTTCCTGGGTTACTTGGTGCTGGGCGAGCCGGTTACCGCGGTGCAGCTGGCGGGCACCGGCCTGGTGCTGGCGGGCATTACCCTGCTGTCCCTGAAAAAATAAGGAAAGAGACGAGAAGCATGAAACCACGCATCGCGCTCATTGCGCACGACAAGAAAAAAGACGACATGATCACGCTCGCCGGCGAGTACCGCGACTTCCTGGCCGCTTGCACGCTCACCGCCACCGGCACCACGGGCGCGCGCCTGATCAACGAGCTGGGACTGGCCGTCGAGTGCAAGCATTCCGGCCCCTTCGGGGGCGACCTGCAGATCGGCGCCGAGCTGGTCACGGGAAACATCGACTGCGTGATTTTCCTGCGCGACCCGATGACGCCGCAGCCGCACGAACCCGACATCAACGCGCTGGTGCGCGCCTGCGACGTGCACAACATCGCCTGCGCCACCAATGTATCGACGGCCCACCTGGTGCTGGGCCAGCTCATGTTAACCAACAAGGAGATTCAGGCATGAAGGCCAAGGCAATTCGCATGACCCGCACCGGCGGGCCGGAAGTACTGGAATACGTCGACGTCGAGGTGGGAGAACCGGGCCCGGGCGAGGCGCGCGTGCGCCAGCATGCGATCGGCCTGAACTTCATCGACGTGTATTTCCGCACCGGCCTGTACCCGATGCCGCTGCCCTCCGGGATGGGCCAGGAAGGCGCCGGCGTGGTCGAGGCGGTGGGCGAGGGCGTCACGCACGTCGCGCCGGGCGACCGCGTGGCCTATGCCGGACGCCCGAACGGCGCCTACAGCGAGCTGCGCACCATGCCCGCCGACATCCTCGTGCGTCTGCCGGACGCCATCGATTTCGAGACGGCCGCCGCCATGATGCTGCAGGGCCTGACGGTGCAATACCTGTTCAACGGCACTTACCAGATCAAACCGGGCCAGACCATCCTGTTCCATGCGGCCGCCGGCGGCGTCGGTTTGATCGCCTGCCAGTGGGCGCGCGCACTCGGGGTGAACCTGATCGGCACGGTCGGGTCGAAAGAGAAGGCGGAGCTGGCGACAGCAGCCGGCGCCGCGCACGTGATCAACTACAACGAGGAAGACATCGTGGCGCGGGTGCTGGAAATCACGCATGGTGCGAAGGTGCCGGTCGTCTACGATTCGGTCGGCAAGGATACCTTCATCCGCTCGCTCGACTGCCTGCAGCCGCGCGGCCTGATGGTCAGTTTCGGCAATTCGTCAGGGCCGGTGCCGCCGTTCTCGGTGGGCGAACTCGCCTCGCGCGGCTCGCTCTACCTCACGCGCCCCTCGCTGGCAGCCTATACCGCGACCCGTGCCGACCTGGAAGCGCGCGCGGCCGACCTGTTCACGATGTTGGAAAGCGGCAAAGTCAACATCGCCATCCGCCAGCGCTTCCCGCTGGCCGAAGCCGCCGCCGCCCACATCGCGCTCGAAGCACGCCGCACGACCGGCTCGACGATCCTGCTGCCATGAGGGAGTTCGGCGACGATAACGAGCCGCAGGAGCCAGGCACCGTCGGCGAGCCGAAGTTCGGGCGCTTGTTGATTGTGCTGCTGCTGGCGGTCTTGCTGGTGGTGGCGATTACCTTCGCCTCGGAGGCGTATTTCTCGTAGGGTGGTCAGCTCCGCCACCGAATGACGAACGTCGGCGGCGTGTGCGCTGCCCACGCGGTGAGCGTTATCGGCGCCGTAACCGGACCGGATGCGCTCGCTGCCGATCCTGCTTACCCATCCTTGCGCTGCAACTCCACCCGCCGCGCCACGCCGCTCGGGCCCGGGAAGCCGGCAAACGCACTCTGCACCAGGGCCGGCATCACCATCGGCGTCGACAGCTCGCGGCTCATGTTGTGGACGGTAACGTCGAACAGGCGCTTGTCGCCCGCATCCTTGATCGACACCTGCAGCTCGCGCCGGTACTGGTGCTCGATCGACACGTGATAGGCCGGGAACGGGCTCCAGAACGGATCGTAGAACGGGTGGTGCCAGCGGGCAAAGCGTCCGTGCGGGCCGAAGCGCGGGTGGAAACGCGGACCGAAGCGGTGGTAATAGAAGTCATCGAACATCGGCGCCGCCGGCTGGATCACGCGCACCGGCACGTCGGTGGTGGTAAAACGCATCGCCACTTTCAGCGCGGGAGCGCCGGTATTGGCTTCACGGAAACCCAGCTGCGCCAGTTGCCCGCGCACCAGGTTCTGGTAGCTCTGGTATTCGAGCGTATTGTCGAAGCCCGGCGGCGCCTCGAAGACATAGCTCTTGTCGTCGATCTGGGACGGCCACTGGTGGAAGGTCGTGACATCCGAGCGGATGGTGGTGGCACACCCGCCCAGCAACAGCGCGGTCAGCGCCATAATGACTGCAATCAAGCGTTTCATTCGGTTACTCTCCAATTTTTTGACGGTCTTTGCCCAGCGTCAGATTGCGCTATTCCGTCAATTCTCGCAGATAAATTTACAGCTGGTTACTAGCGACACATGACGACACAATCGGCGCCGTTGAAATCGCGCGAGCCGGGCAAACCCTTGTTGGTAAAATAAGAGCTTCTTCGACTGTATTTTCGGACATCCCATGCGCACCGACACGCCCCAGACGATCTACCGGAAAGACTACACCCCGCCCAGCTACCTCGTGGAAACCGTCGAACTCGGTTTCGACCTCGAGCCCGCGCGCACCATCGTTGCCAGCCGCATGACGATGCGGCGCAATCCCGACAGTGCGCAGCGCGAAATCGAGCTCTACGGCGAGAACCTGGAACTGGTGGCGCTTCGCATGAATGGCACACCCCTCGGCGCGAACGATTACCGCGTCGAAGGCAGCCTGTTGACCATCCCGAATACGCCGGACGAGGTCACGCTCGAGATCGAAACGATTTGCGTACCCGAGCAAAACACCACGCTCAACGGCCTGTACACCTCGAACGGCAATTTCTACACCCAGTGCGAAGCCGAGGGTTTCCGCGCGATCACGTATTTCCCGGACCGCCCGGACGTGATGGCCGTCTTCACCGTCATGCTGCGCGCCGACAGGGAAAAATACCCGGTGCTGCTGTCGAACGGTAACCTGGTCGAAGAGGGCGAGCTGGGCGATGGCCGCCATTACGCCAAGTGGGAAGACCCGTTCAAGAAGCCTGCTTACCTGTTCGCCCTGGTCGCCGCGCGCCTGGTCTGCCAGGAAGAAACCTTCAGGCTGAAAGACGGGCGCGATGCGCTGCTCCAGGTCTGGGTCGAAGACGGCAACCTCGACAAGACCGATTACGCGATGCAGTCGCTGAAAAACAGCATCCGCTGGGATGAAGAGCGCTGGGACCTGGAACTCGACCTGGACCGCTTCATGATCGTCGCCGTAAGCGACTTCAACATGGGCGCGATGGAAAACAAGGGCCTCAATATCTTCAACACGAAGTTCGTGCTGGCCAACCCGCGCGTGGCGACCGACATCGACTTCCAGGGCATCGAAGCGGTCGTCGGCCACGAATACTTCCATAACTGGACCGGCAACCGCGTGACCTGCCGCGACTGGTTCCAGCTGTCGCTGAAGGAAGGCTTGACGGTATTCCGCGACCAGGAATTCTCGGCCGACATGATCGGCACCGAGAGCGGCCGTGCGGTCGGCCGCATCGACCAGGTGCGCACCTTGCGCCAGGCCCAGTTCCCGGAAGACGCCGGCCCGATGGCGCACCCGGTGCGTCCCGACTCCTTTGTCGAGATCAACAATTTTTATACGGTCACCGTGTACGAAAAGGGTGCCGAAGTCGTGCGCATGTATCAGACCCTGCTGGGCCGCGAAGGCTTCAGGAAGGGCATGGACCTGTATTTCGAGCGCCATGACGGCCAGGCCGTCACCTGCGACGATTTCCGCCGCGCCATGGCCGACGCCAGTGGACGCGACCTGACCCTGTTCGAGCGCTGGTACAGCCAGGCCGGCACCCCGGTCGTGCGCGCCGAAACCCGCTACGACGAACGCGAAAAGACCTACACGATCACTCTGTTCCAGTCCTGCCCGCCGACGCCCGGCCAGTCGAGCAAACTCCCGTTCCACATCCCGGTCGCCGTGGGCCTGCTGGGCGCGGACGGACGCGACATACCTTTGACGATGGCCGGCAAGGAAGCCGGCACCACCGCCGTGCTGGAACTCACGCAATCCGGGCAAAGCTTCGTCTTCGACAAGGTGCTCGAGCAGCCGACACCCTCGATCCTGCGCGATTTTTCCGCGCCGATCGTCCTCGATTTTAACTATGGCGATGCCGACCTGCTGCACCTGTTCAGCCACGACAGCGATGCCGTGAACCGCTGGGAAGCCGGCCAGCGCCTGGCGATGGGCCGCCTGCTGAAGCTGACGGGGGAGGCCGGCGTCGACGCGCCGCTGAACCTGGACGACACCTTCCTGATGGCGCTCGGCAAGATGCTGACCGATGAAACCCTCGACCCGGCTTTCCGCGAGCAGGCGCTGCTGCTGCCGTCGGAGGGTATGGTGGCCGAGCAGATCGAGGTGGTGAACCCGATGTCGATCCACCTGGCGCGCCAGTTCATGCGCGCCAACATCGGCGCCCGCCTGCGCGCCGAATTGCTGGCGCAGTATGCGGCGAACGCGACGCCGGGCGAGTACAGCCCGGATGCGCTGTCCGCCGGCAAGCGCGCCTTGAAGAACCTGTGCCTGGCCTATCTCACCGCGGCCCAGGACGAAGAAGGTCTCGCACTGGCCCAGCAGCAGTTCGACGAGGCCGGCAACATGACCGATCGCGTCGCCGCCCTGAGCGCGCTGATCCATGCACGCGCCCCGGACGCCGAGGCCTCGCTGCAGCGTTTCTACGACGAATTCAAGGACGAGCCGCTCGTCATCGACAAATGGTTCGCGATGCAAGCCTCGAATTCGACCACCGACGTGCCGGCCGTGCGCGGCCTGATGCGCCATCCGGCCTTCAACCTGCGCAACCCGAACCGCGCGCGCAGCCTGATCTCGAATTTCTGCGCAGGCAACGCGGTGCAGTTCCACGCCCCGGACGGCAGCGGCTACGCCTTCTGGGCCGAGCAGGTGATCTCGCTCGACGCACTCAACCCGCAGGTGGCCAGCCGCCTGGCGCGCACGATGGACCGCTGGCGCCGTTACACGCCGGAGCTGCAGGAACAGATGAAGAAGGCGCTGCAGCAGGTGGCAGGGCAGCAGCGTCTTTCGAATGATGTACGCGAAGTCGTCGGCAAAGCATTAGCTAATTAAATAAGTACTCATCCAAGCAAAAGGAAGTTCATGAAACGCGTCAGTCTCACGCAACACCTGGTGGAGCAACAGCGCCTCCACAATTCCATCCCGGCCGAACTGCGCCTCCTGATCGAGGTCGTGGCCCGCGCCTGCAAGCGCATCAGCTATGAAGTCAGCAAGGGCGCGCTGGGCGACATCCTTGGCAGCGCCGACACCGAGAACATCCAGGGCGAAGTCCAGAAGAAGCTCGACGTGATCTCGAACGAGATCCTGCTGGAAGCGAACGAGTGGGGCGGCCACCTGGCGGCGATGGCGTCGGAAGAGATGGAAAGCATCCACCCGATCCCGAACCGCTATCCGAAGGGCGAGTACATGCTGCTCTTCGATCCGCTCGACGGCTCGTCGAACATCGACGTCAACGTTTCGATCGGCACTATCTTCTCGGTATTGAAGGCGCCGGAAGGCATGGGCGAGCCGACCGAGGAAGCCTTCCTGCAGCCGGGCTCGGCGCAGGTCGCCGCCGGCTACGCCGTGTACGGCCCGCAAACGATGCTGGTGCTGACCACCGGCGACGGCGTGCACTGCTTCACCTTGGATCGCGAGCAGGGCGCCTGGGTGCTCACGCAAAGCAACATCCAGATCCCGGCCGCGACCGGGGAATTCGCCATCAACATGTCGAACAAGCGCCACTGGCATCCGCCGGTGCAGCGCTATGTCGACGAAATGCTGGAAGGTAAAAACGGCGCGCGCGGCAAGGATTTCAACATGCGCTGGATCGCCTCGATGGTGGCCGACGTGCACCGCATCCTGAACCGCGGCGGCGTCTTCATGTACCCGGCCGACATGCGCGACCCTGCCCAGCCGGGCAAGCTGCGCCTGATGTACGAAGCCAACCCGATGGCGATGATCGTCGAGCAGGCCGGCGGCGCCGCCACCGACGGCATCCAGCGCATCATGGACATCGCTCCGCACAAGCTGCACCAGCGCGTGCCGGTCTTCCTCGGTTCGAAGGAAGAAGTCGAGATCGTGACCGGGTATCACGCGCAATAAGACTAATTTGGCGAATCCGGCGAGAAATTGCAGAGTCGCACTAGCAAGTTTGGTGGGTTGTTTGCTAGAATACGGCTCTTCGTCGGGTTCGCCCACTTAGAGCCGCTGTAGCTCAGTTGGTAGAGCAGCGCATTCGTAATGCGAAGGTCACCAGTTCGATTCCGGTCAGCGGCACCAGAATTTAGTAGTCAGATCAAGGGGTTACATGCTTTTGCATGTAACCCTTTTTTCTTTTTTCTTTTTGCTTGCTGCCGGCGGCCTGTGTAACCGCCATGCAACCCAGCTCACTCAACCGTTCGCCAAGGCGAGGTAGATTGGATGCGGATCTCAACCGGGGTTGGTTTCAAGCTCCGTGAGGCAGGCCGAGGCGTTGGTTTGCCGGCACCGCGACGTCGATCATCTTTGGCTTCGGCAGATCGAGTTCACTCATCAACTTGCGGAAGTCGGCGCGGCTGCGATTGGCCAGCCGGGCGTTGTGCCGTTTCTCCCAGCCGATCGTCGACACTACCTGGCCCTGGTAATCATGGCCTGGCCACATGCGCGTCTCGTCAGGCAGGGTAAACAGCTTGGTGATCACGCTGTCATACAGCGCATCGCTGCTGCCGCTCTGGAAGTCGGTGCGGCCGCAGCCGTCGATCAGCAGGGTGTCGCCAGTAAACACATTGCCGCGCCAGACATAGCTCATGCTGCCAGCCGTATGGCCAGGTGTATGCAGTGAAGGCGACGACGCCGATCAGGATGGCTCCGCCCATCACGAAGACGAGCGACGGATCCCAACTACCAGCCAGGTCGAGAAAGCCGATCACCTTGGCGGGATTGGTCATGCCCGAGACGATCAGTCCGATGCCGAAGATGAGGCCGGCCATCAGCGCCATTATGATTTGCATGTCATTTCCTTTAAATGCGTGCGTGGCGGACGATGTAGACCGTGGCGAAACCAGCGAACATGAACGTCGCCGTGGCGATCAGCGAGCGCGCCGACATGCGCGAGATGCCACATACGCCGTGGCCGCTTGTGCAACCGGCCCCATACCGGGTTCCGACACCAACGAGCAAACCAGCGGGCCACGAGGGTGCCTGCGCCAGCGTCGACCTTAACTTCAGGCAGTGCTGCAATCAGCCCGGACAAGACAGGAGCAGCCATCAGGCCGGCCAGGAAGGCCACGCGCCAGCCCACGTCGCCGCGCGCCGGACGCAGCAGGCCGCCGAGGATGCCGCTGATCCCGGCAATCCTGTCGTTGCAAAGAACGAGAGCAGCAGCCAGACCGATGCGCAAGCCGCCGCCCAGAGCTGTCCATGGCGTGAAATTAATCCAGTCAATCATTCCTGCACTCCTTTGGCTGGCTGGCAGAAAAGTTCGTCGTCGGTGCGGCGCACGATGGCGGTCTTGTCCATGCCGTTGATGCGTCCGAAATAGCGCAGGTATTCGCGGGTGCTCAGGCGTTCGTAGAGGCCGAACTGGTCGGTCAGCAGGCCGATGTTGCGGCGCGCCTTCACCGGATCGATGGCGGGGTCGATGCCGTCGATGCCGACCGTGCCGCGGTCGCGGCTGAGCAGGCCGACGAGGGTGCGCATCAGGGTGGTCTTGCCGGCGCCGTTCGGGCCCAGCAGCGCGGTGGCGCGGCCGCCGGCGGCGGTAAAGCTGACATGATGTGTAAACGCCTTACCTGTTCGGCCAATACTTCCCGGCCGCACCCGGTAAGCGCGTAGTACTTGCGCCGTGCCTCTTCCTTGACCATCGCGACCAGGCCCTGTTTTTCCAGGGTCGAACAGGCGCCATACAAGGTGCCCGGCCCGATGACCACCGTGCCCTCGCTGATGGCTTCGACCTTTTGCATGATCGCGTAGCCATGCAAGGGCTCGTCGAGGGCGACCAGGATCGCGATCTTGGTTGCCAATAAGAAAGTAGCGTCGTGGGCCGTCCGGGCCGCAGGCGGCGGCTCGGCCGGTTCACTCCATGCCCGCATCCTGCCGGGCTTTTTCGTTTTTAACCTGCCCGGATATCTTGCGTCCGTCAGGAAACTAATGGAAGCGGATGCCAACGTATCGCAGCATGTTCCCCGATCTTTCCCTGTTTTTCGTGCCGATCCCCCCAGCTCTGTTAGTCAACGCACGGTTCGGCTATCGCATTTGTTATATTTTTTGTATCGCGACGTGGTAACCCGACAGCTGCAATCGTGCGGTACGCCGGATCGGCGTACTCTTTCAAAACGGGATGCGAAAGTGACGTGACTGGTTGAGGGAAATTTTGATCTTGTCTGAGGTCGTCGATGAAAATCGTTGACTAAAGGCATGATCCGAACGGTCCATTGATGTAGCGCAGTTCATTTTCGCGCCTCCGTTTTGTTTCGAGCGAAATCGAGGAAGAATGCAGTCATGGTCGGGTACCGGTCTACTCCGCGTTGGTCTACCTTTTACAAGGACAAAAGTCATGGATAATCAGAAGTCGAGCGAGGGAAAAGGCGTTGATGCCGGCAAGCAAGGCAACGGCAGCAGCATGGGTAAAGACCAGTCGAGCTTTGGTAAGGACGACAAGTCGAGCAACCTGAACAAGAGCAATCCAGGTTCGTCGGCCAGCGCCGGTTCGTCGGGCAGCCTGTCGGGCGGTTCGTCGTCGAGCAGCAGCCCATCGACGGGCCCGAGCGTCAGCGGCACCAGCAATGCTGGCGCAACCGGCAGCATGGGTTCGAGCGGTCCTGGCAGCAGCGGCGGCCTGAGCGGCTCGTCGAGCGGTTCGGGCGGTGGTTCGTCGGGTTCGGGTTCGTCGAGCACGGGTTCGCTCGCCGCGGGTTCGAGCAACACGTCGTCCGGCGCACTGGGTTCGTCGTCGTCCGCTACGGGCGCACTGGGAAGCTCGTCCGTTACCGGTTCGTCCGGCTCGGCTGGCGGTTTGTCGTCGGGTGGTTCGGCCGGCGCCAGCGCTGGATCGAGCAGCGATTCGTCCTCGAAACAGGGCATGATGGCCTCGATCAAGCCTGAAGAACTGCACAAGACGATCGACAAGGCTGCCGAAGCAGCCCAGCCGGTGGTCGAGCGCGTGGTGAGCACTGCTCACGCCGGCGTCGACAAGCTGAGCGGCCTGCTCAGCGGCGCATCGGAATCCTTCAGCGTTCGTTCGGCACAAGTGAACGACACCTACCAGCAACTGGCTGACTCGGGTCGCGAATACGTGCGCACCAAGCCGGGCACCGCCGTGGCAATCGCCCTCGGCGCCGGCTACATCCTGGCCAAGCTGCTGGGCGGCAGCCGCCGTCGCGACTACTAATCAGTAGCGCTCCACTGGACGCGTCCCGGCCGGCATTACGCCCGGCCGGGCGTCCGGTTTTCGAATAAAAATAATTTGAGGGAAACCTATGCAAGCTCAATCAACGAGTTCGACCACGCACGTCCCTACCCAGGGCGATGCGGTCGAAACTGCGCGCTCCGGCGTCTCCTGGGGCGCGATCCTGGCCGGCGCCGCCGCCGCCAGCGCGCTCTCGCTCGTGCTTTACCTGCTCGGCTCGGGACTCGGCCTGTCGGCTGCCTCGCCCTGGTCCAACAACAGCGGCGTTGCCTTCGGCATCGGCGCCATCCTCTGGCTGACGCTGACCCAGTTGGCCGCCTCCGCCATCGGCGGCTACATGGCCGGCCGTCTGCGCATCAAATGGGCCAGCCTGCATACCGATGAAGTCTATTTCCGCGACACCGCCCACGGCCTGCTGACCTGGGCCGTGTCGACGATGCTGGCCGCCGCCCTGTTCTCGGGCGTGATCAGCAAGATGACCGGCGCCGCCGTCGACGCCGGTGCCGGCGTGGCGAAAGCGACCATGGCCAGCGGCGCCGCCGCGACGGCAGCGGCAGCGAACGACGGCGACAGCGCCGGCGCCAATCCGCTCGACTACTTCTCGGACATGATGCTGCGCACCGACAAGCCTGACACGGCCGCCGGCAGCGCCGACCTGCGCCTGGAAACCATGCGCATCCTCGCCAACAGCGTGAAAAACGGCAGCCTGGCCGCCGACGACCGCGCCTACTTGGCCAGCCGCATCGCCGCCCTTACCGGCCTGGACCGAGCCGCCGCCGAAAAGCGCGTGGACGACATCTATGCCCGCGGCGCCGCCGCAGCCGCCAAAGCCAAGGCCAGCGCCAAGGAAGCCGCCGACACCGCCCGCAAGGCCGCAGCCGGCACCGCACTCTGGCTGACCGTCGCCCTGCTGCTCGGCGCTTTCGTCGCCAGCTGGTGCGCCACCCTGGGCGGCAAACTGCGCGACGGCGTTGCCGGCGTGTCCCATCGTTAATTCAAGGAGGACCTCATGCGTTCGATTCTTTTGTGGCTCGTAGGGATTCCGATTCCGATCATCATTTTGATCGCGATTCTGACCTGAGCAGTTAACAGGTAGTAATGAAAACGCCGGCATGCATGCCGGCGTTTTTGTTTGGTGCGCGGGCTCCGTGGATGCGCCGGTGAAACCTAATCACTTCACCGCCGTCACCTCACCGCTGCGCACCGCATCCTTTGGCTGCCTCCTCATCCTGCGCGCCCCGCGGTCGAGCAGCAGCTTGAAATCGTCCACATACGTAAACACCGCCGGCACCACCAGCAAACTGAGCAGCGTCGAGGTGATCAAGCCCCCGATCACCGCAATCGCCATCGGCGACCTGAAGCTCGGGTCGCCCGAGAACCCCAAGGCCAGGGGCAGCATGCCGGCGCCCATCGCAATGGTGGTCATGATGATCGGCCGGCTGCGCTTGTGGCAGGCGTCGACCAGCGCGTCGAAGCGGTTCATGCCGGCCTTGCGCGCCAGGATCGCGTAGTCGACCAGCAGGATCGAGTTCTTGGTCACGATCCCCATCAGCATGATCAGGCCGATCATGGTCGGCATCGACAGCGCGCTGCCGGTCACCAGCAGGGCGATGAAGGCGCCGCCGATCGACAGCGGCAGCGCCGCGAGAATCGTGATCGGCTGCATGAAGTCGTGGAACAGCAGCACCAGCACGCCGTAAATGCAGAGCACGCCGATCGCCATCGCCACGCCGAAGCTGGCGAACAGCGCCTGCATTTCCTGGGCGTCGCCCAGTTCGGCGATCTGGACCGAGGCCGGCAGCGCCGTGAACGCGGGCAGGGCGCGCGCTTCGGTGTTCACCTCGCCGAGCGAGCGGCCGCCCAGTTCGACGTCGAGCGTGACGTTGCGGCTGCGGTTCAGGCGGTCGATCTGGGCCGGGCCGCTTTCCATCGTGATGTCGGCGACCGTCGACAGCAGCACCGGACCGTTCTTGCCGGGCACCGTCAGGCGCCCGATGGCGTCGAGGTCGGCGCGCACGGCGTTGGGCAGCTTGACGCGGATCGGCACCTGACGCTCCGACAGGTTCATCTTGGCGAGCGCCTGCTCGTAGTCGCCGGCCGTGGCCACGCGTACCGTTTCGCCGATGGCGGCGGCGGTCACGCCCATGTCGGCGGCACGCGCGAAGTCGGGGCGCACGATGATTTCGGGGCGCACCAGGGACGCACTCGAACTGACGTTGCCGATGCCGGCCAGCGTGCGCAGCTCGCGCTCGGCGCGCTGGGCGGCGGCGGTGAGGGCGGCCGGGTCTTCGCTGCGCAGTACCAGCTGCAGCTTGCCGCCGGTGTCGGCCTGGCCGACACTGAAGCGCGCGCCGGGAATGCCGGAGAGCTGCGCGCGCATCTGGCGTTCGAGGTCGGACAGCGACTCGTCGCGGTCGCTGCGGTGCGAGGTCGTCACGGTCAGCACCGCGCGCCGCGCTTCGGCCGAGGCGCCTGGGGCGAAGGCGTCGCCGCTGGAACCCCCGCCGATCGAACTGAAGACGCCTTTGACGCCGGGCACGCGCATCGCCGCCAGGCGCGCCTGCTCGGCCACGGCATGGGTTTGCGCCACCGTCGAGCCGGGCGGCAGTTCGACGTTGATGATGGTCTGGCCGCGGTCGGCGGCCGGCACGAAGCCGGTCGGCAACAGCGGCACCAGCGCGATCGACCCGGCAAAAAACAGCAGCGAGGCGATCGCCGTGATGCCGCGGTGGCGCAGGCACCACTGCATGCTCGCCATGTAGCGGCGCATGATCGCGCCGTCTTTTTCGACTTGCGGCTTGGCGGGCTTCATGATGTAGGCCGCCATCATGGGCGTGAGCAGGCGCGCCACGACCAGCGAAGCCAGGATCGCCAGCACCGCGGTCCAGCCGAACTGCTTGAAAAAGCGCCCCGGGATGCCGCCCATGAAGGCGGTCGGCAGGAACACGGCCACCAGCGAGAAGGTCGTCGCAATCACCGCCATGCCGATTTCGTCGGCCGCTTCCAGCGCCGCCTGCATCGGGCTTTTCCCCATGTGCAGGTGGCGCGCGATGTTCTCGATCTCGACAATGGCGTCGTCGACCAGCACGCCGACCACCAGCGCCAGCGACAGCAGGGTGACCATATTGAGCGTGTAGCCGAACAGGTACTGGCCCAGGAAAGCGGGAATCACCGACAGCGGCAGGGCGGCGGCGGCCACAAAAGTCGCGCGCCAGTCGCGCAGGAACCACCACACCACCAGCACCGCCAGCACCGCGCCTTCGTAGAGCATCTCCATCGAGGCGTCGAAGTTTTCCTGCACCGGCTCGGCGTTGTCGACCACCTCCTTGAGCACTACGTTTGGATGCGATTGCTGCAGCGCGGCCACGGCGGCGCGCGCGCCTTCGGCCACTTCCGTTTCGCTCGCGCCGCGGGTACGGAAGACTTCGAAGCCAACCGCCTTGCGCCCGTCCTGCTCGGCCAGCGCGCGCGGCTCGGAGACCGTGTCGATCACCGTCGCCACCTCGTCCAGGCGCACGCGGCGCCCGTCCGGCAGCGGGATGTCCATGCGCGCCAGCTCCTCGGCGCTGGCGACGGTCGCCAGGGTGCGCACCGACTGCTCGGCGCCGCTCACGTCCCCGCGTCCGCCGGGCGCCTCGCGCTGCACGTTGCGCAGCTGGCGCGACACATCCAGCGCCGACACGCGCAGCGCGGCCATGCGTGCCTCGTTGAGTTCGACCCGCACTTCGCGGTCGACGCCGCCCACGCGTTTCACCGCGCCCAGGCCCGGCACGCTGAGCAGGCGCTTGGCCACCGCGTTGTCGACGAACCAGGACAGTTCCTGGTCGTCGAGGCCGGCCGCGCCAGGCCTGGCCGATGCGGTAAAGGTCAAGATCGAACGGCCGGCGGTGGCCGCCTTGGTCACGCTCGGTTCGCGCATTTCGGGCGGCAGGTCGGAGCGCACCTGCGAGACGGCGTCGCGCACGTCGTTGACGGCGTCCGACAGGTTCTTCTCGAGGATGAACTCGACGGTGACGGTGGCCACGCCGTCGAGCACCTTGGTATAAATGTTCTTCACGCCTTGCAGCGTGGCGACCGAATCCTCGATCTTGCGCGCGACCTCGGTTTCGAGCTGGGCGGGCGCCGCGCCGTCGAGGGTGGCGGTGACGGTCACGATGGGCAGTTCGATATCGGGGAAAAACTGGACCTTGTTGGCCTTGAATGCCAGCAGGCCGGCGAGCGTGAGCAGGGCGAACAGCAGGATCGCCGGGATGGGATTACGAATCGAGAACGCGGAAAAATTCATGGTCTTTCCTTCAGCGCGCCGCGACCTTGGCCGGTTGTGCCGGCGCGGGCGGCGCAGGCGCTGCCGGGTTCACATTCTTCACCAAATCCCCATCGTTCAGGAAGCCGGCGCCGGTGACCACGATCTGCGTATCCGGGGCCAGGCCTTTGACGACTTCGATGCGTTCGCCGAGGCGGCGCCCGGTATCGATTTTCACCTGGCTCACGCGGCTGTCGGGATTCAGGCGGAACACGTAGCTGAAGCCGTCGCGCACGGCGATCGCCTGCTGCGGCACGGTCAGCGCATTCGATGCGCCCAGTTCGAATTCGCCGCCGGCGAACATGCCCGCCTTCAGGGGCGCGTCGCTCGAG
This sequence comes from Massilia sp., assembly GCA_031398335.1. Taxonomy (GTDB): domain Bacteria; phylum Pseudomonadota; class Gammaproteobacteria; order Burkholderiales; family Burkholderiaceae_D; genus Telluria. Next base: position 33,875 of record JANNNC010000163.1, read on the forward strand.
AGGGCCGGCGGCAGGTCGACGTAGACGAGGGTGGTGCGGGTTTGCGCATCGACCGTCGGCGCGACCATGCGCACCTTGCCCATGACCACGCTGCCGTTGGCGCCTTTTACGCGTACACGGGCGCCTGCCTTGATACGGCCGATGCTCGACGCCGGCAGCTCGGCGCGCCATTCGAGGCGGCCCTGGCGGATCAGGCGAAACAGCTCGGTGCCGACACCGACCACGGCGCCCACGGTTGCGCTGCGCGCCGAGATGATGCCGCTGTCGGGCGCGACCACCTGCGTGTACTTCAGGCGCAGTTGCTGTTGCGTCAGCGTGGCCTTCGCCGCCGCCACGCGGGCCGCGGCCGTGCGCGCGGCGGTCGCCCACTGGATGACTTGCTGGTCGCTGATCGCTCCGGAACTCTTCAGGTCCTGGCCACGTTTGGCGTTGGCCGCGGCCTCGGCGGCATTCGCCTGCGCTTCCTGCACTGCGGCGCGCGCCTGTTCGACGTCGGCGTTGACCGTGTCGGCCGAGAACACGGCCAGCACGTCCCCCTTCCTGACGAGGTCGCCCACGTTCGCCCGCACCTCGAGCAGGCGCAAGCCGCCCGACTCGCTGCCGATGATCGCTTCCTGCCAGGCGGCGACATTGCCGTTGGCGCCGAGCCTGAGCGGCAGGCTGGCAGTCAGCGGACGCGCCGTGGTGACGGTCAGGGCCGGCGTCGCGGGCGCGGCCGGCTTTTTGTCCTCATCCTTGCCGCAAGCGGCGAGAAGCAGGGAGAGCAGGGCGGCCGAGCCGAGGAGAACAATGCGTGGTGTCGATGAGGGCATGTGTGGGGGTCCGGTTCCGTGAGCAGGCAAAATGCCGTGGCATGAGCGGCAATGAAGCAGTTTATCAAAGGGCCGGCAAGTTGACCCGAACTCGATAGCGGCGAGCGGGCGCCGCTTCTTCCGAAGCGTCGCTACAATGGATTTTTCGAGGGAGGCTTCGATGAACACGCCTGGATTGTTGGCCGCCATGCTTGCAGTGGCGCCGCTTGGCGCCGCCGCGCAGCAGGAGCAAGCACGCCCGGCGCCATCGCAGCCGGGCTGCGCCGGCGCAGACGATGGCGCACGCGCGTCGGGCGCCTTGCCAGCCCGCGCGAGCGTCAAACCCGCGCCGCAGCAGGGCACCGTTGTGCCGGCCAACCGGGTGTTATCGTATACCGTCACACCTTCATTGCGCGCGATGCGGGCAGTGCGCGAAAAAGAAGCCGCGCGTGCGCCCGATACGCCACCCGACGCAGGCCCCGATTGTGTACCGCGAACTGGACAGTCGGACCGGGAAAAGTCTTAATTTGCACCAATATAGTGCATGCAAGGCAATTGATGCACAGCTATGATGCGGCGCGTCAAATTCGCTGCAGATATTGTGGCTGAGCTCGTAATGGCCGGGAGATCTCTGGAGGAAGAGTACGGTATCCATACCGTAGTTTTACTGTATTGCGACGCACAATAAACCGCAGTATATTGGAACTGTCTCCTCCAGTTTTTCTCCGAAATTCTGGATTACCGCCCGCCACCGTCAGGTTCGCGGGCGTTTTTTTGCGCATGACGATGGTGTCATAGGCGTCATTGAGGCCAATGGCCTCGATGACGGGTTCACCGGGCACTCCGTGCCCACCCTGCGAAAAACGTGACCGATCAGAGGCGCACAGCGTGCCGCAAACGTTCAGACACCTTCGCCCTGGAACGATTTCGCGCGCCAGGTCAGCACCAGCGTATCGCGGTGGCCATGCTCTTCCAGTGGCTGGATCGGCGTCGACTCGTGGATCACTGCGGCGTCGTCGAGCAGCAGCAGGGTCCATGGCTCGGTCATCGTGAAGCGCTGGCCGCGCGGGCCGTGGGCGTCGAACACGCGCGTCTCGCCGCCCTTGATGCCGGTGCGCCCGACCAGGATCACGGCCACGAAATCGACGCCGTCGCGGTGCGCGCCTTCCGGGGTCGGGCGGCCGATGCCGTCGGCGGTATCGATGCGGAACTGGTGCGCTTCCACATACCAGGGGCGCGCGTCTTTCACTTGCGAGCAGATCGCGCCCAGCGAACGCACCAGCTGCCGCCAGGCCGGCTGCGCGACGGTGGCCGGCTCCATGGGTTCGAACAGGCGGTGCATGCCGCCGTGCAGTGCGTTGTACTCGACCGGCTGCCAGTGCGCGCGGTGCGGCGTCTGCGCCAGCGCCTTGCCGTCGTCGACGAAACAGGAGTGGCGCCGGCGGCGGTAACGCCCGCCGTCTTTCAAATAATGGTCCAGTTCCAGGTGGTCCCAGCTCGGCGCCAGGGCATCGAGGTCGGCCAGCGTGCAGCCGGCAAGGCGCGCGACGTCAAGGGGACGCAGCAGGGCATAGCCATTGCCGACCAGGGCCTCGGCCAGGCGGGAAGGGTCGCTGTAGGGCAGTTCGGATGGTGTCATGCCCGGTAGCGTAGCATTTTTCGCAGGGACCGGTGGAGACCGGCCCCGCGCGGGCTTGCGTCCATTTACCAGGTTTTGGTGAGCGTCAAGCGCAGCGAGCGCGGTTCGATCGGGTGGAAATGGATATCGTCGCGCGGCGACGACTCGCCGGCCAGCTGCGACGCATAGTAATAGTCGATCGCCGAATCGCGCCGGTTGGCGAGATTGAAAGCCTCCAGCTCGAGCTGCACATCCTTGCCGACCTTGTATCCGATACGCCCGTTGAGCGTGGTGCTGGCCTGCGAGCGCACGCTGTTGTCTTCGATGAGCGGACGCGGGCCGAAGTAGCGCAGGCGCAGTGCGCCAGACCAGGGGCCGAGCTTGTCGACGGTGAGCGCCAGCTGGCCCACGCCTTCGACTGCGCCGGGAATGCGATCCCCGTTCTGCGAACGCGCGCGGGCATACGCCGCGTCGAAGTCGACCGACAGCCATTTCAGGGGCCGCCAGTAATTCGAGAACTCGACCCCGTAGCGGCGGCTGGCGTCGCCTGCCTCCGTGTTGCCGGCGTCGCCGATATAGGTCAGCTCCGAATCGACGTCGAGCCGGTAGAGCGAGACGGCCGTCTGCATTTTCGGTACGGCTTCCGTACGCATGCCCAGTTCCATGCCGCGCGAGCGCGCCAGGCCGGGCGCGCGCTCCAGCGGGTCGCGCGTTTTCGGATCGATTGCCGCCACCGTGCCACGCGCGTCGTTGCTGTGGAAGCCGTGGCCGTAATTCAGGTAAAACTCGGTCGAGGCCAGCGGTGCGAAGATCAGGCTGGCGGACGGACTCACCTGAGTGTCGTAGGCGCGCCCGCTGTTGGCGGCCAGGTCGCTTTCCACGTCGAAGCGGAAGCGGTCGGCGCGCACGCCCACTGCGCTGCGCACGGTCTCGCTCCAGCGTGTGGTGTTCTCGACGAACAGGCCGCCGCTGGTCTCGACGATATGGTCTTCGCGCGTAGTGGCGAGGCGCCGGCGCGCGCGCGTATCGTGCAAGCCGTTGTAGATGTTGTCGTTCTGCAGGCGTGCGCCGACCGTCAGGTCTGACGCGACGATGGCGCCGCGGTGCAGGTGAAAGGTATGGGTCGCATCCAGGCCGCTGGTCACGCGCCGGTCGGGCTGGGCGAACTGGTCGCCGTTGACCGGGTCGTTCATGAAGTACGTGAAATTCGAATACAGGTCGAGCTGGTTGCGGATCACGTAGGCGCTCACTTTCGAGGCCGACTCGGTCCCGGTCCGGCGCCAGATGCCCGACAAACTGTAGCGGCGCGCGCTGCCGCCGTCGGTATTGTCGATCGCATCGAAACGTCCCAGGCTGCCATCCTCGAGCGCGCGCAGCGGGATCTGGTCGGTCGCATTCCAACGGCCGCGGTAGGCCATGGCCGTCACGCTCCAGCCATTGTTGGCAAAACCGCGGCTGTAGCGCAGCATGCCGTTGCGCTTGCGGTAGTCGTCGGGCCGGGTCCACGGGCCGTCGTTGTTCATCAGCTCGAGCGCGTAGAGCAGGGTGCCGCCCGCGAGCTCGGGCGAGCCGGCCAGCATGGTGCGCAGGAAGCCGTCCTGCCCGAGCGTGACACTGGCGATGTCCTTGGCCAGGCGGTTCGCATAGCTGATCTCGGCGCTGCCGGCCGAGGCGAAGTCGCCGTCGTGCGCAGCGTAAGGCCCCTTGCGGTAGTCGAGGCGGCCGACCACTTCCGGGATCAGGAAGTTGACGTCGGTCCAACCCTGGCCATGCGCATGGCTGCGCTGGTTGACCGGCATGCCGTCGACCCAGGTGGCGAGATCGGTGCCGTGGTCGAGGTTGAAGCCGCGCAGGTAGAACTGGTTCGCCTTGCCCTCGCCGCTCTGCTGGCTGGCGATCAGGCCCGGCATCGCTTCGAGCATCTCGCCCGGACGATAGGTCGTGCGCGCAGCCAGTTCCTTCTGCCCCACCGTGCCCGCATTGGCCGACTCGGCGATGCCGAGCTGGGACAGGCGCGCGCCTTCGACCAGCACCCGCTGCAGCACGAGGTCGTCGGCGAGAGCCGGGAAGGCAAACAGCGCGGCGATCGCGCAGGGCAAGAGACGGGCAACAGGCATGGGTCGATCAGCGCGTCGGCTGCTCCAGGTTGTTTCGGTCAAAGGTGAGCGTGCGCACGGCATTGCCCTCGTTGAGGTTGACGGTGTTGACCTGGTCCGGCAGAAAATCGATCAGCACGTTGTCGTGGATGGCGACGGCCTTCCAGAGCGGGGTCTGTTCGATCTCCTGGAACACGGTCACCTTCTCGGGGTCGGCCGTCATGCCGACCCAGCGCAGCGGCAGGCGCGCCTTGTCCTGGCCCAGCACGCGAAAGCGCTCCTCGACATACTGGCGCAGCACCTGCTGGTCGTCCGGGTCGGTCAAATCGAACTGGCGCCCGTACAGGTTCGCCAGCAGGGCGTCGACGTCGTGCGCCATGTAGGTGTGGACGATCTCGGTGTTGCCGGTGCGGGCATTGAACGAGATGTCGGTGATCCCCGCATGGAAGCGGTGCGCGCAGGCCATCGCACTGCACAGCAGCAGGGCGCAAGCGAGCAGCGTTTTCAGGCCGCGCATTTACTGCACCGCCTTCGGCGCCGCGGCTTTCTCGGCCTCGGGCTTCTTCAGGGGCGCATTGAAATCCTTCATCATGTCGTTGCCGCCACGTTCGGTCTTGAACAGTTCCAGGCGCGAGGGCGTCAGCTTGCGCGGCCAGGCATTGTTGTCGACGTTGATGTCGGCGGTCTCCCAGAACGGATCCTGGGCCAGGCCGGTCATCGGCTCGTCGGTGACGATCAGTTTCGTGATCTTCTTCGGCGAATAGCGCCAGACTTCGGCCGGGATGCGCTCGACATATTTTTTACCGCTGGCGAGCGTAATCTCCAGCACCAGCGGCGTCACCAGCCCGCCGACGTTGGTGAAGTCGACCAGGTACAGGTGCTTGTTTGATGCGAGTAAGGTCTTTTCCCAGTCTTCCAGCTCGTACTGCGACTCGTTGAACTTGTTGCGGTCCGCATTCGTGACCGTGAACTCGTCGTGCTGGTTATAGAAATCCTTCAGCTCGGGATGCGCGTCGACGCGGCGCGGCATGCCCTTGTTGCGCTGGTCGGTGAGCGACAACGGCTCGGCCTCGCGCATCTTGCGGCGCCATGCCTTTTCCGTCTCCGGATTTTGCGAGCTGACCGTGTATTCGCTGATGCCGTCCACGCTCACGTCGACCGCGTCGGTGGTGTAGAACCAGCCGCGCCAGAACCAGTCGAGGTCCGTGCCGGACGCGTCTTCCATGGTGCGGAACAGGTCGGCCGGGGTCGGACGCTTGAACTTCCAGCGGCGGCCATATTCCTTGAAGGCGAAGTCGAACAGCTCGCGGCCCAGCACCGTTTCGCGCAGCACGTTCAGGGCGGTCGCCGGTTTGCCGTAGGCGTTCGGGCCACGCTGCAGCACCGACTCCGAATTGGTCATGATCGGCGTCTGGTTTTTACTGCGCATGTAGTCGGTGATGTCGCGCGGCTCGCCGCGGCGCGCCGGGTAGTTTTCTTCCCATGCTTCTTCGGCCAGGAACTGGAGGAAGGAGTTCAGGCCCTCGTCCATCCAGGTCCACTGGCGCTCGTCCGAGTTGACGATCATCGGATAGTAATTGTGGCCGACCTCGTGGATGATCACGCTGATCAGGCCATATTTGGTCGCCTTCGACCAGGTCAGGGCGCCGGTCTTTTTATCCCTGGTCGGACGCGGGCCGTTGAACGAGATCATCGGGTATTCCATGCCGCCGATCGGGCCGTTCACGGAAATGGCGGTCGGGTAGGGATAGTCGAACGAGTATTTGCTGTACTGCTCGATGGTGTGGACGATCGCCTGTGTGGAATATTTCTCCCACAGCGGATTGCCTTCCTTCGGGTAGTAGGACATCGCCATCACGGTGGTGTCGCCGCTCTTCATGCCCTGCGCGTCCCAGATGAACTTGCGGCTCGAGGCAAACGCGAAATCGCGCACGTTCTTTGCATTGAAGCGCCAGGTTTTCATCGTGCTCGCACGCGTCTTCTCGGCCTTTTCCGCCTCCGCCTGGGTGACGATGATCACCGGCTTGTTCGATGTGCGGGCCTTGGCCAGGCGCTCGCGCTGGGCGGCACTCAGGACTTCGTCCGGATTTTGGAGCTCGCCGGTGGAGGCGACGATGTGGTCGCCGGGTACCGTGATCGCGACATCGTAGTCGCCGAATTCGAGCGTGAATTCGCCGTCGCCAAGGTACTGCTTGTTCTGCCAGCCGGCGATGTCGTAATAGGCCGCCATGCGCGGGAACCATTGGCCGATCTCGAACAGGTCGTTCTTGTCTTCCTTGTCGAATCGCTCGTAGCCCATGCGGCGACCAAGCACGCTCGCCTCGGGAATGTTGAAGCGCCATTCCATCGCGAACGAGAAACGCTGGCCCGGTTTCAGGGGCTGCGGCAGGTCGATGCGCATCATCGTCTTGTTGATGACGTGGTGCAGCGGCTTGCCCTCAAGCGTCTTCACGCTGCCGACCTGGAAGCCGCCCTCGAAGGTTTTGCTCTCGAAGGCGAAGCGGATCGCGTCGAACTTCACGCCTTCCGGCCCGCCCTTTTGCCAGGATTCGCGCGAGGGGATGGTCGAGATGTTGCGGTTGTCCGAGTCGCCGCGGAACATGTTCTGGTCCAGCTGCACCCACAGGTAATTCAGGGTGTCGGGCGAATTGTTGTGGTAGGTGATGGTGCCTTCGCCCGTGATGGCGCGCTTGATTTCGTCGAGCGTCGCGCGCAGCTTGTAGTCGGCGCGCTGCTGCCAGTAGGCGTGGCCCGGCGCACCCGAGGCGCTGCGGGTGGCGGAGGGGGGCTGCAGCAGTTCGTCGAGCTGGCGGAACTTGTCGTCGAATTTGTCGGCGGCGTGGGCGCCGGCGGACAAGGCCAGGGTAAGGGTGAGTGCAGACAGGCGGGCGAGGTGCTTCATTTTCATAAATATCTGATCGTTCTAAACAAAACAAACCGATAGCCGCGCTTTCGACGCGGCCACCGGCTGTAGGGTGGGCACCCCGGGCCTTGCCCTGTCGGGCAAGTCGCTTCGCGGGCGGGCAGCATGCTGCCCGAATTCCCCGCTACGCCCCACGCGGTACGTGCTTCAATTCTCTTGTTGGCGGTGATGTACCGCTCGCACAATCCGAACAAGGCGTTTATCGGATACGTTGCGAGCGATGCTTCACTGCTGCTGACTGCGGAACCGTGCGTAACACGTGGGCACGGAGTGCCCACCCTACGGTATGCCGCCGCTAACAATCTGAATCACTGCACCGCCGGCACCGTTTCCTTTTCCTTCTTCGTGTCCTCGGCCGCCTTCTCTTCCTTGGTCTTCAACTTGGTATTGAAGTCCTTCATCAAGTCGTTGCCGCCACGCTCGGTCTTGTACAGCTCGAGGCGCGATGGGGTCAGCTTGCGTGGCCAGGCGTTGTTGCTCTGGTCGATGTCGGCGGTTTCCCAGAACGGGTCCTGGGTCAGGCTCGTCATCGGCTCGTCGGTGACGACCAGCTTGGTGATTTTCTTCGGCGAGTAGCGCCACACTTCGGCCGGAATGCGCTCGATGTATTTTTTACCGCTGGCCAGCGTGATCTCCAGTACCAGCGGCGTCACCAGCCCGCCGACGTTGGAAAAATCGACCAGGTAGAGGTGCTTGCCCGACGACAGCAGCGCCTTTTCCCAGTCTTCCAGTTTTTCCTGGGTTTCGTTGAACTTGTTGCGGTCGGCGTTGGTGACGGTGAACTCGTCGTTCTCGTTATAGAAGTCCTTCAGCTCGGGATGCGCATCGACGCGGCGCGGCATGCCCTCGTTGCGCTGGTCGGTCAGCGAGATCGGCTCGGCCTGTTTCAGCTTGCGCTTCCACGCCTTTTCGATTTCCGGATTCTGCGAACTGACGGTGTACTCGCTGATGCCGTCGATCGACACATCGACCGCATCGGTCGTGTAGAACCAGCCGCGCCAGAACCAGTCCAAATCCGTGCCCGAAGCATCTTCCATGGTGCGGAAGAAGTCGGCCGGGGTCGGGCGCTTGAACTTCCATCGCTGCGAATACTCGCGGAAGGCGAAGTCGAACAGCTCGCGTCCCAGCACGGTTTCGCGCAGCACCGTC
>JANNNC010000017.1:0-26814 GCA_031398335.1 Massilia sp.
GGTAACCACATGCGAAATGTTGCCTTCTAGCTATATATCACTGCTCGCTCGAGCTTGCAGGACCTCTGTTATAGATCAGATGAGAGATCTTCGGGTGCATTATGCACCCGTTGTATATCTCGTTGGTCCGCGTTAGAATTCAATGATATGCAGCTCTGCTTGTGTTGAATTCTGTCGATGCTACTCATCAATAGGTCCGGCCGACTGGACGTCACACTGCCCACCCTAAACGAAGGCCTCTATGTTCCATACTGAAGCGGCTTGGGAGGAATCCTTCGGAAGCGAAGTTCTCCGCTCGCTCCTGTCACAGCCCGGCCTTCGTCGCTATTCGTTGGTGGAACTGTCGACGAACGTGCGAATATTTCATGTTGACATCTTATTCTCGGGCGAAGGTAAAGACTTGGAGCTGTGGAACCGCTTTATTTGCGCCAATCAAGTCACCTTGGTCGAGTTAATCGAGCAAAACGAATTTTCGGACATTACGATCTCGGTACAAACGCCGCGTGCAGGGGGCGAGCAGTATTCTATTGTGCTTGTCACCGAAATCGCGGAAGTTCTAGACGTTTTCGGTGACAAGTTTTATCTATTCAAGTGTGCGGATGGCTCGATGTTTTCAAGCGACTGGGTGTCGGACATACCGAAGAGTTGTTCGGGGAAAAAAACGATCTACTCAGCATCCTCTGGAATTGCAGAACGCTGATACCAGATAGCCTTTCCTTTTCTTGAGAAGATTTAATTTACAGAAAATCAAATGAGGGCGCTTGACTGCGATGCGGAGATAAAATGACGGACGATACCGGATTTAGGCGACCGCCAGCGAATGCTGAGGATGAATTCAATAAAATTCCGTGTGATTTTCCTCGCACAGCTCGTCACGCAGCATTGCCAGGCTCGCAGCCAAAACTCCTTGTGTCAGAGTACAAGGGTCATTTTTACGCTCTTGGTTGCTCGCCGCCTGAGGTATATGAACGTTGGGAAATTTGTGAGGATTTGGCAAAACAACTCGCCGAAAAAGCTGCAATCTCTAAGCAAGGTAAGCGATCGCATATGTCAGAAGTCGACATTCTCGACCAGTATCTGGTTCGGCTTATTGCTCTACGATGGACGTCTCCGGAGGAAGCCAGATGGGTTATCCGACGAGTTGGGGCAATGCTCAGCTGGCCTAGCCCGCAAGCGGCAAATTAGCATGTAATGTTGAGTATCTTAATAGTCAAATCTTATTCGGCAATCTTGTCCTGATTGTTCGTTACGACGTGGTTAACGGCATCCGTGTGTAGCGGCCCGTGGGCATATTATCCCACGCCTGATATGTATATACACGAGGTATGCGCGGAATGGAATTGTGGAAAACGCGGTTAGCGTTTCACAGCGCGAAAGGCATCGTTGACCTGGCAGGGCTTCCGGTCGCGCCCGACCTCACACTCCTACAAAAGCAGATTGAACTTGGTAAAATTTCGTTCGATCAAGCGGTACGGTTAGTAATAGCTTCAGCCGAAGAGAAAAAAATCGTCGAAAACTCGGACGAGCGTAGACGTGCATTAAGATCCGCTGCCCCTCCTATTATTCGCGTCGTCGGATAATTCGAAAAACATTAGACGCAATTTCGAACACTTATTTCGGTGTTGGTTGAACTGGCGCGACGCGTGGTCTACAAAGCGTTCTACGTTCTTACAGCAACAACCCCTTGGTTTTTTATTTTTTGGCAACTATTTCGGAGGACATAGAACAGTTGAGATTATATCGCCTTAGAGAGCTTGAATTGGGACATTCGTATAACGTTACCGGTTGCGAATGACGCCGTGCGGATTGGCATTGCCGTGCGGGCGCTGCAGGCGGACGGTGAGGCGCCAGCGCTGGCCGGGACGCAGTTGAAGCTGTGCGTCTTCGCCGCGGTACCAGGACAGCGCCAGCGTGGGCGGCACCTGCGTCGCACTGGTCAGCACGCGCTCGACCGCGAACTGGAAGCGCACGCCCTGGCCGAAATCGTGGGGCAGCTTGGCGACCGTGCCGACGATCTCGATGTCGCGGCCTTCGTCAGCCTTGTCGAGCTGGGGTGCGAGCGTGAGGTGCGCGATGAAGGCGGCCCAACTGACGCCGATCAGGGCGCCGGCGAGGGCTGCGCGCACTGCTCCGCGCAAGGCGGCCAGTATGATCAGCGCGGCGCATGCGCAGGCGGCGATCTGCCAGGCGTCAGGCAGCATGGCGCGGGTTTGCAGGAAGGCGGCGCCGGCGACGAAGCCGAGGATGGCGGAGCGCATCGGGGGCGGCTGAACACGGCGCCGTCAGGCGCCGTGCGGGAGACCGCTCTCGCCCGGCGCCTCCGCATGCCGCACCAGCCGCCAGGCACCACGGCGCTCGATCGACCGGGCAGCATTTGCCGAGCGCCCGAAGGCACCCGGCGCAAGCGCGAACGTTGCCGACGGCAGCACACTGCCGCGTGCAAACCAGCGGGTTCCATCAAGCGCACGCGGATCCTCGCAGCGCCACCAGCCGCTGGCCGGACACGAAACGCCGCTGGCGGCAAAGCTGCCGACCGATACGCCCTGTTGTTCCATGACGCTGGGCCCGGTGCCGCCAGTCGTGATGCCGGCAGCAGCCGCCGGCCTGGCCTGGGCCAGCGGCAGCGGCGACGGCACACGCTTGCGGTTGCGCTTGTCGACGAGCTTCCAGGATGTCTGCGTGGTCGACTCGACACTCGGCTGCATGCCGCGCAGCTTTTCCCAGAGGGTCTGCGGCAGCAGCAACAGCGCCTGCGGCATGCGCTCGCCCTTATTAATGTACTGGCGCTGACCACCGAGCACGCCGATGCCGTTGCCGCCGGCGCTGCAAGACCACCAGCCGCTTTCGGGGCAGCGGTCGCCCGCCCACACGTAGGTGCCGAGCGAAGTTTGCGGCGGCACTGCTACGACAGGCTTGGGTGGTTCCTTTGGACGCAAGCGGATGCTGGAAGAAATTTTGTCCCAGAGCGCCATGGCGGCGTCTTGCGACAGGGACGAAGGAACGGGGCCATTGCCGCCCTTGCCGGTTTCCATCGTCAATGAAAAGTGCGGGATCAACACATTGTCTACCGTTCCAGCTACTTCCCACCAGAAGGTATAGACGAGGGCATCGGTGTTCTCCGAAAACCGCGTGACCAGCTCGTCACCGCTGATGCCACCAATGACCCTGGGGCTTGCGCGCAAGTTGGAAACATGCATCTTGTCGAAGATCGACAATTTAGCGTCGACAGCGGCACTGCGCTCAAGCAAACTCTGCTCGCTCGGCTTGTTCCCGGCAGCCAGCATGATCAGGAACTCGAAGTCCGGGTGGCTCGGCAACTGGGCGGACATCATGACTTGTTCGCGCTGTTTGGCCGTCAGAGGATCGCGGAACCAGGCGCGGTCGATGCAGAATCCCGGTTCGGTCGGGATCTTGTTGTGTGGGTTCGGCACCAGCTTGGCAACCAGCCTGGGTAGATTTTCGATCTTGTCGGGGTCGTAATCGCCTGCCCACAGATCAAAGCTCATGCCCTGGCCATGCACCATGGCTTCGATCGCGACACCTTCATAGCGGTAGCGTTCCAGTTCAAAACCATTCGCTTGCGTGCCTTCAGCCACCTTCCGGCTATGGACAAAAATCTTGCCAGCAACGCCATTGTCCGTCTTTACTTCCCTGACCGATTCGAGATTCCTGTTGCCGCCGAGCCGGTCCGGCGTCTCGCGGAGCTCGGCCTCGCGCTGTGCAAGACGGATTTGAAAATCGGCTTCCCGCTCGTCGACGGACGAGATGTCGACTCCATGGATACGCGGTCTCCGCAGCTCGAGGCCCGCCTCTTCCGGCAGGTCGATCAAAAACCTGCCGATGCACAATGTCTTCATTTTCTGGGTCATCCGCGCCACCTTGTCCTTGTCCCGATGCGCCGCAACGCGCTGTTGCACTTCGCCGACGGCCCAGACGATCGCCAGTCCGGCGACAACGATTTCGGCCAGCAGCAGCGCCAGCCCTGGCCGCCGCCAGGGCTTCACGGCATCTCCTGGACGATCTTCACCACCAGGCGCAACGTCAGCATGAGCATGTCGGGGTGTTTGTACGAGCCCTGATGGTCGTAGCCCTGGGTCGCGAATACCTGCCTGACCTTGCCGCGCGGCCCCGTGCCCGACTGGCGCGGCACCGTGCCGTCGCCGCGGGCGTCCTGCTGCTCCAGCGCGAACAGCAGGTCGGCCTTGCCTTCCAGGCGCACGCGCCGCTGGCCCAGCGCCGTATGACCGAGGAAAACGGCAGCGCCGACGTTCGCTGCCGTGACGACGGCCGCCGGCCCCGCCTGCTGCCAGGCGACCCAGCGCACCTGGCCATATGCGCGCTTGTGCTGGTCGTCGCCGTAGAACGCATAGGTATTCGGATGGTAATAGTCACCCAGGGAGCGGTGAAACCGCTCGGCAGTGTCGATTGCCTCTTTGATGGCTTTTTGCACTCCGCCATTTATTTCGATATATTTCCCTGCCGGATCAGCCAATGCTGGGTTGACCAGGCGATACCAGGATGTAATGTCACGGTACAGATCGTACGGGTTCGGCGACCGGGCGCCAGGAAGGTGCAAGCAGTCGCGCATTGCCGCGCCGTGGCCCGCACCGTTGGTGTGCCCGCCGCTGCTGGCGGGCGGCGTTGCGATGCCCGTCATGACCCGGACGTGCAGCCACGGTCCGGGATACAGGTGGTTCGGCAGCAGTTCGAGCGCGCCGGGCGAGGTTGCCAGCACGGGCGTGGTTTTCTCGGTCGTCTCGCCCAGGATCAGCGCCAGCCGGGATGCGGCCAGGTCGTCGAGCGGGCCGTTGTCCGGACTTGAACTTTCGGTGCCGCAGGCCAGGCGCCGGTAGGCCGCCGGCGCCCCGAGCGCCGGCATGACGCCGTGGATGACGCCGGCGATCTTGCCCGGAATGCGTTTGGCGCAGGCGCGTGCGACCAGGCCGCCCATCGAATGCGTGACGAGGATCACCTGCTCGCACTGCCGTTTGACCCCGGTCCAGAAGGCGATGATCTCGAGAATGCGCTGTTCCAGCCGGCGCGACGACTGCTCGCAATCGTCGAGCCAGTTGTAGCCGACCGCGTACACCGGAAAATAGCGCTCCGCATGTTTTTTGAGATGGGCCTGTGTCAGCGGCTCGAAGTCGCGCAGCCCCCACTGCGCCGGCGCGCACGCCATCACATCCCGCCAGTGCTTGCGGGGGACGCTGCCGTTCCCCTTGTAGTCTGGCTCGAAGGTATGGTTCAGGCGTATCTCGAGCGCGTCGAGCAGGGCGCCGTAGGAGTCGGCATGGACTTCGCCCCAGCCGCGCGCGCGCGCTTCGTCCGCTGTCAGAGTATTGCCGTAGGCGGCGTTCTGCAACATGACGGCGCCGCCATCGTCGACTTCCAGCGTCGCGCCGTCGAACAGCCTCTGGCGGTCTTCCGGCGATCGTTTTTCCCAGGTGAGGGATTCCTGATACCCTTCCTTCATGCCATTCGGCGGGCGCCACACAAGGCCGCCGGGCGCCACCTTCGTGTTTTTTTCGTTGACGGGTCTCTTTGGCCGCGGCGCGCGCTTCGCCCGCAGATTCGTTCCCATGATGCCGGGCACGACGATGACCGGCACAACGCGGTTCGCTGGAATCAGGGCCAGCCCCATGATGTTGAACTCGGTCGACGATGTGAAGGAATCGACCGCCCAGCCGCCGTTGGACAAGGGGACAGGAGGCGGCAGTGCCCTGGTTGGTTCGCTCATGTGATGGATGGGGTCTGGGAGGGTCAGGAAAGCAGCTCGAACCGCACGGGCCCGAGCGTGGCGCTCTTGACAAGCGCTGTGCGCCCGCCTTCGTCGCTGGTGCCGTCGATCGTGCTGCCGTCTTCGAGGTGCGCGATGTAGCGCTGGTTCGGGATCGGCTCGAGGGTCTGCTTGTTGCGCAGCACGACGCGTTCTTTAGCGCGGATCGACGACCTGGCGAAATCGAGCGTCGCCGGACTGCCGCCGCCGGGACCGCCGTTCACGATCGACGCGGCCTTGACGATGTGCTTGCCGCTGCTTTGCTGGCCGATCGTGCCCTCCGCCCATTCCGTTTGCGCGCCCTTCGAGACGATGCGCACGAGCGGCGCCTCGATATGGATGGCTTCCGCGGAGATCAGGCTGATGCGCCCTGACGATTTGACCTCGATGGAGCCCTGGTGCGTTTCGAGCGTGATATTGCCGCGCGCGGCGACGAGCTTGATGCCGAGGGCATGCGCGAACGCGCTGATGCCGCGTGCGGCGCGCACGAACACATTGCGCCCGGCCGTGATCCCGGCGTCGCCACCGCTGACCACGTCGACCTTTTTCTCCGAGCCGAGCGCCACGTTGTCCTGGCTGGCCAGCACAATGCCGGCCGGCGCGGTGACCGCGACGATGGGTGCGGCGGCGCCCGTGCCGGGCGCGGTGTTGGTGCCGTCTTCCCAGTGTTTGAGCTTCTCGGCCAGTTCGGCCAGCCGCCCGGAACCCGGTTCGTCCCCGGCATGCTGTTCGGCCAGCCTGGCCATTTCGTCGACCACGCTTTGCATCAATTCGGTCAGCCCGATCAAGCCAGCGCGTGCCAGTTGCCGGCTCTCGTCATGCGGCGCGGCCTCGGCGCTCACCAGCACACCTTGCCGTCCGCGGATGGCGACGGCCTGTTCGCTGCGCAGCTCGGCGCCCTCGCCACGGGCTTCGCCGGCGCCGTTGGCACGCGCGCGCGTGAGCCAGCCAAGATTGAGTTCGGAGCCCGCATGGTCGCTCGCCAGCTGGGCGCTGATCTGGCCGCGCGTGTCGTCGAAGCGCAGCTGGCTGCCGCGCGCGCCGCCCACTTCGCGGCTGCGCAGGCCCGCCAGGTAGCGGTTGCCGGGCAGTTCGCCGTGCGCACTGAATGCGGGCGGCACCGCGCGCCCGTTGAACAGCTGGGCCAGCACGATCGGCTTGTCCGGGTCGCCGCCGAGGAAGGCGACCAGCACTTCGCTGCCGACGCGCGGCAGGCTGAGGGCGCCGCATTGCCGGGCGCCGCCCGGGCCGTTGCCGGCCCAGTTCGAGGCCACGCGTACCCAGGCCGAGTCGAGGGGAGAACCGGATGCGCCGGCGCCGTGCGCATGCTCATGGTCCGGCGCGCGCATGCCGGGAAAGCGGATTTTTACCCGGCCGAGGGCGTTGCAGTGGACTTCCTCGTTGGCCGGACCGACCACGAGCGCGCTTTGCAGCTGCGGATGCGGCAGGTCGATGCGCGCATCGAAGGCCGGAACGATCGGCACGCCGCGCCGCACGGCGGTAAAGCGCACCTGCACCGGCTGGCTACCCAGTGGCGTGGTCCAGCCTGCGCGCGCCAGCAAGCGCTCGATACGCTGCGACATGTCCGCCGGCAGGTTGTTGCGCACGCTCGTGTGCAGCTCGGTGACCAGGAACTCGCGCTCGGCCTCGGGATGGGTATCGATCTCGGGGTGTCCATCCAGGGTGAAATGCTGGCCGGCGCCGAAGTCGCGCACCGTGCCTTCGCCATGAAAGCATTTGGCTTCGAAGCCGTGGCGCGCCATGCGCAGCTGGCCGAGACGCCAGCCGTCTTCGACGTCGTTGCCGGCGTGGGGCGCGTCGACCAGGTAGTCGTCGAGGCTGGCCGCGAGCGCATTGCCATGGCCGCCCTGGTCGAATTCGGCGCGGGTGCTGGCGGCCATGAAGCCGGTGCCGGCCGGCTGCTTGTAGTCCCAGCTGTGGCGCGAGGTGACGCCCGGCTGCAGGGTGCGCGCCGCGCCCCATGCCTGAATCGTGTCGCGCTCGTCGGTGGCGTCGTCGCGGTGGTAGCGCACGGTGCCGGCGCTGCTGCGCGGCAGGCGCGCGGCGTCGGCGAACAGCACCAGCGTATGGGCCGGGATGCGGTCGTGCGCCGGATCGACGCTGCTGGTGTGGCTGCGTCCGGGACGCACGCACCAGGAGATGCCGCGCCGGCGCAGCAGGCGGTGCACGAAAGCGGCATCTGACTCGTTGTACTGCATGGTCTGTTCGCGCGCCGGATACTGCGCCAGGTCGAGCAGCGGATCGAGTTCGTATTCGAAGGCACCGGCCAGCACGGCATTCGCATGGCGCCACTCGTCGAACAGGGTCTGCACGATGGCGATCTCGTTCTGGTTGCGGAAGATGCGGCTGTTGACGCGCTTTTCCATGATTGCCAGCGCATCGCGCAGCACCAGCTGGTAGGTGCACAAGCCGCCGTCGCTGTCGCCGCAACGGGCCTCGGCGACGATGCCGCAGATGCTGCGCAGGGCGCCGCGGTCGGTGACGATCTGCACCTCGGCCGGCAGCGCGATGAATTGCTTCAGGGGCAGCGCCGGGTCGCTGGCGACGCAGGCGAGGCGGTATTCGATGCCGCCGCAAATCGACTCGGTGCCGGTAACCTGCTGCGGCAGCAGGACGTCGTCGGGCAGCCCTTGCGCATGCGCCAACCGCAAGCGCAGCGCACGGTGCGCGCTGCTCAATGACTGTTCGTGCCGTAGCACCCGCAGGAAGGCACTTGCGCTGTCCAATGTCGTCTCCCATGCCGAAAGAGCCATGGTCACACGAACCCGACAATACCCCGTTGCGTTGTGTCATCGTGTCCTGGGGGATTGTGGCGAACTTCGCACTGCCTGGACGCTCATCTGTATGTCTGCACAGCCGAGTTCGACCAACGCAAATGGTTCCCCCGACAGCGGGATTTATTCCGCCAGCAGCGCCTGCAAACGCGGGATCGCAGCCACTGAACTCTGCCGGACCGCAGCCCGTAGGTCGGCCGCATCGACGCCGCGTAGTTCGGCCAGCGCCGCACCGATCGCCGGCAGCTGTTCCGGGCTGTTGCGCCCCGGGTGGATCCAGCTGGGGGAGATGTCCGGCGCATCGGTCTCGAGCACGATCCGGTCCAGCGGCAGGCTGGTGGCCAGGCGCCGGATCTGCAGTGCGCGCGTAAACGTCATGGCGCCCCCGAACCCGAGGTGCATGCCGAGCTTGATGAAGCTGTTGGCCTGCTGCTCGCTGCCGTTGAAGGCGTGGGCGATGCCGCCCGGCGGCGCAATCTGGCGCAGGTGTTTCAGGACCTGGTCCTGCGAGCGGCGCACATGGGTCAGCACCGGCAGATCGAAGTCGCGCGCGATGCGCAGCTGCTCGCGAAAGAAACGCTCCTGCTTCTCGCGCATGGCCGGCTCGCAGAGCAGCGGAATGAAGAAGTCGAGCCCGATCTCGCCGATGGCGACAAAGCGCGGATCGCCCAATGCCGCTTCGACGGCAGCGCGCAATGCAAGGAGATCCTCGTCGCGCGCCTGCGGCACGTAGATCGGGTGGATGCCGAGCGCATAGCTGGCGTTGGGGGCTGCGTGGGCCAGCTGCGCGACGGTCTCGAAATTGCCGCGTTCGACCGCCGGGATCACGATCATCGACACCCCGTTGGCACCGGCCCGCGCCGCGACCTCGAGCGCTTCGGCACCGAATTCGTGGGCGTCGAGATGGCAGTGGGTGTCGATCCACATTATATTTTTACTCCTCCAGCGGCACCAGCCCGTGTTCGGTCAGGCGCAGCGCGCGGTCGCAGCGGCGCGCCAGTTCCATGTCGTGGGTGACGATGACGAAGGCGGTGCCGAGGGTGCGCGAAAGTTCGAGCATCAGGTCGAAGATGACCAGCGCCGTCGTGTGGTCGAGGTTACCGGTCGGCTCGTCGGCCAGCACGCAGGCCGGTTGCGTGACCAGGGCGCGCGCCAGGGCCACGCGCTGGCGCTCGCCGCCGGACAGTTCGCCGGGGCGGTGGATGACGCGCTTGGCCAGGCCCACGCGGGCAAGGATCGCCTCGGCCTGCTCGACCGCCCTGGCGCGCTTTTCGCGCCGGATCATCAGCGGCATGGCCACGTTGTCGAGCGCCGAGAATTCCGGCAGCAGGTGGTGGAACTGGTACACGAAACCCAGCGATGAATTGCGCAGGTCGCCCCGGCGCGTCTCGGACAGGGTCGCAAAATCCTCGCCCAGCAGCGTGACCGAACCTTCGGTCGGCGTGTCCAGGCCGCCCAGCAAATGCAGCAGCGTCGACTTGCCCGAGCCCGAAGCGCCGACGATGGCGACGCGTTCGCCGCGCGCAATCGCGAAGTCGATTTTATCGAGCACCTGCACCTGGTAGTCGCCCTGCTTGAAGGTTTTGCTCAAGCCGCGGCAGGACAGCACAGGGGTGTTCACGGCATCACTCATAGCGCAGCGCCTCCGCCGGTTTCACGCGCGAGGCCGACCAGCTCGGATACAGGGTGGCGAGGAACGACAGGATCACGGCCACGACGCCGATGCGGGCCACGTCCGGCCAGCGCAGGTCGGACGGCACGGACGTGAATTGGTAAATATCCTTGGACAAGAACTGCACTCCCAATAACTGTTCAATGAATGGAACGATGACATCGATGTTGAGCGCCACCAGCACGCCGCCGGAGACGCCCGCCGCGGTGCCGAGCAGGCCCGCGACCGCGCCCTGGACCATGAAGATCTTCATGACCGAGCGCGGCGAGGCGCCCAGCGTGCGCAGGATCGCGATATCGGCCTGCTTGTCGGTCACCGTCATCACCAAGGTAGAGACAAGGTTGAAGGCGGCCACCGTCACGATCAGCGTCAGGATAATGAACATCATCTTCTTCTCGGTCTGTACGGCGCCGAACCAGACGGCGTTGAGCTTGGACCAGTCGCGCATGACGAGCTCGCCCGACATCGACTGTTTCAGCTGCTGCGCGACCTGCGGCGCCTGGTGCATGTCCGCCACCCGCAGGCGCAGGCCGGCGGGCGCGGGGAGGCGCTCCATCTTTTCGGCGTCACCCAGGCTGATGAAGGCCATGCCGGCGTCGAACTCGGCGTGCCCGGCTTCGAACACGCCGGACACGGTAAAGGTGCGCATGCGCGGCAACAGGCCCGCCGGCGTGGCCTGGGCCTGGGCCAGGAGCATGGTCACCTTGTCGCCGATTTGCAGGTTCAGGGCGCCCGCCAGCGCGTAGCCGAGGACGATGTTGAAGCTGCCCGGCGTGAGCGAATCGATGCGACCCTGGCGCATGGTGTTGGCCACTTGCGAGACATCTTTTTCCGCTTCCGGAAGGATGCCGCGGATGATCGCCGGGCGCATAGTGCCGTCGCGTTGCTGCAGCAATGCTTCGCTCTGCACAAACGGCGCCGCGCCCAGCACGGCCGGATTGCGCTTGGCTTCCCGGGCTGCTTCGCGCCATTGCGGCATGCTGCCGGCGGCGTCGAACACTTCGATATGGGCCAGCACCGACAGCATGCGGTCGGTGACCTGTTTCTGGAAGCCGTTCATCACCGACAGCACGATGATCAGGGCCGCCACGCCCAGCGCGATGCCCGCCACCGAGATCAGCGAAATGAAGGAAATGAAGCCGCTGTTGTCGCTGCCCTTGCCGGCGCGCGTGTAGCGCAGGCCGACCAGCCATTCGAACGGCAGTTTGTGGATGATGCTCATGGTGCCTGCTTCTCCATCATTCGTAACGCAGCGCCTGCGCCGGCTTGATGCGCGCGGCCGCCCAGCTCGGATACAGCGTCGACAGGAAGGCCAGCACCACGGCCAGGCCGCCGATGCTCGCCACGTCCGGCCAACGCAGCTCGGACGGAATCTCGCTGATCAGGTAAATCTCTTTCGACAGGAACTGGATGCCCAGCACCCGTTCGATGGCGGGCACGATGACGTCGACGTTGAGCGCCATCGTCACGCCCAGCAGCACTCCGAGTGCGCTGCCCAGCAGCCCGACCAGCGTGCCCTGCACGATGAAGATCTTCATGATCGAGCGCGGCGAGGCGCCCAGGGTGCGCAAGATCGCGATGTCGGACTGCTTGTCCTTGACCGTCATGACCAGGGTCGAGACCAGGTTGAAGGCGGCGACCGCGATGATCATCGCCAGGATGATGAACATCATGCGCTTTTGCGACTGCACGGCGGCGAACCAGATCGCATTGACCTGCGACCAGTCGCGCATCACCACTTCGCTCGACAGGGTTTTGCGCAGCTCGGCCGCGACCCGCGGCGCCGTGTGCATGTCGCGCAGGCGCAGGCGCAGGCCGGCCGGGCCCTCCACGCGCGCGGCCGCGACGGCGTCGTCGAGGCAGGCGAAAGCGAGCGTCGAATCGAATTCGTAATGGCCGGCTTCGAATATGCCGGCCACGGTGAAGGTCTGGGTGCGTGGCGCGGGCGGGGCGCCGCCGTCCGTGGCACCCACGGAGCCCAGCAGCATCGTGACGCGCTCGCCGACCGTCACTTCCAGCGATCTGGCCAGCGCGCTGCCGAGCACGATGTTCATCGAGCCGGGGGTGAGCTGGTCGAGGCGGCCCTGGCGCATCTGCTGCGCCACTGCCGACACCTTGCTTTCTGCCGCCGGCAGCACGCCGCGCAGCAGCACCGGTTTCATGACGCCGTCGCGCAGCAGCATGCCCTGCACCTCGGCGAAGGGCGCCGCCGCGACCACGGCCGGGTTGCGCGCGGCATCGCGTTCGACCGCGCGCCAGTCGGGCATGGCGCCGCGCACGTCGTAGATCTCGATGTGGGCCAGCACCGACAGCATGCGGTCGGTGACCTCTTTCTGGAAGCCGTTCATCACCGACAGCACGACGATCAGGGCGGCCACGCCGAGGGCGATGCCGGCCACGGAAATCATCGAAATGAAGGAAATGAAGCGATTGCGGCCGCTGCGCTTGCCGGCGCGCGTATAACGCAGCCCGACCAGCGCTTCAAACGGCAGCTTGTAGATGATGCTCATGAATGTAAGTATTTGACAACCGACCCGCAGTTTGCCACACAAAGCTCGTCCGTGACAGTGCGCCACGCCACGAAAGCCGGCCTTGCGGCTGGAACTTACCAGCCCCGGCGCCGGTCGAACTGGTGAGTCCGCACCAGGACTGGTCAGCAGCGGAGACGACATGCTGCGGCAAGCGTTCGAAGCGCCCCTTTTTTACCTGCCGGGTCCGGCCGTTCGGACGGCCGGGCGCTGTGGCGCCACCGGCACGGCTGGCGGCCTGCGGAAAGCAGCCGGCTACTCGCAGGCCGCCCATTTGGCCTACAATCACGGGATGTCCCAGATCACGCTCGTCCTTCCGTTCGCCCTCCCCATTCCCGAATTCGCACCCGACCTGGTGCGCGCCCTCGATGCGCCGGCGCTTGCCGCGCTGCTGACACGCACCAGCAGCCACGCGCGCGTGCCGGCCAACGACGCCGTGCGCGCGCTGCCGCACGAACAGTGGCTGGCGCAGGCGCTCGGCTTGCAGGAAGGCGGCCGCCCCGCCCTTGCCGCGGCGGCCATGCGCGCCTGCGGTTTGCAGCCTGATGCCGGCACCTGGTTCATCGTCAACCCGGTGCATATCGAAATCGCACGCACCCACCTGATGATGGGCGATCCGGCGCATGTGCGCCTGAACGAGCCCGAGAGCCGCGCGCTGTTCGAGACGGCCCTGCCGTTTTTCGGGGAAGCCGGGCACGTGCTGCTCTACGGCGACGCCCGGACCTGGTTCATGCGCGCCGACGACTGGGCCGATCTCGACACGGCCACGCCCGACGCCGCCCTCGGCATGGACTTGACGGACTGGATGCCCATCGGCGCCAGGGCCGCGGCATTCCGGCGCCTGCAAAACGACGTGCAAATCCTGTGGCACACGCACCCGGTCAACGCCGCGCGCGAGACGCGGCGCCAGCCGCCGGTAAACGCCTTCTGGGCCTGGGGCGCGGCCGACGCGGCGCGCCTGCGCCCGGCAAATGCGCCGCAGCTGATCGCTGTCGAGGCGGGCGGCGCGATCGCGGCACTGGCCGATACGCGCCCGGACGGCCTGCCCGGCTTTGCCGAAAAACGCGACGCCGACACCATCGTTTACTGCGGCAGCGCCGCCCCGTACGCGGTCGGCGCCGACTGGGGCGGCTGGATCGCCCAGCTGCAGCAGCTTGAAGCCGGGCTGTTCGCCCCCATTCTTGATGCATTGATGAAGGGCCGCGTGCGCAAAGTGTCCCTGGTGCTGAGCCACCGCGACGCGCATGCCGAATTCTCCACCACCGCCCTGGCGCAACGTACTTTCTGGCGCCGCCCTACCCTGGATCGACTGCTTTGAGAGTAATGCTTTGACTACGCGCATCGCCACCCGCCCCTGCCCGTTCCGCCAGTCCGAAATGCTGCGCCAGGGAGGCGTGCACCCTGTCCTGGCCCGCATCTATGCCGCGCGCGGCCTGCTCGACGTCCGGGAACTGTCCTGCGAATTAAGCGCCCTGGTGCCGCCGGGCGGCCTGAAACACATCGACGCCGCCGCCGCGTTCCTGGCCGACGCGATTGCCGCCGGCAAGAAGATGACCATCGTCGCCGACTACGACTGCGACGGGGCCACCGCCTGCGCCACCGCCCTGCGCGGCTTGAAGGCGATGGGCGCCAACGTCGACTACATCGTCCCCGACCGCGTGGTGCACGGCTATGGCCTGACGCCCGAAATCGTCGAACTGACCGCGCGCGAAAAGTCGCCCGACATCATCGTCACGGTCGACAACGGCATCGCCAGTGTCGACGGCGTCATCGAGGCGAACCGGCGCGGCATCGAAGTCGTCGTCACCGACCACCACCTGCCGGGCGACCAGCTTCCACCCGCGCGCGTCATCGTCAACCCGAACCAGCCCGAGTGCGGCTTTCCGAGCAAGCACCTGGCCGGCGTCGGCGTGGTCTTTTATGTGCTGCTGGCCCTGCGCGCGGAGATGCGCAAGCGCGGCGTGTTCGATGCGCAAACCCAGCCCAAGCTCGACAACCTGCTCGACCTGGTCGCCCTGGGCACCGTGGCCGACGTGGTCAAGCTCGATGCCAACAACCGCATCCTGGTCGCGCAAGGCATCAAGCGCATGCGCGCCGGGCGCATGCACGCGGGCGTGGCGGCGCTGTTCCGGGTCGCGGGCCGCGAAGCGCGCTGCGCCTCGCCCTTCGACCTCGGCTTCGCCGTCGGTCCGCGCCTGAACGCGGCCGGCCGCCTGCAAGACATGGCGCTCGGGATCGAGTGTTTGACCACCGACGACGAAGGCCGCGCCTGGGCGATCGCCCAGCAGCTCAACGAGATCAACCTGAAGCGGCGCGAGATCGAGGCCGACATGCAGGACACGGCGCTGCTGCACCTGGACGACTTCCAGCCCAGCGACAGCAGCACGATCACCGTCTTCGACGACGGCTGGCACCAGGGCGTGATCGGCATCGTGGCCTCGCGCCTGAAAGAAAAATTCTTCCGTCCGACGATCACCTTCGCGCCCGGCGGCCCGGGCCTGATCAAAG
This sequence comes from Massilia sp., assembly GCA_031398335.1. Taxonomy (GTDB): domain Bacteria; phylum Pseudomonadota; class Gammaproteobacteria; order Burkholderiales; family Burkholderiaceae_D; genus Telluria. Next base: position 15,280 of record JANNNC010000017.1, read on the forward strand.
GTTCGGGACGCTCGATTCCGGGCTTTCACATGCGCGACGCACTCGACCTGGTCTCGAAACGCGTGCCGGGCCTGATCGACAGGTTCGGCGGCCACGCGATGGCGGCGGGCCTGACGATGAAGCACGAGTCCTTCGAGGCCTTCCAGCAGGCTTTCGAGGCGGTCGGGCGCACCTGGCTGACGCAGGCGCAGCTGGAACGCGTGGTGGAAACCGACGGGCCGCTCGAGGACGAGTTTTATTCGACCGCCTTCATCGAACTGTTGGATGGCCAGGTCTGGGGCCAGGGTTTTGCACCACCCGTGTTCTGCGACGAATTTCGCGTGCTGAGCCAGCGCATTTTGAAGGAGAAGCACCTCAAGCTCCTGCTCGAGCGTAACGGACGGCGGTACGATGCGATCTGGTTCGGGCGGACCGACGGGTTGGGGGAGCGGGCGCTGGTGGCGTTCAGGCTCGATGCCAACGAGTACAACGGCGTGACCAAGGTGCAGTTGTTGGTGGAGCACGCGGAGCCGGCGTGACGCAGGCGGCCAATCGCGTGGGCTCTCGAGCCCACGCGATTCGTGCAGCGCCGCATTCCCACAGCCAACCGAACAGCTCATCCGCCACCCATGCCATGCTACTATTTATGCATCCCGGGCCGTAAGCCCGCAGGCATCTGACATCATCGGCAGCATCAGTTTCCGGAGAGGCATGAATGAGCGAACCCCAGCAAGTCGCCCTCGTCACCGGCGGCAGTTCCGGCATCGGCCGGGCCATCTGCGAAGCCTTGCTGGCGCAGGGCCGCAGCGTCGTCAATCTCGACTACAAAGACCCTGACTGGGGTCACCACAATCTGGTCTCGCTGCAGGCCGACCTTACCCGTCAAAGCGATATCGAAGCCGCCGCGCGCCATATCGCCGGCGCCTGGTCCGTCACCGCACTGGTCAACAACGCCGGCGCCACCCGCCCCGGCAGCATCGACAGCGCCAGCATGGCCGACCTCGACGACGTCGTCAGCCTGCACCTGAAAGCGGCCATCCTCCTGACCCAGGCGACGCTACCGTCGCTGCGCGCCTCGGGACAGGGCCGCATCGTCAACATCGCCTCGCGCGCGGCGCTCGGCAAGCCCGAACGGATTGTTTACGCGGCCACCAAGGCCGGCCTGATCGGCCTCACGCGCACGCTGGCGATGGAACTCGGCGCCGACGGCATCACGGTCAACGCCGTGGCGCCCGGCCCGATCGCCACCGAGCTTTTCCGCACCAGTAATCCCGAAGGCGCGCCGCAGACCCGGCGCATCATCGACAGCATTGTCGTCAAGCGCCTCGGCACGCCCGAAGACGTGGCGCGCGCGGCGCTGTTCTTCCTCGCGCCGGATAACGGTTTCGTGACCGGCCAGGTGCTGTACGTCTGCGGCGGCACCACGCTCGGCGTCGCACCCATCTAGCACGCATGCACCCGTTTTTTTCATCACCATAACTATCCAGGAGACCCGCCATGATTCGTTCCCGTGTTGCCGTCGTACCGAAGCGCCGTTCGCTCGCCCTTGCCGTGGCGGCAGTGGGCGCCCTCGCGCTGGCGCCCTTCGCGGCGCAGGCCCAGGCCGCGTTCCCGAGCAAGCCGATCACGATCGTCGTCGGCTTTACTGCCGGCGGCACGACCGATACCCTGGCGCGCATCGTCGGGCAGTTCATGAGCCGCGACCTGGGCCAGTCGGTCATGATCGACAACCGTCCCGGCGCCGGCGGCAACATCGGCAGCCAGATGGTGGTGCGCGCCGCCCCCGACGGCCACACCCTCCTGATGGGCACCGTCGGCACGCACGCGATCAACCAGAGCCTGTACAAGAAAATGACCTTCGACCCGATCAAGGACTTCCAGCCGATCTCGCGCGTGGCGCTGGTGCCGAACCTGCTGGTGGCCCATCCGTCGCAGCCGTTCAAGACCGTCAAGGAGCTGATCGCGCATGCCAAGGCCAACCCGGGCAAGATCAACTTCGCCTCTTCCGGCAGCGGCACCTCGATCCACCTGTCGGCCGAGATGTTCAACCAGATGACCGGCGTCGACATGCAGCACATCCCGTACAAAGGCAGCGCGCCGGCGCTGACCGACCTGCTGTCGGGACAGACCGCGATCATGTTCGACAACTTGCCTTCGGTGATCGGCCACGTTAAGGCGGGCAAGCTGCGCCCGATCGCAGTGACCACGCCGCAACGCTCGCCGGCCCTGCCGGACGTGCCGACGATCGCCGAATCGGGCGTGCCGGGCTACAGCGCCACGTCCTGGTTCGGCATCCTGGCGCCTGCCGGCACGCCGGCGCCGGCGGTGGCGCGGCTGAACGCGTCGATCCTGAAAGCGCTGGCCGATCCGGAAGTGAAGAAGAAGTTTGCCGAACAAGGCGCCGAGCCGCACCCTGAGAAGCCCGAGCAGTTCGCCGAGTTCATTCGCAGCGAGACGGCGAAATGGGGGCAGACGGTGAAGGTGTCGGGCGCGACAGCCGACTGAAGGACTGTGTTGATGGTCGAATGGTGAGGCGGCGTGGGCACAAGTGACGTGCCCACCCTACGGGAAGCGCCGGCTCGATTGGCTGGTTACCGGAGGCAATCGCAGCCGCGCTCGAAGACCACGCGCCAGGTGCCCGGCCCTTCCAGGCGCCAGACCGAATTGAAGCGCCCGATCTGCTTGCCGGCGGCGTCCGTCACCGGGCCGCTGCTGAAGGCCAGCGTGCCCGAGGCGAGCACCTCGACCTCCGTCGGCTCCCACGAAAACGGCGCGGCCGGCCGGTCGAAATAACCGCGCCAGGCCTGGGCGACGGCGTCTTTTCCGCGCGACGCGCCTTGCGGGCGCATGAAGACTGCTTCGCGCGACAGGAAAGCGGCGAAACCATCGAAATCGCGGCGCGCCATTGTGGCGGCAAAGTCCCGTTCGGCCTGGAACACCTGGCGGCGCAAGTCGTCCGGCGCCACGCGCGAACCGCGCGCCATGCCGAAGGCCGCCGCCGCAATGCAAGCCACCACCACCAACAAGCATGCCGCCGATTTCCACCGCATGGAATAACCTTTTCCTTTCGACAAGTCGGCGCCAATTCTGTCACGGTGCACACGGCTTGACAACCATCAGTTGCGATGGGTCCGAAAACGGAGTATAAATACTCCGGAAATGGAGGAAACCATGAACCTGGCCTATGCCTATCCACGCAGCCGCTTCGAGCCGGCGGTGCTGGTGGACCTCAATTCCCGCGCCGAGCGCGAGCGCCTGTCGAAGTCCGCCTTGACGGGCTTCTTCAAGCTCGCCGGCGCCTGGCAGCTGCGCGAGGAAGATGCGCGCGAGCTGCTCGGCGGCCTGTCCGCATCCGCGTTTTACGACTGGAAGAAAAACCCGGACCGGGTGCTGGAGGTCGACCGCATCACGCGCATCTCCTACCTGCTGGGCGTCTACAAGGCACTCCACATCCTGTACGGCGACAAGCTGGCCGACGAATGGGTCCATCTGCCCAACAGCAACCTCATTTTCGGCGGACGCACGCCGCTGGCCGTGATGCTGGGCGGGGGCCTGCTGGCCATGCAGACGGTACGCCGGCTGCTCGATGCGCGCCGTGGAGGCCTGTGATCCTGGCGGCCCTGCCCCCACTCACCAGCCTGCGCCAGTTCGACACCTGCCGCCTGATTCCGTCGCGCTTCGCCGACCTCGAGGATTCCGTGCTGGCGCCGCTGTCCGCGAATGACGCCACCCTGCGCGACCTGTTCGACCTCGATAACGCGACCAACGAGCGCCTGCGCGGCGAAACGGGCCTGCTGCCGGGGATCGGCATGGATGAGCTGGTGTTCGGCCTGCCGAACTTCCGCATCGTGAATGCGGCCTATACCTATGCGCGCCCGGAAGGCAGCCGCTTCAACGACGGCGAGCGCGGCGCCTGGTATTGCGCCTTCGATGCCGCGACGGCCCTGGCCGAAGTGACTTTCCACAAGACCGTCGAATACCAGGAAATCAACCGTTTCGACGACAGCGTCGCCTACCAGGCGATGCTGGCCGATTTCAACGCCAGCTTCCACGACATCCGCGGCACGCGCACTTTCAATAAATGCCTCGATCCGCGCAGCTATGTCGCGTCGCAGGAACTGGCCAACAGCTTGCTGGAGCTGGGCTCGATGGGCGTCATCTACCCGAGCGTGCGCGCGAAGAACGGCATCAACCTCGCCTGCTTCCGCCCGGCGCTGGTCGGCAATGTACGCAAGGGCCAGGCCTATCGGTTAACATGGGCGGGCTCGCCGACTCCCACGGTCGAGATTATCTAGATTAATTTTGCACGCCATGAAAACCAAGCCCGAAAACGATACCGAACTGCACGACAAGATCAACCGCGAGACCGGCCGCATCGAATGGAGCGAGCTCGAGCGCCACTTCGCCCAGGGCAACGTGATTTATGTCAGCGAAGAACTCGACCTGATCGACGTCGCGATGCGCGTCTCGCACGACGACAAGGAAAATATCGCGCGCTGGATGGCCGACGGCAAGGTCGCGAAAGTATCGGACCTGCAAGCCGGGACCTGGAGCGCCGGCGGCATTGCGCTGTGGGCGGCGGTCGTGCATCCCTTCATCCTGGTGCAGCCGGAGAAGAAGCAACTGCACTAACGAGCGCCTGACACGGCCGCCATGGCTGCGTTGCAAGGCCTCGCCCTACCTGTGTACTGTCTTCGGCGCTGCGCATTGCCCTGACGGTTTTGTCAGGCGCCCTGGGGCTTGAATTCCCAATACCCGATATCGCGGTGCACGCGGCGCTTGAGACCGAAACGTTTATCGATCGGTTGCGCCAGCGTGATGATGCCAAACATGTCGGCGATCACCGAACGGTGGTCGCCGTAGTAGGAATGGCCGAGCAAGCTGGTGTCCACGTCCCTCGCATCGATCACATTGGCGACGCGCGCGGCCAGGATGGCAGCCTGGGTGTAGCCAAGGCGATCGTAGCCATGCAGCTGGCGCGATGCGTAGAGCGCTTCCCATGCTGCGCATCTTGTCGGCAGCAAGGGCATAGTGGGCATGGCGAGCACCTGCAAAAGGACGTTGGTGGATACGCTTTGATGAAGAGATACTTACCAAAAGTAATTTTATAACTGCGCGCCGCGGTGACTGCACATCATGCCAACTTGCTCCTGCACCTTCAGCACGACTCCCTGGCACAGTTAATGTCTCGACGCATTGTCCACAGCGCCCTATCTCCCACTCGAATTGCAAATTCAACAGCTCGCCACGTTGCATATTTGCCGCAGTGCATCACTTATTGCCGGTCCACTGGTATACTCCGCCGGAACAGCCCGAACGCAGTCCCCCCGACGCACCGGCCAGCCTGACGGCCCATTTCGAACTCAACGGTGGCCCACAGCCACCCCTTTCATCAGGAAATCCCACGTGAAGAACCTCAAGATCGGCGCCCGCCTTGGCGCTGGATTCGCCATCGTCCTCGCCTTGCTGCTGGCCGTGACCGTGACCGCGCTGCTGCGCATGCAGGAAGCGGGCGCGATGACGGACCGCCTCGTCAACGTCAGCATCAAGAACCAGCGCAATGTGGCCGAATGGGGCAAGCTGATCGAGTTGAACAGCGCGATGATACAGACCGCCTATGTCACCAGCGACAGCGCCGTCATCGAGAAGGTCGAGGCGCGCATGAAGGAGATTTCGGTCCGCTCGACCGAGCTGCAGAATACGGTCGAGGCATCGCTGCGCAACGAAGCCGTGCGCGCCCAGTTCGCCGTCGTCAAGGCCAGGCGCGATCCTTACCTGAACGCGCGGTCCGCCATGTTTGCGGCCAAGCGCGCCGGCGACGTCGAAGGCGCCGACAAGGTCTATCTCGAGCAACTCACGCCCGCCACCACTGCCTACCTCGCCGAGATGAACAAGCTGGCGGCGATGCAGATCGAAGCGGCCGACGGCGTCGCCGCCGGCATCCTGGAATCGTATGCGAACACCCGCACCATCCTGATCGGCCTCGGGATCACCGCCCTGCTGCTGGGCGTGGCCTGCGCCTGGCTGATCACGCGTTCGATCACGGTACCGCTGGGCCACGCCGTCGGCTTCGCCCAGCGCGTGGCACGGGGCGACCTCACCAGCCGCGCCGCCGCCGAACAGCGCGACGAAACCGGCGACCTGCTGCGCGCGCTGGCCAGCATGTCGCAGGCGCTGGCCGACATCGTCGGCCACGTGCGCGGCGGCACCGGCGCAATCGCCACCGCCTCGAACGAGATCGCCAGCGGCAATGCCGACCTGTCGGTGCGCACCGAGCAGCAGGCCGGCTCGCTCGAGGAAACCGCCTCGTCGATGGAAGAACTGACCTCGACCGTGCGCCAGAACGCCGAGCATGCGCGCGCAGCGAACAAGATGGCGAAGAACGCCGCCGCGATCGCCGGCCAGGGCGGCGCCGTGGTGGCCGAAGTCGTGGCAACCATGGGCTCGATCAACGAATCGTCGCGCAAGATCGTCGACATCATCAGCGTCATCGACGGCATCGCCTTCCAGACCAACATCCTCGCGCTGAACGCGGCCGTCGAGGCGGCGCGTGCGGGCGAACAGGGCCGCGGTTTCGCGGTCGTCGCCGGCGAAGTGCGCAACCTGGCGCAGCGCTCGGCGAGCGCGGCGAAAGAGATCAAGCTGCTCATCGACGACTCGGTGAACAAGGTCGCGGCAGGCACCGGCCAGGTCGACCGCGCCGGCGCCACCATGGGCGAAATCGTGAACAGCATCGAGCAGGTAACGGCCATCATCGCCGACATCGCCAACGCCAGCGAAGAACAAAGCGCCGGCATCGAGCAGGTCAACAGCGCCATCGTTGACATGGACCAGGTTACCCAGCAGAACGCGGCGCTGGTCGAGGAAGCGGCGGCGACCGCCGAATCGATGCAGGAACAGGCCGCGCGCCTGGCCCAGGTGGTCAGCACCTTCAAGCTCGACGAGCCCGGCGCCGCACCGGTGCGCCCGCGCGCGGCGGCACCGGCTGCGCAGCTGGCGCTCGCTTGAGGAACAGGTCCGCGCTCCCCTTATCTTCCCGGCACACGCGCCGACGCGCGCCAGTGCGACCGGGATCGGGAACGATTAGCAGCGCCCAAACTGACGAATTCGCATTAATTGCGTGCCGTTAACTTTCTTTGTGTTAATATAATTTGCTTGTTTTGCTGCTTTTTGCATCATTTGGCGGGACAAACCCGCAACATGCGGATAATTTCATCAAATCGGCTATACTTCCAAAAACTGTAGGAATATTGATGAACAGCAATTTAATGGAAGAGGACCCGATCCTCACCACCAGCGCCGCCGCCCGCCTGCTGGGCGTGGCGACCAGCACCGTCCAGCTCTGGATGGAAAGTGGTGCAATCGAGTCGTGGAAAACGCCGGGCGGCCACCGCCGCACGCGCGAAAGCCATATCCGCGCCCTGATGACCAAGGTGTCCGGCAATTCCGGCCCCCTGGAACGGCGCCAGCCGCCGACCCCGACCGATCCCGAATTCCTGCCCAATCCCGATCCGGGCTTCCCGGTGCCCGACGTCGAAGCGCTGCGCCTGGCTGCGCTCTCGGCGACCCACCTGGTCGACAGCCTGCCGGAAGAACGCTTCGACCGCATCGTGCGCCTGGCCTCGAAAGTGACCGAGTCGCCGATCGCCCTCATCTCGCTGCTGACGGCGCGCCGCCAGTGGTTCAAGGCGCGCGTCGGCCTGCCGGCCCAGCAAACCCCGCGCGAGTGGGCTTTCTGCACCCACGCCATCCTGCAGGACGGGCCGTTCGTGGTGGAAGACGCAATGAGCGACATCCGCTTTTCCGGCAACCCGCTGGTGCTGGCCGACCCGCACATGCGCTTCTACGCCGGCGTGCCGCTGCGCGACCGTTCCGGCATGGCGCTGGGCACCCTGTGCGTGATCGACCGCGAACCGCGCAGGCTGCGCGGGTCGGAATTGCAGGCCCTGATGGACCTGGCGGCGATTGCGGCCAGCGAGATCGACGCGTCGACCGAGGGGTAGGGGTCATTGAGGCCAATGGCCTCAATGGCGGCTTCAACGGATGATCCGCGATAACGCATCGGGCCGGATGTCGTTATCGCCGCGTTCATCGGCTAACACAACGCGAATGTCCGCGCGGGCACGCAGTGCCCACGCTACCGCCTGTGCTGCAAGGCGTGCGCCGCCTGGCGCATCAGCAGCTCCGCCTGGCGCGGATCGGGTTCGCGCAAGGCCAGCTCCTGCAAGGCCGCCGGATAACCGAGCGCGGCGGCGGCTTCCAGCCACTTGCGCGCGCCAGCGGCATCCGGCGCTACACCCTCCCCCGCCGCCAGCATGTTCGACAGTGCGAACATCGCTTCCGGCATTTGTCCGCGCGCCGCGACCGCAATCCACTTTGCCGCCAACGCGGCATCGGCCGTCACGCCGGCGCCATTCCGGTACATCAGTCCGCGCTTGTAAGCTGCCTTCACATCGCCGGCCTGCGCAGCGCCACCCAGCAAGGCCAGCACCAGCACCAGCACCAGCGCCTTCATTTCGCCAGGTCCACGGCGTACAGCGCAAATCCCTTGCCCAGCCCATCGTCGGCCCGCAGCAGCGTCACGTTGTCCAGCCCCGCATCCTGCGCCAGCGCCAACATGCCGGGCGCCGAATGGAAGACCACCGGACCGGCCGTCTTCACCGGCGTAAAGCGCCAGCTGCGCGTGGCGCCATGCGCCTTGCGCGTCAGCGTCTTCACCTCGCGGATGTAGGCAATCAGGACGTCGCGGCTGGTGTCGGGCGAAGCGAGGACAGTCTTGCTGCCGTCCAGGCCCGGGAAATTGCCGCCGCCGCTGGCGCGGTAGTTGTTCGTGGCGACGATGAATTCCTGCTCCGCCGCCACCGGGACGCCGCGCAGGGCGAGCTTGCGGATGCGCGCACCCGGCGCCTGCGTCACATCGATTTCGTAGCTGATCTCGGCCGAGGTGGGCGTATCGAAGTTGTAGCTCGGGACGGTGGCGTTGACCAGCTCCTGCGGCTCGCTCCTTGCAGGATCGATGGTGTTGAAGCGCCGCGCCGAGGTCTCGAGCCAGGCCTTCAAACCCGCGCCGTCGACCTTCACCGCGTACAGCGCATTCGGGTACAGGTAGAGGTCGGCCGCATTGTTCAGCGCCAGGTTCCCGGCCGCGACGTCGGTAAAGTCGAAGGCGCCCGCCAGGCCGCTCTTGAACGGCGCCGACATCGACAGCACCGGCAGCCTGGCGTACTGCGGCAGCTTGGCCGCCACATACTTCTTTACGTACCCCGTTTGCGCGGCGTTCACGACCGCAATCGCCGATGGATCGCCGACGTCGGCAAAATAGGTCGTCATGCGAAAGCCGGTGCTGCCGACCGGCGTTTTGACGTGGCTGATGGTCGCTTCGTGCTCGGCGCGGATCAGGGCCATGACGGCCGGATCGGCGGCGACAAAACCCTTGTCGGCGTTCTGAGCGCTGCGCGCTTCGACGACCGTCTTTGCCTTGTCGATCGTCCAGCGCTTGCCGTCGGCCTGCAGCTGCAGCGCGATCACGCCCAGGTGCTTGCCCCAGAGGTTCGCCATCACGGTCGGCACGCCATGCACCAGGCCCTTTTCCTTGTCGACGCCCGGCAGCTTGAACTGCGGCGCCGTGCTGGCCGCGTTCGGGAAAATCTGGTGCGAATGCCCGAGCAGCATCGCGTCCACGCCCGGCACCTGCGCCAGGTACCAGCCGGCGTTTTCCAGCTGCGGCGTGTACGGACTGGCATCCAGGCCGCCGTGCGCAATGGCGACCACGATGTCGGCGCCTTTCCTGCGCATCTCGGGAATGTACTTGAGGGCCGCCTCGCGCACGCCCGTCGTGTAGACCTTGCCCTCGAGCCAGCGCTTGTCCCAGGCCATGATGGTCGGCGGCGTGAAGCCGATGATGCCGACCTTCACCATTGCCGTGATCGGGCGCCCGTTGGCATCCTGCGCGCTGAGCTTCTTCTGGATGATGCGGTAAGGCGCGAACAGCGGCTTCTTCGTTTTCACGCTGTAGACATTCGCCAGCACTTGCGGGAAGGCGGGGCCGGCGCAGCGCCTGGGCTGGTCCAGGCCCGCGACCCGGAAGCGGTTGCCGGTCACCTGCGATAGGAAGGCCAGGCCGTAGTTGAATTCGTGGTTCCCGATCGAGGCGCCGTCGTACTTCAAGGCGTTCATCACCTTGTAGATTCCGAGCGTCTCGTCGCAGCCCAGCGGTTTGACCAGGGCCTGGTAGTCGGCCAGCGCGTTGCCCTGGATGGTGTCGCCATTGTCGAACAGGACGGTATTCGGATACTGCGTGCGCGCCTGCGCGATCAGGCGCGCGGTGCGGTCGAGGCCAATCGAGGGCTCGGCGGCAAGCTTGAAATAGTCGTAGCCGACGACGTTCGAATGCAGGTCGGTAGTCTCGAGCACGGCCAGGGTGGCGCTGGCGCCTTTCGGGGCGGGCACGGCCTTCGCGGCAAGGGCTGGCGCGGCGAGGACGGCAGGCAGGAGCGCGATGCCGATCTGACAATGGAGGGGATGGCGCATGGGGCTTCTTCTATGGGGGAACCGCGCGATGATACGGCAGCGGCGCAAATCGGAGCAAGCTAGCGGCAAGCCGTAGCGCGTCCGCCACCGACGCTTGTAGCGACTGGGGTATAATCGAAGGTTCGATTCAACTCATTCAAGACGCCACCACCATGGAAGCTGAACGCATCAACGCCATCTCCGCCCTGCTGAACGACCTGACCGGTCGCGAGGCCGAACTTCGGAGGTATCTTTGACTTCGATCGGAAGTCAGAGAAACTAGAGCAGGTCAACGAGGAACTGGAAGACCCGACCGTCTGGAACGACCAGAAGCGGGCGCTCGACCTCGGTAAAGAGAAAAAAGCGCTGGAAGGCGTCGTGCTCACGCTCGAGAAGGCGAAAGCCGATCTCGCGGATGCGGCCGACCTGTTCGAGATGGCGCGCGAAGAAAGCGACGACGACACCATCGAAGCCGTCAGCGCCGACGTCGATGGCATCCGCGCAGTCGTCGAGGGGATGGAGTTCCGCCGCATGTTCGGCAACCCCATGGACCACGCCAACTGCTTCATCGACATCCAGGCCGGCGCCGGCGGTACCGAAGCCCAGGACTGGGCCTCGATGCTGCTGCGCCAGTACCTGCGCTATTGCGAACGCAAGGGCTTCAAGGCCGAGATCCTGGAACAGTCCGACGGTGAAGTCGCCGGCATCAAGACCGCGACCATCAAGGTCGATGGCGAGTACGCCTATGGCCACCTGCGCACCGAGACCGGCGTGCACCGCCTGGTGCGCAAGTCGCCGTTCGACTCGGCCAACGGTCGCCACACCTCGTTCACTTCGCTGTTCGTGTATCCGGAAGTGGACGATTCGATCGAGATCGAGATCAACCCGGCCGACGTGCGCATCGACACCTACCGCGCATCGGGCGCGGGTGGACAGCACATCAACAAGACCGACTCCGCTGTCCGAATCACCCACGCGCCAACCGGGGTGGTCGTGCAATGCCAGAACGACCGCTCACAGCATCGCAACCGCGCGGAGGCGATGTCG
>JANNNC010000079.1:0-26532 GCA_031398335.1 Massilia sp.
AGGAGAACACAATGAAGAGAGATGGTGAACTGAACGATACGCTGGCGCAGGCGCTCGGTCCGGAACAGGAAATGTGGTTGCTGGGACAGGCACCATTGCGTAAATACCTCGATTTTGTCGAGGATGTCGGCTACGGCTCAAAAGCGGCGAACCGTACGCCACTGGTGCAGGAGTGGAGCGCCGCCGCTGCCTGGTACGAGGAGCTGGCCGAGCGCGAGGCCGGTATCGCCGACCACCTCGACTGCACAACCCTTCCCCCCGACCTCATGCCGCTGGCCGACGACATCCTGTCCAGCGACCGTTTTACCCGCACCTTCGACCACCTGCCGGCCCGGCTCGCAATGGTGAAGCTGGCGCATCTGGTGGTCTGCCAGAACCATGTCACCCGCAGTTTCGTCGACCGGCTCAAGCAAGGCCTGGGACCGCACCCGGAGCCCGCGGCCCTGTTTCATTTCTGCCTGCCACCGCAGGACAGCCACGCCCCGGTGCACATCCGCGAGCTCGGTTCCAGACGTTATGAATTCCGTTCGGACTCGACCGACTTCCGTTTCCATGAGCCGGTACTCCTGAAACCGGAGCAGCTGGCCGACTATGCTTCGTTCGGATCGGTCGCGGCGGCGCTGGGCCTGGTCGTCGGCTACAGCTCGAATTTCCTGAATGCGGTGTGTGACGACGACAGCGGGCGCCTGTTGCTGCACAACGGTTATCACCGCGCCTGCGCCCTGCTCGAGCTGGGTGTCACCCATGCCCCTTGCGTGGTGCAAACCGTCACCTCGCGCGACGAGCTGGACCTGGTGGCGAAACCGATCGTCGCGAACGACCCAGGTTATTTTTTCAATGCACCACGCCCGCCGCTGCTCAAGGACTTTGCCGATCCGCGGCTTCGTAAAATACTGCAGACCCGTAAAGTGTCGCGCGTGATCGAAATTGCCTTCGAAGTGCGTGACTACATGGCAGACGACACCATGGCGAGCGGCTAGCATGAGCGACGGAGGTGGCGAACTCAAGCCGGTGGCCGCCGCCGGCGTGCCGCTGTTTCGGCCCGAGGTGCTGCGCAACCAGCAGTCCGAATGGCTGGGCACCATTCTGGTCAAGCCGCGCTCGCTGAACTGGTGGTTCGCCGGCATCGCGGCGCTGACGGTGTGCGCCATCTTCCTGTTGCTGTTCGGGGCCAGCTATACCCGCAAGGCGCATGTGGCCGGCTGGCTGATCCCGCAGCAAGGCATGGTGCGGGTGTTCGCGCCGCGCGCCGCCGTGGTGAGTACCTTGCTGGTGCGCGAGGGCGCGCAGGTGAAGCAGGGACAGCCGCTGGCGCAATTGTCGGCCGAAGAACAGAGCGCGGCGCTGGGCGATACCCAGGCCGGCACCGTGCGCGCGCTTGAAGCACAGCGCGCGACGCTCGATGTGGAACGCTTGCGCGCGCAAGAGATGTTCGCGCAGCAGCGCGTGGCGCTGGCGACACGCTTCGACACGCTTCGACACGCTCGGGCGCGAAGCCGACAGCCTGCGCCAGGAAATCGATGTCCAGCTCAAGCGGCTGGCACTGGCGCAGCAATGGCAGCAACGGCTGGGCGGATTGCAGGGCAGCGGATATATATCCGAGCAGCATCTGCGGGTCGCGGCGGAAAGCGCACTGGACCAGGCGGCAAGGCTGCGCACCCTCCAGCGCGGCGTGCTGTCGCTCGAGCGCGAACGCGCCATGGTCAAGGGCGAGCTCGAACAACTGCCCTCGAAGATGGCGACCCAGGAAGCCTTGATCGCCCGTACCCTTGCCGTCAACAGCCGCGAGATGGGCGAGGTCGAGGCGCGCCGCTCGCTCGTGGTTCCGGCGCCGCGGTCCGGCACGGTCACTGCGGTCCATGCGCACACGGGGACGGCGGTCGGCCCGGCCGCGCCCTTGCTGAGCATCGTCCCGCACGGCGCGGTGCTGGAAGCCCATCTGTACGCGCCGAGCAGAGCGGTAGGCTTCGTGCATCCCGGGCAGACGGTACTGCTGCGTTACCGCGCCTACCCGTACCAGAAATTCGGCCATGCACGTGGCGTCATTGCCAGCGTCTCGCGCACCGCGATCGAACCGTCGGAGCTGCCGTCGATGTTCGCCGGCACGGCGCCTGGAAGCGCCTCCGAAGCGCTGTACCGCGTTACGGTCGCGCTCGATCGTCAGCATGTGATGGCCTATGGCAAGGCCGCGCCACTACAGCCGGGCATGCAGCTCGACGCCGACGTGCTGCTCGAGCGGCGCCGCTTGGTCGAGTGGGTGCTCGACCCGGTCTTCACGCTGACCGGACGCTGGGGGCAATGATGAACTGGTATCAAGACGGTGGCAATGGCGGACGCCTGCCCTTGATTTTGCAGACCGAGGCGGCCGAGTGCGGCCTGGCCTGCCTGGCCATGGTGGCCTCCTTCCATGGCGACGGCTATGGCCTGGCGCAGTTGCGGCGCCGCTATGGCCTGTCGCAGCGCGGCGCCTCGCTCAAGGACATGATCGCGATCGCGGACCAGCTGGGTATGACGGCGCGGCCCTTGCGGCTCGAGCCGGACGAACTGCCCTTGCTGACCGTCCCCTGCATCCTGCATTGGGACCTGAACCATTTTGTCGTACTCAAGCGCGTGACGGCCGCCGCGGTCGTCGTCCACGATCCCGCCTCCGGTGTGCGGCGCCTGTCGCATGCCGAAGTGCTGCGCCACTTCACGGGCGTGGCCCTCGAGCTGAGCCCGGCGCCGGGTTTCGTGGCGGCCGAACCGGCGCCGCGGGTACGCCTGCGTGCCCTGGTGGGCAAGCTTGTCGGCATCCGGCGTTCGCTTGCCGTGCTGGGCTGCATGGCACTGGCCATCGAACTGCTGGCCGTGGTCAGCCCCTTTTTCCTGCAATGGGTGGTCGACGAGGCGCTGGTCAGCGCCGACCGCGACCTGTTGCTGACGCTGGCGCTCGGTTTCCTGTTCATCCTGATGCTGCGCGTGGCCATCACTGCCATGCGCGGCGCAACGCTGATCGCCATCTCGAGCACATTGAAGGTGTCGGGGCGCGCCAGCCTGTTCGGCCACATGGTGCGGCTGCCGGCGCGCTATTTCGAGAGCCGGCATCTGGGGGATGTGCTGTCGCGTTTTGGTTCCCAAGAAACCATCCTGCAGGCGCTGACCACCGACCTGGTCGAAATCCTGCTGGACGGCTTGATGTCGATGGTGACGCTGGCGGTCATGTTCGTCTATGCGCCCGGGCTCGCCATGCTGGTACTCGGCGGCGCGCTGCTGTACGCCATCCTGCGCGTGGCCTTTTATGCCAGTCTGCACAATGCATCGGCCGAGGCCATTGTCTGGGGTGCGCGGCGTGACAGCCACTTGCTGGAGACGCTGCGCGGCATGAAGACGATCAAGCTGTTCAATGCACAGGCATCGCGCCAGGCACACTGGCTCGGCCTCCTGGTGCAAACCGTGAACCGCCAGGTGACGACCCAGAAGCTGGGATTAATGTTCCGCACGGTAAACTCAGCATTGATCGGGGTGATTGCCGTGCTGGTGATCTGGTTGGGTGCCGAACGTGTCCTGCAAAACACCTTTTCGGTGGGGATGCTGCTTGCCTTCATCAGCTATAAGGACCAGTTCCTCAGCCGCATCAGTAGCCTGATCGACAAAGCGCTGGACTTATGGATGCTGCGCCTGCATGCCGAGCGCCTGGCCGATATTGCCCTGACTGCGCCAGAGGATGCCGGCATGGCGCCGTCGGACGATACGGTCGCCCGCGCGCCTTTGGCGCTCGACTTGCGCAAGCTGCGCTTTCGCTACGGCGCCAGCGATCCATGGGTTCTCGACGGTATCGACCTGTCGATCGCACCCGGCGAGTCGGTGGCCATCGTCGGGCCTTCGGGCTGCGGCAAGACGACGCTGCTGCGGATCATGGCCAGCCTGCTCGAGGCCGGCGCCGGCGAGATTCTGGTGGGCGGGCGGGCTTTGAACGGCGCCGGCCTGGCGCAGTACCGCGCCCTGATCGGCGTGGTGCTGCAGGATGACCAGTTATTTGCCGGGTCGATCGCCGACAACATCAGCTTTTTCGCCGACGCACCGTCGAATTCCCGCATCCGCGAATGCGCGCGCCAAGCCGCCGTATTGGATGATATCGAGGCGATGCCGATGGGGTTTCATACCTTGATTGGGGACATGGGTACCGTGCTGTCGGGCGGGCAAAAGCAGCGGGTGCTGATTGCGCGCGCACTGTACCGCGAGCCGAGCATGCTGTTGCTTGATGAAGCCACCAGCCACCTCGACGTGCCGCGCGAACAGCAGGTGAATGCGGCCATCAGGGAGCTGCCGATGACCCGCATCATCGTTGCCCACCGGCGCGAAACGATCCTCTCGGCGGACCGCATCATCGTGCTCGACAAGGGGCGCATCGCAGCCGACCTGCGCGGCGAGCGCGGGCGAGAGGAGTTCCTGGCACTGGCCGGCGCAAGGGAGGAGGCCGAGGGACGGCCAGCGCTGGCGTAGCGGATGGCCGGCCGGTCCGCGCATGGGACGTCCGGCCGGACACCGCCCTACATATCGACCACCATCTCGAACCCGCCGTAAATCATGCGCTTGCCGTCGAAGGGCATGTTTTCAGGTTTCATGAACTCGGCCATGCGCGGATCCTTCATGACCTTGTCGTTGACCTCGTCGCGCTTGGCGCGCGACGGGTAGACGATCCAGGCGAAGATCACGACCTCGCCGTCCTCCAGGTTCACGCTCTGCGGAAACGAGGTGAGCTTGCCGGGTTTGACGTCATCGCTGATGCATTCGCGGTATTCCTGCGCACCGAACTCGCGCCAGATGGCCGCACACTTCCTGGACATGTCCCAGTAGGCATCGAGCTTGGCCTTGGGAACGGGAATAACGAAACCATCGACATAAGACATGATCTTCTCCTCAAGTTAAGTGGGTGAAACCTCGACAATGCAATAAAAATCCCGACTGCGCGAGGTCGGGCGCCGACATCGACAGGAAAGTCAGGCTGGTGACGACGCCGACGCCGACGCCGACGCCGCCGACCGGGATCAGGGCGACCAACCGGTGGTATTTCGCCTGCCAGGCCGCTAACAGCGCGCAGGCAGTGCCGATCAGCCACAGCAGGGCGAACAACGGATCAAGGCCGGTCCCGAGCAGCGGCGGCATGCCTGGGGTCGGATCGACCAGCGGCGGCGGCACCGCCACCATGGCCGACGTCAAGACCAGCAGCTGCAGCTGCAGGCGCCGGGTGCCGGTCCAGCGCAGCAGCCAGGCCGCCGCCTGCGACAGTACCAATACACTGTTTTCGTAGGCATGGGCGCCGTTCAGGCGGTACAGGACCGGCACCTGTTCACGTTCAGACAGGTTGGCATGGCGCCGCAGCAGCACGTAGAACGGCCGGCCGCCCACCAGCGCCACCACGCTCATCAGGAGCGGCAAATTAAAACCGTGCCAGGTGCCCAGGTGGTATTCGGGTAGCTCAGCTCAGCCCAGCGCCGCCTCGATCGCCGCCACCAGCGCCGGATCGTCCGGTTTGACATCCGGCGCAAACCGTCCGATGATTTGTCCATCGCGTCCCACCAGGAATTTCTCGAAATTCCACATCACGTCCGACGCAGCCTTCGGGCTCAGGCCGTGCTGGGCCAGCTTGTCGCCGAAGGTGCTGCCCTCGGCCTGGCTTGCCTGCGGCTGGGCGTCGATGAGTTCGCGGTAGAGCGGATGGCGTGCCTCGCGGTTGACTTCCACCTTGGCGAACATCGGGAAGCGCACGCCATAGTTGCGCTGGCAAAAATCGGCAATCTCCGCCTCGTTGCCCGGTTCCTGGGCGCCGAAATCGTTGCAGGGAAAACCCAGTACCACCAGGCCGCGTGCTTCGTATTGCTCGAACAGTTTTTCCAGGCCGGCGTATTGCGGCGTAAGGCCGCATTGCGATGCGACGTTCACGATCAGCATGACCTTGCCGCGGTACTCGCCGAGGGTGGCGTCCTGGCCTTCGAGGCGGTGCAGCGGGATATCGAACAGTGTGCTCATGGGTCGGTCCTCCGGATTGTCCAAATAGCTATCCTACCGCGCGCCGCGCGCGCATGCTGGCGACACCAGGATTTGCGCTTGCCTGCCGCTGTGCTTGACGGGAGCTTGCCGCGCACCTTATAAGCCATGCTGTGAAAGGACGGGCCGCTCCATGACGCAGGAAGACAACAACGCCAGTGTCGGCGCCACGCGCGCGCGGCGCTATGCGCGGCTGCTCGACGGCTTGCGCGAGTTCGTCGCACGCGAACGCGAGGCGGCGCAGGGCTTCATGAAGCGCCGCCTCAGCTGGCGCAACGCCGGGCTCGATGTGGCGGGCCGCACCAAGAAACTGCTGCGGTCCTACCGCACCACGCAGGCCATCCTGCACACGGCCGGCACCCTGCTGGCGCGCGCCGTGCAGGCCGACCCGGAGCATTACCTGGAACCGGACTTCACCGACATGGAAGAGGGCGCCGCGCCGATCCTGCTGCGCGTCGACACGCCGCAGGACGCGGTCGACCGCGCCGTCAACGAAATCGTCGCGCTGGTCGTAGGGCGTAAGGTGCCGCTCGCGAGCTTTCTCGTCATTTATGGGCGCGACACGCCCAGGCAACTGCTGTACCGCAGGTTGTGCGGCGCGCTCGGCGCGAACAGCGTCTGGTGGCTGAACAAGGACAAGAAGCAGTCGCCCGCCGGCTACGGCCTTGACTACCTGCGCCTGGCCAACCTGGAAACGGCGACTGGTTTGGAGGGAGCTGCGGTGTTCCTGCTGGGGATGGAGAGCCTGTTGACGGCTGCGAGCGAACAGGGGGCGGCGCGCGCGAGGCCGACACGCGCAAGCTGTACATGGCGATGACCCGCGCGAGTCACCGCCTGGTGCTGCTCAGTACCGAGGACGTGCCGCCCGAGACGCTGCCCCTGTTTCGCTGTGAAGCCTGATCATTTGCCGGCCGCGGCGTTATCGAGTTCGGTCAACTGTTTTACACGGCGCGCGGTGAGCAGGGCGCGCCAGCCGGAGCCTGGTACCTGCGGGTGGCGAATCGCGCCATACAGCTCCATGGCATCGCGGTAGGCCAGCCAGGCGCGCTGGGCCTTTTCGACGCCGGTCTTGCGGATCGTGCCGAGATACGAGGTACTCGCTGGCCGGTTCAGCATGAACTGGCGATAGGTGCCATTCATTTTCTCTTCCAGGCTCGTGAATTCGGCTTCCGAGAAGCGCGGCGCCTTGCCCGCTTCGGCGTCGAGCACATCCAGCGCGAACTGGTCGAGTTCTGCCGCTTGCACGTCGAGCTGCAGCGAGCGCGTGGCGTTGCCGCTGGCATCGGTCTCGTAATCGACCCGGTGCCGGGCAAAATAATGCGCCGCCTTGCTCGCCATCTCCAGGCCGAGCTGTTCCTTGGCGTTCCAGCCGCGCGTGAGGGCGGCGAGCTGGGTGCCGCGCGACTTGTCGCGCTGGCGCTCGCGCATGGCGGCGCACTGGCCGCGCATGTCAGCCGCCGCATCGTCGCAGACATCGATCGGCGCGCGGTCGTCGCCGCTGGCACGGCGGCGCAGGTGCTGGACCCGGCTCTTCATTTCGTCGACCGGGCTCTGGATGCTGCACGCGTGCTTCAAGGCCAGGTCGAACTGCGGCGTCATTCCGGCGCCATTCGCATACAGCATCATCAAGACGCCATGCGCCTGCGTGCGCGCGGCGCAGGCGTGTACCTGCTGCCAGTCGGCCTTGCTTGCGTCCGGCAGGTTCAGGGTTTCGTAGTACAGGGCGCCGGCGTCGCAGCCTGCGTTCGCGCCCGGCCTGGCCTCGGGCAGCGGGCGCGCCGGCTTGTCGCTTTTGACGCCCAGGCATTGGCGATACCAGTCGCTGCCGCGCAGCACCTCCGGCGGCGCACCGTAGACGTTGGGGTAGGGCGCTGCCACGGCAGCGCCGGCCAGCAAGCTCGCCAAAATCAGGGGCCAAGTCGCACGCGGCATCGCATTCTCCTCAAAAGTTTCCTACGGGAAGCTTTAACGCTACCTCGTGGGCGTGCCGACGATGGTGAGATGGCGCAATTTTTTCGACGTCGCGCACAGGCGAATGGCAGCCTTCCACTCCCTTGCAACAATGATTTTTACACTCTGTAACCTGATTTCATGCAAGAGCGCAAACAGGCGGTGCAGCCCTGTTAAGGACTTGTCGGTTCGACTGTGAACATGACGCAACGCGCATAGAATTTTTCCGCCCGGAAAGCAAAAAATGCCTTCTGCTTGCGTAAAATTGCCGCCTGTCACTTCTTGAAGCCAGCCACATCGGTTGACGTTTGCTTTTCATACCCCTGTTAGCAGTCAGTTACGCACGGCACAGCAGTCAACAAAGACAGCCGGACGGAACGCTTTAGCGACGAGTGGAGCCTCGCGCGAAGCACCCTGCAGTACAGGCATCCCTACATGTATCCGGAAACAATGCACACCACCGCTCCCGCCGTCCCCGCCCCGGTTTCTTCATCGCGCAGCCCGGTTTTCGGCCCGGCGCAACACTATGCCCTGCCCATCCTCTTCGCCCTGTTCGGCGTGATCATGGGGTCCTGGGCCGGCCGCATTCCGGCCCTCGCAGACCGTGTCAACGTGTCGCACTCGGCCCTGTCGATGGTGCTGCTGTGCGGCGGCGTCGGCGCCCTGCTGTCGTTCCCCGTCTCCTCGTTCCTGATGGGCCGTTTCGGCGCCCGCAAGTCGCTCCTGATCGCCGGCATGGCGCTGCTGTGCGTGCTGGTGTCGATCGGCATGGCGCCGACCGTGCCGCGTCTGATGGCGGCCGTGCTGATGCTCGGCATTACCGCCAGCACCTACGACGTCGCCATGAACGCCGCCGCTGCCCGGCGCGAAAAGGAAACAAATAAATCGGACATGTCGATGCTGCACGGCCTGGCCTGCGCCGGCGGCCTGGTCGGCGCCACCCTGGGCAGCCTGATGGCCAGTCTTGACATTGCCCCGGCCACCCACTTCGTGATGGTCGCCATTCCGCTGGCGCTGGCCCTGGTGGGCGCCTGCCAGGTGCTCGACATGAAAGACACGGCCGAACAGGTCGAAAAGAAGAAGTTCGCACTGCCGCGCGGTCCGATGGCGCTGCTCGGTTTGCTCGGCTTTTTTGGCGCGATGTCCGAAGGCAGCATCGCCGACTGGAGCGGCGTGTTCCTCAAAGAGCATTTCAATGTCGGCGACGGCATGGCGCCGCTGGCCCTGTCTTGCTTCTCGGTGATGATGCTGGTCGCGCGCATGGTGGGCGACAAACTGAAGGTGCGCTACGGCGCCCGCCGCCTGGTCACCAGCGGCGCGCTGCTGTCCGCCGCCGGCCTGTTCTTCGCCGTGCTGTCGCCGAACGCATATTTCGCCCTGGGCGGCTTCGCGATCGCCGGCCTCGGCCTGTCGCTGCTGTTCCCGTTCGTCTTCAGCGCCGCCGGCGCCCAGGGGCCGGTGGCCCTGGCCGGTGTCGCCAGCATGGCCTACAGCGGCACCCTGATGGGCCCGCCGGTGATCGGCGCCATCGCCCACCATGTCGGCATGCAGATGGCGATCGGGTATGTCGGCGGGCTGTCGCTGGTGATTGCCTTTGTGGCCAGCCGGACGCGGCTGCTCAAATAAGTCCCGTGCGGGCGGACGTGGCGCTGTTGCGTGGGGCGTGCGTGGTTCCTTTGATCCGCGTGGGCACGGGATGAAGTGACCCCCTACGGGACACGTCACGTATCCGGGTTTCGTATGAACTCGCCGTTAGCCACTACCGCATGCGAACCGGCGCCACATCCTTCAGCCACTGCCGCGGCGACACTCCCACCAATGCCGTGAACGCCCGCGTGAAGGCGGGCGCGCTGGTATAGCCGGCTTGGCTGCTGACCACCTTCACCGGCATTCCTTTTCTCAATAAATCCTGCGCCACGCCGATGCGCCAGCGCGTCAGGTATTCGCCGGGCGGCATGCCGACCACGTTCCTGAAATGCTCGGTAAAGCGGGCGCGCGACATGCAGGCTTCGCGCGCCAGCGATTCGAGCTGCCAGGGTTCATGCGGCCGCGCATGGATCGCGCCCAGCGCCGGCGCCAGCTGGCGGTCGGCCAGGCCGGCCAGCAGGCCCACCGACAGTTTCCCCGTTTTGAATTCGTGGCGCAGCACCTGGATCATCAGGACGTCGCACAGGCGGTCGAGGATGACGTCGCGCCCCTGGTCGCGCGCGGCTGCTTCCGCGAACAATAATTCGAGCGTGTGCGACATGGCCGGCATGGTGGCCAACGGCAGGTACAGGCAGGCGGGCAGGGCGCGCGCCAGCGGATTGGCGCCGCCGTCCTCGAAGCTGATGTGGGCGCATAGCAGGCTGGCGCTGGCGCCTTCGGGAATCTCCAGAACGTGGGCCGTGCCGCGCGGATAAAACACCATCGCCGGCTCGTTGACGCGCAGCGCGGACGCGCCCTCGTGGCGGAAGAGGACCGGGCCGCTGCGCACCAGGTGCAGCTGCCCGGCCGACTGGTCCTCGGTAAAGGCGTTCGAATCGCAAAACACCCCGTTGAAAAACACCCGGGCACGAAACGAGTAGCGGCCGACCAGCGACGAGATCTTGTCCATAAGCTCCATTGAAAGGATTAGCAGCTCATTCTGGACGATCTGCAATCTTTTGAGAAGCGAATTGACGAAATTGGCAGAGCAGCAGCTGGACATGGCCGCGCCGCCGGGCGGATTGACGAACCCGGCTGGTGGCGCCTTCCTGACAACAGGTCGCTTACGCGTTCGGCCACAGCCTGCGGTGCAGGTCGGCGACCTGTTCCGGCGGCAGGCGCGGCACCCGCTCGGCCGTGAGTAAACCGTTTTGCTCGTGCTCGACGTCGGTCAGTTGGGTGTAGCACAGCCCGGCGAGGAAGGGCAGCGAGGCGAGACCTTCCATCAGCGTGCGGTAGCGCTGCGCCAGTTCGTCCTCGTTGCGCACGTTGCCGTAGTGGTCGTACAGGCGGTCGCGCCGGCGCTCGGCCTGTTCCGGCGCGAGCAGGTAGCCGCCGACTTCGGAAAACACGATCGGCTGGCCGCGGTACTGCGCGCCCTGCAGGAACAGGGCTTTGCCCTTGTGCCAGCCATATTCCGGCGGCATGCCGGACAGGCGCGTGCTGGCATAGCGCTCCAGCAGCGTTTCGGTCGGATGCGAATAGTCATGGATCGTGCAAACGTCGGTCACGTCCGTGTGCTGCCAGCCGTCATTATCGATGACAGGGCGCGTGGCGTCGGCCAGGCGCGTGCGCGCCACCATCCGCTCGAGAAAATCGTGCTGGTGCGGATGGCGCACGAGCTCGGGAAAGCCGAAGCTCTCCACCACCGGTACCCAGGCCACGATCGACGGATGGTTCGCGTCGCGCATCACGGCGCGCAGCCACTCGATCTCGAGCCGCTCTTCGGATTCCTCGGACCAGGAGCGGGCGTTCGGCATCTCTTCCCACACCATCAGGCCGAGCCGGTCGCACCAGTACAGCCAGCGCTCGTGCTCGATCTTCTGGTGCTTGCGCACCCCGTTGAAACCGAAGCGCTTGGCCCACAGGACATCCTCGCGCAGCGCGTCGTCGTTGGGCGCGGCCAGCAGGGTGTCGGGCCAGTAGCCCTGGTCGAGCGCCATCAGGAGGAAAATGCGCTGGCCGTTCAGGTGGAACCAGCCATCCTTGAGTTCGATCGAGCGCAGGCCGGTGTACGACTCGACGCTGTCGACCAGTTGGCCGCGGTGCAGCAGGCGCACCCGCAGTTTGTACAGGTGCGGGTCGCCCGGCGACCAGGGGCGCGGGTCGGGCACCTGCGCGCGCAGTTCGAGGCAGGCGCTGCGGCTGATGGTGCGGGCCTGGGCGATTACCTGCTCCGAGTCGAGTTCGTCGAGCACGTCGAGCTCGGCTTCCCAGTCGCTCGAGGGTCCGTGCAGGTGCACGTTCAGGGCCAGCGTGCCGTCCGGGCGCGCTTCGGTCACGCGCAGGTAATCGATGCGCAGCGCCGCCACCGGTTCGAGCCAGACGTTTTGCCAGATCCCGCTGGTGCAGTAGTAATAGATGCGCACCGGGGTGCCGGACGAGGACTGCTTGCCGCGCGGCTGGTAGGGGTCCTGGCGGTCTTCGACGCGCACCGTGATGCGGTTCGCGCCGGCTTTTAGATAGGGCGCGATGTCGAACGAGAAGGGCACGTGGCCGCCGCGGTTGCGGCCCGCCACGCGGCCGTTGACCCAGACGTCGGCCCGGTAGTCGACGGCGCCGAAGTGCAGCAGCAGGGCGCCGCTGTCCCAGCCCGCGGGTACCTCGACGCTGCGCGTGTACCACATGACTTCGTGGATCTCGCGGCTGCCGATGCCGGACGTGGTGGATTGGTAGGGGAAAGGGACCAGGATCCGCTGGGGCAGTTCACGCCCGTCGAACCAGTGCTCGGACAAGCCGGCATTGGCGTCGTCGAAGGCGAACTCCCACCAGCCGTCGAGGCTGGCCCACTGCTGGCGCACCATCTGCGGACGCGGATAGGGCGTGCTGGGGGTGTCGAAGCTGCGCATGATATGGGTGAAACCAAGTGGGGAGGGGGACTGCTCTTTGTTTGCGCTTTGCATAAAGTGTACACCCGAATTTCAAGGAAGTTTCAAGCTGTCGTCGGCGCGCGACAGGGAGTTGAAAAGAGCGGTGATCAAGCGTGATGGGGGGCAGTTCACTTGTGCCCACGCGGATCGAACGTACCGATAACGCGGCAGGCAACAGCCCCACCAACCGTCGCGCCTACCAATATGGCCACAACCCCGCCCTGCGTTGCCGCACCGGATCGGTCCCGGCCAGCAGCGCGCGCGCATGCTGCAGCACGGCGCCCGAGCGCTGCGCGTCCGGGTCCCAGATGCAGCGGTGTTGCTCGCGGTCGAGCGGCGCCCAGCGCGCGATGTCGGCGCGGCTGAAAATGACCACGCTTTTCAGGCGCAGCCCGGCGGCGATGTGCGAGACGCCGGTGTCGTTGCAGACCAGCAGGCGCGCATTGTTCATCAGCGCTGCCATCGCCCCGACCGAGATCGGGGCGGCGGCATTCACCGCGCGCGCCTGCATGTGGCTCGCCACTTCGCTGGCGAGCTCGGCCTCCTCGGCCGAGCCGGTCAGGGCGACGCCGACGCCGAATTCGGCGGCCAGGCGGTCGGCCACTTCGGCGAAGCGGCGCGGCGGCCAGCGCTTGTCGCGCTTGCGCGCGCCCGGATGGACGCAGATGTAATTGCCGGGCACGAGGCCCTGCGCGATGCCGCTCGCCTCGAGCTCTTGCCGGTCTTCCTGCACCAGCGGGAATTCGAGGTAGTCGCCGGCCGCGCTGGCCCCCAGGCGCTCGACTAGGCGCAGCAGGCGGTCCGGTTCGGCGCCCACTTCGGGGTACGGATACAGGACCGTGTGCTCGGTGGCGACCGGATCGCCCAGGCAGTAGCCGGCCATCGCCCTGGCGCCGAAGCCGGCCACGATCTCGTTGGTGACGGCGCCGTTGCCGTGCAGTTGCAGCGCCAGCGTGAAACGGCGCGCGCACAGGCCGGCATAGAAGGGCGTCAGTTCTTCGTGGCGCATGGGCTGTTCCGGCAGCAGCGGGTGGCCGGGAAAGGGCGCGAAGTCGTCGATGTAGTGGTGAAAGCGGCGCGCGAACTGGTGCGCCCAGGGCAGGCCGACAAGCGTGATGCGCGCCTTCGGCAGCGAGGCGCGCAGCGCGCGCAGGGCCGGCACGGCGCACAGCATGTCGCCCAGGTGCAGTGCGCGAAACACGACGACGGATGCGATCTCGATGCGATGGAAGAGCGGACGCCGGGACACTGTTTCCTCCGTGGGGTGAGTGGTCGGAAGGGGTAATCGGACGTCAATGCAGCAGCAGGCGGTCGAGGACCTTGCGCGTGATGCGCTCGACGGTGCGGTTGCGCCCGTCGGCCAGGACCTGGGCCCAGTCGGTGGTGCCGGCCGAGAATACGGTGCCGCCGCGTTCGAACAGGCCGAGCGTGGCGGCATGCACGCCTTCGCCGGCCGCATGGCGCTCGCGTGGCGGCAAGGCCTGCCAGCGGGCGTCGAGCGGGCAGGCCGCCAGCAGCTGGTAGCCGTCGGGGGTGCCGCCATCGTCGGCCCAGGCCGACAGCAGCGCCCTGCCGCTGGCGCGCTCAAAACTGTCGAGGGGCACGCCGTCGCAGGCGTAGCCGGCCAGCGGCGGCCAAGTATCGGCGCCGAACGCTTCCCCGCGCCGCAGGCCGGTGCCGGCAAATACCCGGTGGTCGGGCCGCTGGACGATCAAGCCGCTCGTCTGGCGCGCGCCGTCCCACCAGCCGCCGCCATGGCGGTGGCTGACGCCGCCCAGGCGGTCTTCGGGCCGTCCCGCGCCGCTTGCGGGCCACCAGCGGTCGTAGGCGGCGCGCTTGCCGCCCTGGTGGCAAACGAGGAAACGGTCGCCGTCGACCAGGTGCACGCGCCACCAGCACAGGCGCGCGGCGAACCAGGCCGCGACCAGCAGGCGGTAGCGCAGTGCCAGGGCCGCATCGTCATGCAGGTCGAGGTCGGTGCAGAACTCGGGCGTATAGCCCTGGCGCGCCAGCCAGCGGATGAAGCGCGCATCCCAGTGGGCGAAGGTCTGGCGCCTTGATGCGGCGTCGTAGTGGTCGGGGCCGCCCCAGCTCAAGCCGCCGATGCCGCCGCCTGGCCGCCTGAGCGAAATGCGCGCGCCCGGCGGCTCGCTCGATTGCGGCGCATTGCAGCCGTAACAGCTGCCGCCGCTGAGCTTGCAGGCGTGGTAAGTCGCCAGCGGCAGTTTGTACAGCATGCCGCCGCGGCGCTGCCCGCGCACCACGAACAGGGCGGCGGCCGAATCGAGCGCGAGCGAAAGCGGCAGTTTCCCCTCTCCTTCCTCGAGATGGGCGATGTAGACGGCCGACGGCCAGTACGCCGCTACCGGGAATTCGTAGGCCGGCCAGTCCCAGTCTTCACCGCTGCCACGTTCCCGCGCACGCTCGCCCGGCTGCCATGGCGAGCTGTGCATCGCCTGGAAGCCGTCGCTCCAGCGATAGAAATGCACGCGGAAGCGCCGGCGGCTGGTGGCCACATGCAGCACCAGCCGCTCGCCGGGCAGGACGCTGGCGCGGCTGGGATAGGCGTGGATCATGCGGGCCTCTGGCGTTCGGCGCGGTGCATGGGTTCTCCTGTTCGTGGCGCGGCGATGGCGCGGTTCGGTTCATCTTTGAGCAAGATGAGCTGCCGTTAGTTCGGCACGCTGTGCGCGGCTGACGCAGGTCTGGCCGTCGCAAGAATCAGGAAACCTCGACCCTTGAAGGCGGTCTGAGGGAAGGTGGCAAGTTCAACAGTGCGTCGGCAACCAGGCCGCGTGGCAACCGGGCACGGGGAGTCCGCTCGCGGTATGATGGCCCACCCACTTCTACAGCGACCCGACGATGCTGCACACGCCCCCGACCTTTACGCCGCTGATGGCGCCGCAAGCCCATCCCGACCCGCTCACCTTCATCTTCCACGGCGGGCGTCTGCTGCTGCGCGAGCACGACCTCGCCTTGCCCGACGCCGCCCTGCTTGCCACGCTCGGGCTCGATCCGGCGAACGTCCAGCCGGTCGGGCTGCTGGGCGAGCGCTTTTGCCAGGCGGGCTGGCTGGAAAACGAAGCCTTACTGGAAGGGTATGCCTGGCGCAGCCTGCGCTCGCTCCTGTTCGAGTTCGATGAATCGCTGCTGGGGCTGGCCGGGCGCGCGGCGCAGATCGCGGAATGGGCGCGCACGCACCGGTTTTGCGGCGTCTGCGCCCAGCCGATGGCGCGCGTGGCGCATGAGCGCAGTTTCAAATGCGGCCAGTGCGGCCACCTTGCCTATCCGCGCATCTCGCCGGCGATGATGGTCCTGATCCGCAAGGGCGACGCCTTCTTGCTGGCGATGCACGTCGCTTCGCCCACCAAACGGTTTACGCCGCTGGCCGGCTTCCTGGAAGCGGGCGAGTCGATCGAGGAAGCGGTGCACCGCGAGGTGTACGAGGAGGTGGGGCTGCGGGTGACGAATTTGCGTTATTTCGCGAGCCAGTCCTGGCCCTTCCCGCACTCGCTGATGATTGCCTTTACGGCCGATTACGCCGGCGGCGAGATCCGCGTCGATCCGACGGAGATTGCCGAAGCGCGCTGGTTCGGCCCGAACGACGAATGGCCGGAGCGTGTGCCGCACATCTCGGTATCGAGTGTGCTCGTGGACGCGCACCGGCCGCCAGGAAGATAGGTCTGATCAGTTAGTGACAGCCGGCAGCGCCGGCGTGGTCCGCACCTCGATCGCCGCCGGCACCGGCACCGCGACCGACGCGACCTGCACCTGCACACTGTCGTCGGGACGGGTCCCCGTGCTGCGCAACTGCACCGCGCGCTGCAGCAGGTCGAACCAGAAGGGCGCGCCGAACAGCGTGGTCGACGCCGTCACGAACCAGCCCGCCACCTGCAACGCGAAGGCGGTGTCCAGCACGGGCGGGAAACTCTGCCAGCCGATCGGCAGCGCCCACAGCTGGCGCAGCGTTTGGGCGTCGAGTGCGGCGGGCGCGGCGCCGATGTGGGCTGCCAGCTGCGGCTGCTGCCACAGGGTGCGGAACAGGGCGATGCTGTCGATATTGAACAGGATCGCCAGCAGCAGCGAAATCAGGAACGAGATCAGCAGCTGGCGCCGTTTATAGCTGCCCGAGAGGCGCTGCATCGCGTTGTCGAACCAGCCGCCGATGAGGCGCTGGAAACGCTCGAGGTCGCCCCCGGCGCGCGCATACAGACCCTGCAAGGCGCGCCGCACCTGCGGATCGGCCACGGCATCGATATCGGCCCCGAGGCGCGCGAAATTGCCCGGCACCTGCTGGATGCTGTCGATCAGCGCGATCGCAAAATACCCCGGTTCGATGTAGGATGGGCGGCTGTCCAGGTTGCGCTCGGTGGCCACGCGGCCGTCGCTGTGCGGATTGACCAGCGGGTGCGCATACACCATCTGCGCCAGCGCGGTGAAGCGCGCGTCGTTGAGCATGCTCTTGATGCCAGCGAGCAGGGTATTGGCGCGCAGGCGAAATGCCGCCGCCAGCGCTTCCTGTACGGTGGCCACGATCAGCGCCACCGTCCCGTAACAAAACGTCAAACCGATTGCCAGTTCCAGTACCGAGCTTCCGAACATAGGCCGCCTCCATAGCGAAGTGAACAGGTTCACGCTAGCGCATCGCTACAACAGAAGCGTCTGGTTTGCTCAATAAAGGGGCAGGGCCAGGCCGCATCGCCCCGTTTTCTATATACTGGCGGCAATCGTATTTTTAGGGTAAGCCCATGTCTTATAAAGAAGAATTCACCGAACACGACTGGCGCCGGCTGCTGGCCAGCCTCGGTGAAGATCCGGACCGCCCTGGCCTGCACGAAACGCCGGCGCGTGTGAGTAAAGCCTGGAAGCACTGGACCTCAGGCTACGGCCAGGATCCGGTGTCCGTGCTGAAGGCTTTCGAGGACGGCGCCGAGCAGTACAACGAGCTGATCGTGGTACGCGGCATTCCCGTCTACAGCCATTGCGAGCACCACCTGGCGCCCTTCTTCGGCAAGGCCACCATCGGCTATCTGCCGAACGGGAAAATCGTCGGCCTGTCGAAGCTGACGCGCCTGGTCGACATCTTTTCCAAGCGCCTGCAAGTGCAGGAACGCATGACGATGCAGATCGCCAATGCGCTGATGGAAGTGCTGGAGCCGAAGGCCGTCGGCGTCGTGGTGAAATGCCGCCACATGTGCATGGAAAGCCGCGGCATCCGCACCCAGGGCGAGGAAACGATTACCTCCTGCATGCTGGGCGAATTGCAGCCGAACCTCGCGCTGCGCACTGAATTTTTGGCTTTGGCACGCGACTAAACCACGGGTCCTGCGTCTGCCGGGAACCTGTTCCGGAACTTCCCCTCAAAGCTAATTTGGGGAGAACGACATGGCCAGGCCCGAATTCCCCAGCGATATTGGGCGTGAGCAGTTCGAGCTGGTACGCGACATGCTCGAGGCGGCGCGCCGCAAGACGCGCCCGCGCAAGCACGATCTCTATGACGTGTACTGCGCGGTGCTGTATTTCCTGCATACCGGGGCGGCCTGGCGCAGCCTGCCGCGCGATTTTCCGCCCTGGCGCACCGTGCACGAATATTTCACGCAGTGGACCATGCTGCGCGACGGCGAACGCACGCTGCTCGAGCAAACGCTCGACAAGCTGGGACGGGATGTGGAAATGACGCGGCTGCATCACTTGCTGCAACCACGGTAACGCGTCCGCCTACTGCGGCGCCGCTGGCGCAGCGCGCGCTGACGCGTTTGTGCGACGTTTCCGTAAAAAGTTCAGTCGCTGCGCTTGATAAGCCTGATCTTTAACAGGCTTGCGTGGTCTGGCCCACCATCTCGACACAAGCTGTTGCGATTTTGAACCGTGTGCGTCCAAGGGCTAAGTCAGGCTGGGAGTTTGCCAGCCTTTCATCCGCGCGCCATGTTCGACCACCTGAACCACTTCCTCTTTTCCCTGTTCTGGCGGCGCTGCTGGCCAGCTCCCGCAACGGGCAACTGCTGGCGGCCACGCTGGTGGCCCTGATGGAAACCATCTACCGCCGCGTACTGGCTGCCCCGATCGCCCGCGGCTGGCTGCGCCCGTCGTTATTTCTGCGGGCTTTCCAGCTCGGCCTTCTCGAACACGAGTTTCTTGTCCTCATCCAGGTGGAACAGGCCGAGCGGCTGGCCCGTCACCTGTTCCGGCGCCGTCAGTTCGCTGCAGGTAGCGGTCTCCACACGCCAGGCCAGCTCCCCTGCGCGCAGCGTGTAGACATTGTCTCCCGAGGCAAACAGTTCGATCTCCACGTCCGCCATCGGCAGCGCGCCGAGCGGGATGCGGCGCTGGCAATCGGGCATGCGCGAGGCCAGCAGGTCGACCGTGATCTCCTTGCTCCAGAAGTACTCCTGCAGCGCGCGTACCGTCAGGGCATGCTGGTTGCCCTCGATGTAATACGAGGCCGAGGCGTCGACACAGCCGGCGAGCAGCAGGGGGGCGAGCAGGGGAGCAAGCAGAAAAGGAGAGCGCATGCATGGGTTCCAGGTGGCGGCGCGACCCTTGCCGCGCCGGAGGCAGTATAGAACGCGGCTTTCTTTCCGTGCAACTGGGTGTATTACGGCTGCGCGGGGCGTTTCGGCCGCAGCGTCGCAATCGTCGCCAGCGAGGCCGGCAAGTCGAATTCGTGCTCGGGATCGAGTTTACGCAAGGCCTCGATGGGCGCGTAGCCCCAGTGGACTGCCGCGAACGCGACGCCGGCACGGCGCGCGGCCTCGGCATCGGTGGCCTGGTCGCCGATGTAGAGCGCGGCGTCGGGCGCCACGGCGGCGCGTTTCAGGACCTTGCGAATGCGCGCGGTCTTCCCGAAGATCGACATGCCGCATTCGTACTGGCTGATCAGGGGTGTCAGTTCCGGCCCCAGCACCTGGCGCACGTTGTCCTCGGCGTTCGAGGAGACGATGGTCAGCTTGACGTCGCCGCGCGCCAGTTCGCGCAAGACCGCGTCAATCTTGGGAAACAGGGCTACCTGGCCGGCGTTCTCGCGCATCAGGGCCTTGAAACTGGCGGCCGCCAGTGGCAGCTTCCAGGCCGGCAGGCCGATGTGGCGCATCATTTCGCGCGTGCCGGCGTGGCGCATGTGCTCGACGTGGGCCAGGTCGATGCGCCGAAAACCGTGTTCGTCGGCGATCCGGTTGAAGACGCTGAGAAAAAACGGAAACGAGTCGGCCAGGGTGCCGTCGAAGTCGAAGATGGCGAGGCGGTAACGCATCAGGCCTGCCCGACATGCTCCGGCACGACGAATGCCAGGCTTTCTTCGAACGAGCGCAGCACCATGTCGACATGCTCCTGCACGATATCCTGGTTGGCCGCCGTCTCGCCGAACGGAAGGCGGATCGTCACCAGCAATGCGTTCGGCAAGCCCGCGCGCAGCTCGTCGGCGACGCGCTGCCACTGTTCCAGCGTCGACTCCACCGGGTAGATCAGGAACACGGTCGAGATCAGGTCGGCCTTGTCCGGTCCCGGATTGTCCTGGTCGGCGCCGATCACCGCGCTGCGCGCATCGACATCGAGTTCGCGCAGGGCGCGTACCAGCAATTCCGTCAGCAGGTCGTCGCGTTCGGAGCCCAGGCCCGCGCACAGCACGATCGAGTGCGAGGGCACGTCGAGCGAACCCTGCCAGCGCCCGAGGCGCGCCTCGCGCATCTTGCGCAGGTGGGCGCCGACGTTCGCATCGAGCAGGGAGACGCGGCCTTTACGGCGCCGCTCGCGGCTCGGCGCGTTCGAGATCGGCGTGAGCGTCGCGGCGACGTCGGCGATCGTGCTGCGGATGTGGGCCGCCTGCGCGTTCTCGAGTTGTCCGGTGCGCTGTTCGGCGGCCGCCATCGAGATCCCCGGCAGCAGGATCTGGTCGCAATAGCGCGCGAAGCTGTGGCGCGCAAGGTAGTTGCGCGCATCGGAAATGATACTGTGTGTCTCACCTGCCAGCACGCGCTGATAAAAGCGCTGCGCCACGTTCACGTTCGGCACGTCGCCCAACAGGATCGTCACCGGCTCCAGCGCACGCACGTGGCGGCCTGCTACCACCAGGCACAGCGTGAGCGGCGTCGACAGCAGGAGCCCGACCGGACCCCACATCGCGCCCCAGAACAGGGCCGAGACGATCACCGCCAGTGGCGACAGGCCCGAGCTGTGGCCGTACACCTTCGGCTCGACCACGTGCGCGACGATCAGTTCGAGCGACACGAACAATGCCAGGCAGGACAGCGCCATCGTCCAGCCCGGATCGATGGCGGCGACAAATATCGCGATCAGCACGCCCGCCACCAGGATGCCGAGGTAGGGCACGAAGCGCAGCAAGCCGGACAATGCCCCCCAGAGCGCCGCATGCGGCACGCCGAAGGCCCACAGCAGCACCCCGACCATCGCCCCGAAGGTGAGATTGACGGCGAACTGCGACAGGAAGAAGCGCGACACGCCGCGCGTCGCATCCGACAGCGCGCGCACGGTGCGGCTGATCTCGGCCTGGCCGGCCAGGCGGATCACGCGGTCGCGCAGGGATTCGTGTTCGAGCAGGATAAAAATCAGCAGCACCAGCACCAGGCCGGTTTCTCCGATCGGCCCCCAGGCCAGCGCGAACAGGCGCGACAGCGTATCGCGCGTGGTGGCGCGCGGCGCCCGGATCTCGACCGGCAGCGGTTGATTCGCGCTGGTGGTCAGCGTGCCGCGCCGCACCGTGACGGGCGGTGGCGGCGGCAAGGGCGACTGCGGCGCCACCGCACTCAGTTCCGCTTCCAGGCGCGCGAAAGGCCGCTCGGTAATCTCGCGCACGCGTTCGATCTTCGAGCGGATCGCGGCCCGGTATTCCGGCAGGTCGCGCGTGACGGCGACCAGTTGAAACGCGAGGATGGTGCCGACCCCGATCACACAGGTACCGGCCAGCAGCACCGACAGCAGCGTCGCCGGCAGGCGCGGCAGGCCGATGCGGCGCAGCGAGCGGATCAGCGGCGCCAGCACCAGGCTCAGGATGGTCGCCAGCGCCAGCGGTTCGAGCACGTCGCGGCCGAAGTAGAGCAGGCCGAGGACGCATGTGGCGGTGACGACCGAACCGGCGGTGAGGTTAGTGAACAGGCTTGAATCGCGCATCGGGAACGAATTAACTCCGGCAGTGCTGCTGCATGGTGGCGGTCATGATCTGGTACGGCGCAGGGCAAAACGCCGGCGCCAGCAGTCTAGCATTAATGTTAACCCGGCAGCTTGCCTCAGTCTTTTACGTTCCCGCGACGCCCCTTTGCGCGCACGCGCTTCAAAAGTGCGTTTGCTTCGTGTGAACGGCCTTACAATCTTGCCATCTTCATCATCTGCGAAGCGTCGATCCATGGCCCAAATCCATCCTGCCGGCTGGCGCGAGATGTCCGTCACCGGACATGCCGCCCGCGAGATCGAAACGCTGGCCCTCCTCGAGCAGCGCCTCTCGGATGCGCCCTATCACATCTACCACGGCGTGCACTGGACCAATGTCGAGCAGGGCTATTCGGTCTACGGCGACGTCGACTTCATCATCGTCGCCCCCAACGGGCGCATGCTGCTGATCGAGCAGGTCGCCGGCTTCCTCAACGAAACGGCGGACGGCCTGCTGAAGAACTTCCAGGGCAAGCCCCGCAAGATCCGCGCCCACATCCTGCACACGATCGAGGGGCTGACGCGGCGCTACAACGGCGAGCTGTCGATCGACTACCTGCTGTACTGCCCCGACTACACGGTGCGCGACCCGAACCTGGCCGGCATCGACCCGCGCCATATCATCGACGCCAGCAACAAGGGCCGCCTCGGGCACATCATCCGCGAAGCGCTGCCGGTCACGGATAAAACCGAGGACTTCGACAAGGTGGCGCGCTTCCTCGGCGACACCCTCAATTTGCGGCCCGACCCAAGCTCGATGATCGGCTCGGCCACCAACATGGTCACGCGCCTCTCCGGCGGCCTGGCCACCTGGGCGCGCCGCCTCGAATTCGCCCCCTTCCGCCTGCGCGTGGTCGGCACCGCCGGCAGCGGCAAGACGCAACTGGCGCTGGCCGAGTACACGGCCGCGCTCGACGCCGGCCTGCGTCCTTTATATGTCTGCTTCAACCGGCCGCTGGCCGACCACATCGAGCAACTCGTGCCGGCGGGCGGGCGCGTCTCGACCTTCCACATGCTGTGCGACGCCTGGATGCGCGCCCAGGACGTGACCCCGGATTATTCCTCGCCCGAAGTCTGGAACGAGATCGAAACCGCGCTGGCCGAGGTAAGCCTGCCCGAGACCTGGCAGTACGACGTGCTGATCGTCGACGAAGGCCAGGATTTCTCGACCGCCTGGCGCGACATCGTGCTCGGCATGGTGAAACCGAAGGGACGCGCGATCTGGCTCGAAGACCCGGACCAGAATCTGTATGGCCGCCAGATGGTGACCTTACCGGGCTGGGTCAAGCTGCACTCCGACACCAACTACCGCAGCCCGCGCCAGATCGTGCAAATGTTGAAATCGATCGGCGCCGCGCGCGAGCCGGTGGAGGCGGGCAGCCCCTTCAAAGGCGGCGACATCGAGGAGCTGACCTATCCGGAAGGAGATATCGAGGCGATGCTGGCCCAGACCCGGCGCGCGGTGACCTCCTGCCTGGCCGCCGGCTTCGGGCGCCACGACATCGCCCTGTGTTCCTTCCGCGGACGCGAAAAATCGGCGATCCTGAACCTCGATAAACTCAGCGACGCGCATACACTGAAGTCGTTCACGGGCGCCTACGACCTGTTCGGCAATCCGGTGTTCCGCGAAGGCGGATTGCTGGCCGAATCGATCTACCGTTTCAAGGGCCAGTCGGCGCCGGCGCTGATTTTTACGGAGATCGATTTCGAGGAGATGACCGACCTGGTGCTGCGCAAACTCTTTGTCGGCATGACGCGGGCGAGGCTGAAACTGGTGCTGGTGATGAGTGATCGGGCGTCGCTGCAGTTGCTGGACCGGATGCAGGGGTAGTCGGTTTATTGTAAACTGGAAAACTTTCCAAAATTGCAGTACATTGGTCCGGCAACGCACGCGCAGCTTCCTCGAATCGTTGTTCAACCTGCCGCCCTAATGAAACTCAAAGCGCCGTTCTACCTCTGGTTTGCTCTCGTTTTTTTGATCACCAACCTGCTGCATGAAGGCGGCCACTGGCTGATGGGCGCGGCACTTGGCCTGGAGATGCAGTTCGGCCTGAACGCCGTCACGTACCTCCCGCCTACCGAGCCCTGGCAACGGGCGCTGGCCGATGCGGCCGGGCCACTGGTGACGATCGTGCAAGCGATCATCGCCTATGTCGTGGTGCGCAAAAGCGCCTCCCTTAAAGCCTTCGCCTTCCTGTATGCGGCAGCCTTCATGCGCATGGTGGCGGGCCTGGTGAGCGTGCTGCATCCGAACGACGAGGCCAGGCTCGGCATGTATCTCGGCCTGGGCAAGTGGACCTTGCCGGTGCTGGTGGCGGCCGGCCTGATCGCGCTGGCGCTGCATGGCGCCAGGCGTTTCAAGCTGACGTGGAAGGATCACGTGCTGTGCTATCTGGTGGCCTCGCTGGCCGTATCGGCCATCGTCGGCGCCGACCGCTTCCTCCTGTAAGGACGCTTCAGATTCCGGCTGCGTCGTCCTGGGCATTCAGCGACGGCAAGGCCTGCGGATCGCATTTCGCCACCCGCACGCGATTGCGCCCGCTGTGCTTGGCCTCGTACAGCGCCAGGTCGGCCCCGTGTACCAGCGCCTGCATGCTGCTGCCGTGCTCCGGATACGAGGCCACCCCGATCGAGGCCGTGGCCCCGATCGGCTGGCCCTGGTGCAGCACGTCGTTGGCGGCGATCGCCAGTCTCAAGCTTTCGGCGCGCTTGACCGCATTCTCGATCCCGCATTCGGGCAGCAGCACCACCATCTCTTCGCCGCCCATGCGGCAGGCCACGTCGCCCGAGCGGATGTTCTCGCGCAGCGTCAGCGCCACCTTGCGCAGGATGGCGTCGCCGGCCTCGTGACCGAAGGTGTCGTTGATGCGTTTAAAATGGTCCAGGTCGAGCACCAGCACAGAGAGTGGCGAACCGTTGCGGCTCGAGCGCGCCAGTTCGCGCTTGAGTACTTCATCCATGTAGCGCCTGTTATAAAGCTGGGTCAGCGGATCGACGATCGATTGCTGGCGCAGTGAGACGCGCAGTCTCACATTGCTCAAGGCCAGGCCGAGCTGTTCGGCGAGCTGGCCGATCCAGGCGCGCTGGTGTTCGGCGCCGTGCACCAGCCCGCGGCCGGTGACGGTGAGGCAACCGATCACGTCGCCCTGCGTCACCAGCGGCAGGCAGAGGCGGTCCATGTCGAGGTTGGTCACATGGCGGCAGGCCAGGCCGCCGTCGCCGCCGGAGAACGCATGCGGGCTGCCGCGCCGCAGCGCCCAGCAGTCGAGCGCCTCGATGATCTCCGGCTCGCCCTCGGCGCTGCCCCAGCCGGCTTTGTGCTCGAGCAGGTCGCGCGAATTGTTGTACAAATACAGGCTGCCCGCCAGGTTCGGCAGCAGGCGCGGCAGGTAGCTGGCGATCACGCTGGCCGATTCGTCGACCGATTCGGCCAGTTCCAGCGAATGCATCAGCTCGGCGCTGCGAAACAGTAAATCGTTCTGCAGCGAGATCCGCTCGTTGGTCAGCCGGGCCTGGCCGGCGGCCTGCATCGCCTTGTGCTCGGCCGCATCGCGTTGGCGCAGCACGCGCAAGGCCGCGATCAGGATCGCGGCCAGGAACAGGATATTCGTGATCGTCGCCACCAGGCTGGCGGTGGCGGCCGAATGCGAGGTAGCCAGCAACTGGTCGCTCAGGTCGTTGCGCAGCTGCGCGTAGACGGCCAGCTCCTTGCCGATCAGCTCGCGCAACAGGTCCATCTGCTCCTTGCCGGTGCCGGCCGCCATGAAGCCCGCGGCCTGCGCCATGCCCTGGCCGCGGCGCAGTTCAATGGTGCGCGCCACGGTCTGCATCTTGGCCGCCGCCGCCCGTTCGATCATGGCCGCGCGCGCGGCTTCCTGCGGCGTGTTCAACTCCTTGCGCAGCGCTTCCTGCGTGGTCGGAATGCCGTTCGCGGCCGAGTGGTAGGGGTCGAGAAAGCGCTCGTCGCCGGTCACGACGAAGCCGCGCTGCGCCGTCTCCGCATTGAGCAGCATGTCGAGCAGCGTCAGGTGCAGGCGCTCGACGTTCGACGCGCTGCGCAGTTCCGACATCACGCTCGTCACCTGGCGGTTGACGATCATCGGCAGCGCCGCCACGGTCGACATGACGAGAATGATCGCACTCGCGGCGACCTTGATCTTGGTTTCGAATTTCATTTTTTTAAGCCAGTAGTAGCAGCGCTAGCGGTGGGAAGGGCATCGGAGAGGCGCAGGTTACCATAGGTAAAGAAGAGCGGATTTTCGCTTTCCACCCGCGGTTTCATCGCCACGGCGCTGCCACGCGCGCACGGCATGCAAATGTTTCAAACTGGGTAACGGGTGGTGTCGGTTCGGCAAGCTCGGCTATGATGGCGCCCGGTCGGCCACATCCACAGCATTTTGCTTCGGTAGCGTCGGGAAGCAATGTTGAAGATGTTGGTCTGGAATGGGATGTCGATGGAAGCAGGAAATCGTGCAGGCCCCGCAATCGCCGCGGCGCAGCAAACACAATTTGGCCTCATCAACCTGCTCAAGGCAGGCGCCGCGCAGCTGATCGTGCTGCACCATCTCGCCTTCTACGGACCGATGGCGGACCACGCCCGCGTGTTGATGCCGGAGTTGTTCGACTGGCTTGCCGGCGACGCGCGCATCGCCGTGCAAATCTTTCTCGTCATTGGCGGTTTTCTCGCCGCCAAATCGCTGGCGCCGCAAGGTGTTGCCCGGATGGGTAACCCGCTCGCTACGGTGTGGCGGCGGTATGCCAAGCTGGCGCCGCCCTTTGTTGTCGCGACCCTGCTTGCGGCCGCAGCTTCCTACGTTGCATCGCTCTGGATGACGCACGA
>JANNNC010000083.1:0-1911 GCA_031398335.1 Massilia sp.
GAAGCGGTGTCGGGCGCGCGCATGCACGCGGCCTACTACCGCCCGGGCGGCGTCTACCGCGACCTGCCTGACTTCATGCCGCGCCACAAGGAGTCGATCATTCGCTCCAAGAAGGCGATCGATGCGTTGAACGAAGACCGCCAGGGTTCGGTGCTGGACTTCATCGAGGCGTTTACCAAGCGTTTCGACGGTTACGTCGACGAATACGAGACCCTGCTGACCGACAACCGGATCTGGAAACAGCGCACGGTCGGCATCGGCGTGGTGTCGCCGGAAGACGCGAAGGCGATGGGCTTCACCGGCGCCATGCTGCGCGGTTCGGGCGTGGCCTGGGACTTGCGCAAGCAGCAGCCGTACGCCGTGTACGACCAGCTCGACTTCGATATCCCGGTCGGCACCAACGGCGACTCCTACGACCGCTACCTGGTCCGTATGGAAGAGATGCGCCAGTCGAACAAGATCATCAAGCAGTGCATCGCCTGGCTGCGCGTGAACCACGGCCCGGTGATGATCGACAACCACAAGATCGTCCCGCCGGCGCGCGAAGAGATGAAGTCGAACATGGAGTCCCTGATTCACCACTTCAAGCTGTTCACCGAAGGCTTCCACGTCCCGCCGGGCGAGGCGTATGCCGCGGTCGAGCACCCGAAGGGCGAGTTCGGCATCTACATCGTCTCCGACGGCGCCAACAAGCCATACCGCCTGAAAATCCGTACGCCCGACTATGCGCACCTGCAGAGCCTGGACGAGATGGCACGCGGTCACATGATCGCCGACGCCGTCACGATCATCGGTACCCAGGACATCGTTTTCGGCAGTATTGACAGGTGACGCTCACGTCCGATAAGTTCAAAGGCAGAAAGATTATGTTGTTATCCGAGCAGTGCTATAAAAAAATCGACCGCGAGTTGGCCAAGTATCCGGCCGACCAGCGCCAGAGCGCCGTGATGGCCGCGCTGGCCCACGCCCAGGTCGAACTGGGTTGGCTGTCGCCCGACACCATGCAGGAAATCGCCGACTACATCGGCATGCCGGCCATTGCCGTGCAAGAAGTCGCGACTTTCTACAACATGTACAACACCCGCCCGGTCGGCACGCACAAGATCACCGTGTGCACCAACCTGCCGTGCGCGCTGTCGGGTGGCGAACGCGCCGCCCAGCACCTGAAGCAAAAACTCGGCGTCGAGTTCCGCGGCACCACCGAAGACGGCCAGTTCACCCTGTTAGAGGGCGAGTGCATGGGCGCCTGCGGCGACGCGCCGGTCATGCTGGTGAATAACCACCGCATGTGCTCATTCATGAGCATGGAGAAAATCGACGCCCTGGTGGATGAACTGAAGGAATCGAAGCAATGACCAGCCTGCACGACCGTCACATCAATCCGCTGATCCTGAAGGATCTGAACGGCGAAAACTGGCACCTCGACGATTACGTCAAGCGCGGCGGCTACTCGGCCCTGCGGCGTATCTTAGACGGAGGAATCACCCAGGAACAGGTCATCGCCGACCTGAAGGCCTCGGGCCTGCGCGGCCGCGGCGGCGCCGGTTTCCCGACCGGCTTGAAGTGGAGCTTCATGCCGCGCCAGTTCCCGGGCCAGAAATACCTCGTCTGCAATACCGACGAAGGCGAGCCGGGCACGTTCAAGGACCGCGACATCATTCGCTACAACCCGCATGCGCTGATCGAGGGCATGGCCATCGGCGCGTTCGCGATGGGCATCACCGTGGGCTACAACTACATCCACGGCGAGATTTTCCAGGAATACCTGCGCTTCGAGGAAGCGCTGGAAGAGGCGCGTGCCGCCGGCTTCCTGGGCGATCACATCATGGGTTCGTCGTTCACCTTCCAGCTGCATGCGGCCCACGGTTACGGCGCCTACATCTGCGGCGAAGAAACCGCGCTGCTCGAGTC
>JANNNC010000140.1:0-20948 GCA_031398335.1 Massilia sp.
TGCTTCGGGCCCGAGGCATCGGCCGTCACGTACGGCAGGTTGATGTCGGTCTGCGCGCTGTTGCTCAGCTCGATCTTGGCCTTCTCGGCGGCTTCTTTCAGGCGCTGCAAGGCCAGCACGTCTTTGCTCAGATCGACGGCCTGGTCCATCTTGAACTCGCCGATGATGTAGTCGATGACGCGCAGATCAAAATCTTCGCCACCGAGAAACGTGTCGCCGTTGGTCGACAGCACCTCGAACTGCATCTCGCCATCGACGTCGGCGATCTCGATGATCGAGATGTCGAAGGTGCCGCCGCCCAGGTCATACACGGCGATCTTGCGGTCGCCCTTTTCGGTCTTGTCCAGGCCGAAGGCCAGCGCGGCCGCGGTCGGCTCGTTGATGATGCGCTTGACGGCCAGGCCCGCGATGCGGCCGGCGTCCTTGGTTGCCTGGCGCTGCGAGTCGTTGAAATAGGCCGGCACGGTGATGACCGCTTCGGTGACTTCTTCGCCGAGGTAGTCTTCGGCGGTCTTCTTCATCTTGCGCAGGATCTCGGCCGACACCTGCTGGGCGGCGAGCTTCTTGTCGCGCACGCCGATCCAGGCGTCGCCGTTGTCGGCCTTGACGATCGCATACGGCATCAGGCCGATGTCTTTCTGGACTTCCTTCTCGTCGTACTTGCGGCCGATGAGGCGCTTGACGGCGAACAGGGTGTTCTTCGGGTTGGTGACGGCCTGGCGTTTCGCCGGCGCACCAACCAGGATCTCGCCATCTTCCTGGTAAGCGATGATCGACGGCGTAGTACGCGCGCCTTCCGCGTTCTCGATGACCTTTGGCTGGCCGTTTTCCATGATCGCAACGCACGAGTTCGTGGTGCCCAGGTCGATACCGATGATTCTGCCCATGATTTTTTCCTTTGAATTACTGAAGTTTCGGATGTAGTGGAATATTGGGAAAAACTGCGTGCTTTCAAGGGGCATTGCCACCTAGCACAGGAGGTTTTTCTTATTTTGCCTGTGCCGCGGTCACGATGGCCGGACGCAACAGGCGGTCGGCAATCATGTAACCCTTTTGCAGGACGCTGACCACGGTATTGGCTTCCTGGTCGGCCGGCACGACCGCCACGGCCTGGTGCTTGTTCGGATCGAGCTTGTCGCCCTGGGCCGGCATCACTTCGACCAGGCGGTTCTTTTCGAACGCGGCGGTGAGCTGCTTGAGCGTCATCTCGACGCCTTCCTTGATCGATTCGACCGTCGGCGCTTCGACCTTCAGTGCCATCTCGAGGCTGTCGCGCACCGGCACCATGGCCTCGGCGAAGCTTTCGATCGCAAATTTATGGGCCTTGCTGACGTCTTCCTGGGCGCGGCGGCGCATGTTCTCGGCATCGGCCTTGGCACGCATGAACGCGTCGTGCATTTCAGCCAGCTTGGCTTCGGTCGCGCTCAGCTGTTCTTCGAGGCCGGGTTCGCCAGTTGCCTGGGTCGCCTGGTCGGCAGGAGCGGCGTCGCTCTCTGGCTGGGGAATCACCTCTGGATTTTCTTGATCGTGCATCGAAAACACTCCTGAAATCAAATACTTGGCTGGATAATTGGACGGACGCTTCTCGTCGTACAGCGCCGCATATGGGGCGATCTCCTACAAATTCAAGGGGTATTGAACAGAGGCTGCCAGAAAGTCCGACAACATTTGTTACAACATTTACCGATGAGCTGATTCTTTCCAAAGCCGGGCGTTCTACCATCTTCACAAGACGCGACACGACGTCATCGGAACAAGACCAGGCCAAGGGAGCCATCATGAGATTGCAGTTGATCAGCAGCGCCGTCGTGCTCTACACCGCGCTTGCGGTAGCGTGCATCTGTTACGCCGGGGTGTAGCGCACACCGTCAAAACATGCCATTTTAGCAGGCCGCGCCAGCGGGGTGGTCGCAGAACAAGCGATTGGCAAGCAGCCGTGGGGCTGTCGCCTGCGCTGTCAGCGGTTGGTTGCGTCCGCGTGGGCACAGCGTGCCCACCCTACCGATAAAGCCGCGGACTCACGATTAGTGCTAAGAACCTATCCCAGCAGGGAGGAGGAAGTTGATGACGACATGCGCGTCCGCTTGTCAGGCGCGTCAGCAATGACTCATTCCCTACTGGGACAGGTTCTGAGCACCCAGGCGTAGTGCGTTTTCGCGCCCAAGTTCCGCATCGCGCCGTTCCGAATCCCGCTGGGACGGGCTCATCATCGTGGGCCAGCCGATCAGGTGCTGTTCGGCGATTTCGGCAAGACCGACGATCCAGGTCGGCGACTCGTTCAGGCAAGGGATGTAGTGGAACTCCTTGCCGCCCGCGCTTTCGAAGTCAATCTTCACTTCCATCGAGATCTCTTCCAGGGTTTCCAGGCAGTCGCTGGTGAACCCTGGACAGATCACGTCCACGCGTTGCACGCCCTGACGGGCGAGCTCCTGCACGGTCGGCGCCGTGTACGGTTGCAGCCACTCGGCCTTGCCGAAGCGTGACTGGAAGGTGACGACGTAATCGCCCGGCGCCAGGCGCAGGCGCGCGGCCAGCAAACGTGCCGTCTTCTGGCATTCGCAGTAATACGGGTCGCCCAGCATCAGCGTGCGCTTCGGGACGCCGTGAAAACTCATCACCAGCTTCCCGCCGCGGCCGTGCGCTTCCCAGTGCGCCAGCACGATGTCGTGCAGCGCATCGATATAGCCGTCGTGATCGTGGTAGTGCTTCACCAGGCGCAGCTCTGGCACATTGCGCACATTTTTATAGTGCGCAAACACGGCGTCCCAGATCGAGGCGGTGGTCGTGCCCGAATACTGCGGGTAGGCAGGCAGGATCGCGATGCGGTCGCAGTTGTCCGCTTTCAGTTCGTCCAGCACCTCCGCCAGCGAGGGTGAACCGTAGCGCATCGCCATGCGCACTTGCACGCCTTCGTGACCGCGCTCCTGCAGCGCCTCATGCAGCAAATTCGCCTGCCTCTGGGTGTGGACTTTCAGGGGCGACCCTTCGCGGGTCCAGATCGACTGATACTTCTTGGCCGAGGCGCCGGAGCGGAACGGCAGGATGATCAGGTTCAGGATGAACCACCACACCAGGCGCGGAATTTCGACAACCCGCTGATCGGACAGGAATTGCTTCAGGTAGCGCTTGACCGCGGAGCGGGTCGGCGCATCGGGCGTACCGAGATTGACGAGGACGATGGCGCTGCGGGCAGGGCTGCCGTGGGTGTGGGCGGGTTCGTTTTTGAAGGGCATGGCAAACAGGGAGCGGCACAGGGCCTTCATTATAGGCGCGCCAATTACGGCCTCGAGCGGATATTTACGAATGGCGAGCTAAGGCAGCCGTTCAGCAATGTTGCTGGGTTCATGGCGTGTCGCAGCGGCCACGGCGGGCCGCGCAAGCGCCGGTGATGGGTGCCGGCGCGCTGCTTGCCGACTTAGGTCGTCACCTTCAGGCGTACATCGATGTTGTTGCGCGTGGCGTTCGAGTACGGGCAGACGATGTGGGCCTTGTCGACCAGGTCCTGCAACTGCCCCTGCTCCATGCCGGGACCGTGCACGGCCAGGTCGACTTCGATGCCGAAG
Source organism: Massilia sp. (assembly GCA_031398335.1). Taxonomy (GTDB): domain Bacteria; phylum Pseudomonadota; class Gammaproteobacteria; order Burkholderiales; family Burkholderiaceae_D; genus Telluria. The sequence goes on from JANNNC010000140.1 coordinate 3,564, forward strand.
CCGGTCGGGATCGGGCCGATGCCGACTTCGCCGGTCACCGTTAAATCTTGCGGCAGCGTGACCTTCTGCTGGCCGGCGACGAATTTCAGGGCGCCCAGGAAGCAGGCCGAATAACCGGCTGCAAACAGTTGCTCGGGATTGGTACCGGTGGCGCCATTGCCGCCCAGTTCCTTCGGCGTGGTCAGCTTCAGGTCCAGCACGCCGTTATCGCTGCGGGACGAACCTTCGCGCCCGCCTTGCGAGGTGGCCTTGGCGCGGTACAGGACATTGTCGATGCTCATGCGATCCTCCGTGGTTGGGTTGGAGGGCGATTGTGGCAGATGCGGACAGCGTGGAGCGCGCGCCAGGGCGGACAAGGCCTGCGGCCGGTTCTGCAGAGTTACCTATGTCCCGTGCTGCGAAATTCATGTAGATTCGATCTCGATACCCACCTGGAATGCCGGGCAAGCAATTGAACCGACCGCAAGCGCGTCCAACCACGAACACGAACACGAACCGATGTCTTCGCCACCACACGACCATTCTTCCCATACAGGCCACGAGTCGCGCGCAGTGCTGGCATCGCTCGGCCTGCACGACGGTATCGAGGGCAACGTCCTGTCCTTCCTGCAGCACCGGATCCGCGACGTCATCTTCGTCCTCGAAGTATCCGGGCAGGAAGACGTGCAATACCGCTTCATCTACGTCAACGCCGCATTCGAAGCGACCACGGGTGTGCCGCCCAGCGCCGTCGTCGGCAAACTGGTCGAGGACGTCATCCCCCCGGAATCGATTGCCCTGGTACGGTCCAAGTACCGGCAGGCCATCGACACGGGCCAGAGCGTGCACTGGGATGAAGTGACCACCTACCCCACCGGCGTCAAGGTGGGCGAAGTGACCGTCACCCCGGTCCTGACGGCCGACGGAACATGTTCGACACTGATCGGCACCGTGCACGATGTGACGGAGCGGCATCGGGCCCAGCAACATCTTGCTGAACTGGAAGAGCGCTCGCGCCTCGCGCTGGAGGCTTCCGGATCGGGCGCCTTCGACTGGCACGCCGATACGAACCAGATTTTGCTCTCCAAACAGTGCACCCAGCTACTGGGCTATATGTCGGAAAAGCTCCATCTCGACACCTCGCGCATGCGCCGTCTGGTGCATCCGGACGAGCTGTCCGACGCGGTGGCCAGCTTGCGCCGGATACGCGCAGGCGCCCTGTCCACGTTTTCAGTAGAGTTCAGGATTCGGCACCTGTACGGACACTGGATCTGGCTGCGCTGCCACGGCAGCGCGCTGAAGGACAATGCCGGCGAGGTCAGCCGGGTGTTCGGCACCATTTCCGACATTACGCTGGCCAAGGACGCCGAAGAAATGATGGCGCGCGCCTCGCTGGTGTTTGCCCATAGCAGCGACGCTATCGCGATCAGCGATGCCGCCGGGCGCATCGTCATGGTCAACCCGGGTTTTACGCGCATGCGCGGCTACGACGAGGACGAAATCATCGGCCGCAGCGCCGGCTTCTACAATGCCGACCTGGAAAGGGAAAGCCAGCACGAGACCCTGCGCGCGCACGTCCTGGCCAGCGGCCACTGGCGTGGCGAAGTCTGGAGCCGGCACAAGGACGGGCACCTGATCGCCGAGAACCGTTCGGTGACCGCCGTCAAAAGTGCGGCGGGCGTCGTGCGCAATTACATCGAAATCGCCAGCGACATCACGCGCGCCAAGAAAGACGAAGAACTGCTGTGGCGCCAGGCCAATTACGACAGCCTGACCGGCCTGCCCAACCGCCATCTGTTCCTCGACCGGCTGCGACAGGCCATCAAGGGCAGCCACCGCGGCGAACATCCGGCGTTTTCGCTGTTGTTCATCGACCTGGACCAGTTCAAGGAAGTCAACGACACGCTGGGCCACGCCTTCGGCGACCAGCTCCTGAAGGAAGCCGCCGCGCGCCTGCTGGGCTGCACGCGCGAGACCGACACCGTGTCGCGCCTCGGCGGCGACGAGTTCACCGTGTTACTTGTGGACATGCACAACCTCGCCAATGAAGATGCGTACGTCATCGACCGGGTCGCCCATGACATCATCGGCGCCATGTCCCGGCCTTTCCATATCGACGCAGAGAGCCTGTACCTGTCGGCCAGCATCGGCATCACGCATTTCCCGGGCGACGCCGCCGACGCGGACAGCCTCCTGAAACATGCGGACCAGGCCATGTACGAAGCGAAACGCCTGGGGCGCAACCGCGTTGCCTACTTCTCGTCCGCCATGCAGGATCGCGCCCAGGAACGACGCCGCATGAGCGACGACCTGCGCCAGGCAATCGAGCAGCAACAACTGCACGTGCATTACCAGCCGATCGTGCACATGGGGTCGGGGCGGATCGTCAAGGCCGAAGCCTTGTTGCGCTGGAACCATCCTGAGCGCGGCTGGGTCAACCCTGCCGAGTTCGTTGCGCTGGCCGAGGAAACCGGACTCATCTTCGACATCGGCGAATGGATTTTTCATACGGTCGTGGCCGACACCGCGCGCTGGATCCACGAACAGGGACAACGCATCCAGGTCAGCATCAATGTCTCGCCGGTGCAGATCGCCAAGGGCGGCGACAGCATTGCACGCTGCATCGCCTTCTATGAATCCCAGTGCTTGCCGCCCCACTCGATTGTTGTCGAAGTCACCGAAGGCTCGCTGCTCGAGCACGATGAGACCGTCGAAGCGCGCTTGCGCGAACTGGCCGAACACGGTATCGCCCTCTCGCTCGACGACTTCGGCACCGGCTATTCCTCGCTGTCGTATATCCAGCAATACCAGTTCGAATTCCTCAAAATCGACCGCACCTTCGTCGACAACATGAAGACCGAAAGCCGCCAGCTGGCGCTGTGCAGGACGATCATCGACATGGCCCACACGCTGGGCATGCGCGTGATTGCCGAAGGCATCGGGAACGAGCATGAAGCGAAGCTGCTGCAGGCTGCCGGCTGCGACTTCGGCCAGGGGTATTTCTACCATCACCCGGCACCGGCGGCGGCGTTCGAGTGCTTGCTGGTGGCGCAGGCTGCCGTTCAGGGTCCGGCGTAGAGCAATTAACCCTTTGCCCACGGCGCTGAGACAGGGCCCGATAGCCACCGCCACCAGACAAGTATTGCTGAACCACCGTGTGTTTGAACTGCTCTGAGTACTTCGACATACTTCTCCCAAAAGTTGTGTCCAACTTTTGGGGGTCAGTTCAGGAAATGCCCACGCTACGAAACAGCGGCCTGCTCAAGATGCCAGCAACTCCCTTGCATGCTTCCTGGTGGTTTCCGTAATCTCGATCCCGCCCAGCATGCGCGCCACTTCTTCCACGCGCGCGCGGTTGTTGAGGATTTCGATACGCGAGACCGTGCGGCCTTCGCCGGTCGTACCTTTCGCCACCTGGAAGTGCTGGTTCGCCTGGCTCGCCACCTGCGGCAAGTGGGTCACGCACAGCACCTGCCGTTCCTGGCCCAGGCGTTTTAACAAGCGCCCGACCACTTCGGCGACGCCGCCGCCGATGCCGCTGTCGACCTCATCGAAAATCAGGGTCGGCGTGGTGGTGGCGTTCGAGGTGATGACGGAAATGGCGAGCGAGATGCGCGCCAGTTCGCCCCCCGACGCCACCTTGGCCAGGGGACGGGGAACCACGCCGGCGTGGCCGGCCACCAAAAATTCGACTTGTTCGAGGCCATGCGCGCCCGGTTCGCCCGGGTTCAGGCCGACTTCGAAACGCCCGCCCCCCATGCTCAGTTCCTGCATGGCATTGGTCACCTGGTCGCTCAGGGCGCGGGCGGCGGTGATGCGCCGTGCGGACAGACGATCCGCCACGTTGCGGTAGGCCGCTTCCGCCTTGGCTTCCTGGCGCTTCAATCCTTCCATGTCGCTGGCGTCGGCCAGCTGGCGCAGTTTAGTCGCCAGCGCGGCGTGTTCTTCGTGCAGCTCTTCCGGCGTGACGTGGTATTTGCGCGCGGCGCTGTGCAGCGCGTCCATGCGCGCATCGACTTCGCGCAGGCGCGCCGGGTCGAGCTCGACCTTGTCGATGTAGCTGTTGAGCGCATACACGGCTTCCTGCAGCTGGATGCGGGCCGGCTCCATGCAGTCGAGCACGCTCTGCAGCTCGACATCGACATCGACCAACTTACCCAGTTTGGTATTCAGGGAGGACAGCTGCGACAGGATCGGGTGGTCGGCTTCGGACAGCGCCTCCAGGGCTTCCAGCGCGCCTTCGATCAGGCTGGCGGCGTGCGACAGGCGGCTGTGTTCGTTCGTGATGTCAAGCCACTCGCCGGCTTTCGGCGCCAGTTTATCGAGCTCGCTGACCTGCCACTCCAGGCGCTCGCGCTCGATCAGGACGTTCTTCGCATTCGTTTCGTATTCCTCGCGCTGGCGCGACAGCGCACGCCAGGCGCGCCAGGCGACTGCGACTTCCTGCGCTTCAGCGGCGGCAGCGGGGTCGCGCACGGCAATCTGATTATCGAGCAGCGCGCGCTGGGCGTCGGACTTCAACAGGGTCTGGTGCGCGTGCTGGCCGTGGATGTCGACCAGCAGTTCGCCCAGCTCGCGCAGTTGGCCGGCAGTGGCCGCGATGCCGTTGATATAGGCTTTCGAGCGGCCGGCATTGTCGATCACGCGGCGCAGCAGCGCCCCGCCCTCGTCGACGGCGAACTCGTGCTGCTCGAGCCAGCGGGTGGCGCTTTCCGTGACCGCGAAATCGGCGCTGATGTCGGCCTTGGCCGCGCCTTCGCGCACCATGCTGGCGTCGCCGCGGCCGCCCAGGGCCAGCTGCAGCGCATCGATCAGGATCGATTTACCCGCGCCGGTCTCTCCGGTGAGGACCGAGAATCCACGGGCGAATTCGAGTTCGATGGCGTCGACGATGACGAAGTCGCGGATGGTCAGTGTGCGCAGCATGAAAAAAGGGGTCTCCCGGAATTGGAATTTATTTGAGCTTGCCGTCGTTCGACGGGTATTCGTGCCAGTGCAGCTTTTCGCGCAGCGTGTGGTAGTAGCTCCAGCCTTCCGGGTGCAGGAAGGTGATGGTGTTCGGTGACCTTGAAATGAAAATTTCGTCGCCGTGCTGCAGCGAGGCGAAGGTTTGCATATCAAAATTCACCGAGGTGTCGCGTCCGCTGACGATTTCGACCACGATTTTGCTGGTGTCGGGAATGGCGATCGGCCGGTTCGACAGCGCGTGCGGCGCGATCGGCACCAGCACGATCCCTTGCAGGCTCGGGTGCAGCAGCGGCCCGCCCGCCGACAGCGCATATGCCGTGGAGCCGGTCGGCGTCGAGACAATTAAACCGTCCGAGCGCTGGTTGTACATGAAGTGGCCGTCCACCGTCACGCGCAGTTCGACCATGCCGGCGCCGCTGCCGCGTGCCACGACGATGTCGTTGACGGCCACGCCGCAATGAATCATCTCGCCGCCGCGCATGACGCGCCCTTCCAGCAGGGTGCGGTTTTCGGCGGTGGATTTACCCTGCAGGATTTCGCCCAGCGCCGGCAGCATGCGGTCGACCGGGATGTCGGTAATAAAACCGAGGCGGCCGAGGTTAATGCCGATCAGGGCGATATCGTATTTGGCGAGCTGGCGCGCAATGCCGAGCATGGTGCCGTCGCCGCCCATGACAATCGCCAGCGGCGCGTGCTCGCCGATTTCGGCGACCGTCATGGTGTCGACGCCCGGCATGCCGAGGTGCTCCGCCGTGTCCGCTTCAAAGACGACGCGGTGCCCGGCTTCTTGCAGGAAAGCGACGATGCTGGCCACCGGTTCTTCGATGCCGGCTGTATTTTGCCGCACCACCAGCGCGATGATCGATTGCGGTTCGGGGGTCACGGGCATAAGGTCTCTCGGCGATGGATGGGCGAACACGCTGGAGATTAACCGATAATCCCGGCCGCTGCCACCCGGCCGCGCATCAAATACTGTACAAAATCACAGTATAGAGGCGGCGAGGGCGGAACTGCAAGATCAGGCGACCACGGCCAGTGCCGCGGCGGCAACAACGGCCGCGATCGAACAGAGCAGATGCATGCTCATGAGGACCACCCAGCGCAGTGCGGTCAGCACGCGCCCGCCCCCGTAGACCTTGCGCATGGCGGTGGGCAAATAAAATACCAGCCACAGCATGAGCGCCGCTCCCACCAGCGGAATGAAGTCGGGCACGATCAATACCAGGCTCAGGGTCAGGAAAGCGAAGGCATTCGTGTGCAAGGCGAACAGCACGTGTTCGCCGTAGCGCCGGCCCGAACCGAGGTACAGCAGTTTGAGCAGGCCCGCGAAGACCGGCATCAGGAGGAAGATGGCATATGGCGCATAGCTGAAGAAGGCACGCTTGAGCGCGGCGCCGCGCTCCTGGTCCGTCAAGCTGCCGAACTGCTCGACCTTCTTGCCCAGCGCCGGGTGGATCGACGCCGATTTTGTTTTCAGCCATTGCTCGTCGCCCTCATCGAGTTCGATCACGCTGTCGTTTTTTTTCTTTGCCGGCCTGGCCGCGGCCACCCTGGCATCCGCCGCGTCCTTTGTTTGCGCCGAACTGCTTGCCTCTTGTGCTGGAGGCGTCTGCGGCGCGGCATTGCCGAAGTTGTTGTCGCCGAGTTTAAAAATGGCAAAAAAGATGATGCTGAAGGTGAGGTACAGGCGCAGCGGCTCGATATGGCGCGCGCGCTTGCCCTCGATGTAATCACGCGTCAGGCGGCCCGGGCGGAACAGCAGCAGCGCCATCGACTTCCACAGTTTGCCTTCCAGCGCCACGTAGTGGGCGATGAATTCGTGGATGAATTCGCGCGCGCTCGGCACATGCAGGTGCGCCGCCTGGCCGCATCCCTGGCAGAAATTGCCGGCAATGAGGGTATTGCAGTTCGGGCAAGCAATGGCATGGTCCAACTGGAGCGCGTTTTTCACGGCGATTTCCCGGCAAGATGACGAAAACACCATGGTAGCGATTTAATTGCAAAAAAGCATCATCCAATTGCGCGACTGGCGGACGAATCACGCGTTAGGATTCATACAAGAGTCAGCAGAGGAGAACCCCATGGTTATCGAAACCAAAGATCGCTTCGTCAACACCGATGCGAAGATCGAAAACGACGGCGTCAAGCGCTCGCCGCACGAGCGCGACGAGTCGCCGGACGGCCAGGACGCCGCGCCGCGCGGCATCATGAAGCAGGCCGCCGAAGACCTGGCGCAAGGGCTGGTCGATACCGACCTGCGCAATACGCCCGGCATCAGCGAAGCGGTTGAACCGAAGGCCGGCGCCACCGGCCAGGCCAACCCGCAACCCGATCGCCACGAATCGATGCGCGATCACGATGTGGTCCGGCCCGTTCCGCGCACCACCAACGAACAAGGAAAATAAACCATGACAATCAAACGTAAGGGCAGCGCCGTCTGGAGCGGCGGCATCAAGGATGGCAAAGGCGCGGTCTCGACCGGCAGCGGTGCGGTCAAGGATGCGCAATATGGCTTCAATACCCGTTTTGAAGACGGCCCCGGCACCAATCCGGAAGAACTGATCGGCGCCGCGCACGCGGGCTGCTTCACGATGGCGTTGTCCGGCCAGCTGGGCAAGGCCGGCATGACGGCGCAGGAACTGCGCACCACGGCCACGGTGTCGATGGAAAAGGAGGGCGACGGCTTCACAATCACCGCCGTACACCTGGATCTCGTTGCGAAGATCCCGGGCGCCAGCCAGGAAGCCTTCGACCAGGCCGCCAACACGGCCAAGGAAAACTGCCCGGTGTCGAAGCTGCTCAATGCCGAGATCACGCTGAGCTCGCGCCTCGAGAATTAATCAGGGCATGCCGGACCCGGCCGACAAGGCCGCGTCCGGCAAGGAATCGTCCAAGCGCATAAAATTGCCGTTTCGATTTCTCAGAAAGACCATCCCATGCGCTTCCTGCACACCATGCTTCGCGTCGGCAACCTGCAGCGTTCGATCGACTTCTACACCACTGTGCTCGGCATGAAACTGCTGCGCACCAGCGACAATCCCGAATACAAGTACACCCTCGCCTTCCTCGGCTACGGCAGCAATCCCGACCACGCCGAACTCGAGCTGACCTACAACCACGGCACCGACAGCTACGACATGGGCACCGCCTATGGCCACATCGCCATTTCCGCCGAAGACATTTACGCCACCTGCGACGCCGTGCGCGCCGCCGGCGGCAACATCACGCGCGAGCCGGGTCCGGTCAAGGGCGGCAGCACCGTGATTGCGTTCGTCACCGATCCGGATGGCTACAAGATCGAGTTTATTCAGCGTAAGGACAATGGCGCGTCGGGCGGTCTCAGCAACTGATTCGCGCGCTCCCCGGCAGAAAGCAACGGCGCCCTGGCGCCGTTTTTCTTTCCAGAAGGTTTTCACTACTGTCATGGCACGCCGTCAACCATGCATTTGACCGCCGCCAAGCAAACTCTTCAATGTGAGAACAAAAGCGCGCGCCCGCTCCTGGACTGAACCATCAACTCATCCATGGAGCGCGCCATGTTCTCTTCCCTTTCAGTCACTGCAACTTCGCTCCCCCGTCATGCGGCCGCGGCGTTCGCACTGGCGGCCTTGCTGGCTGCTTGCGGCGCCGGCGCCGCAGGCAGACCGCGGCCCGCTCTACGATTTCACCACGCTCGGCCTGCCCGGCATCACGTATGGCGACGTCGGGCGCTACGGCATTACCAATGGCAGCTGGGTAGCCGGCACCTCGTATGATGCGGCCGGCAATCCGCGTGCGTTTGTCCACAACGGCAAGGCCAACGTCGATCTCGGCAGTTTGGGCGGCAGCGGGGCGCGGGTTTTCGATCAACCGCTGTGGCCAGGTGGCCGGATGGGCCCTGACGGCGGCCGAAATACCGCATGCCTTCTTCTACGACGGCACCGTGCACGACCTCGGCACGCTCGGCGGCGTGGATTCGTACGGCTATGCCATCACCACCTGCGGCAGGGTGGCGGGCTGGGCTGCTACCGCCACGGGCGAGACGCACGCGTTCTACCGCGACAGCGCCGGCATGCGCGACCCAGGCACCTCCGGCGGGACCGGATCGTATGCGCAGGCGATCAACAGCCTCGGGCAAGTCGTCGGTTACGCGTATGGGCCAGGCAATGCCTGGTTCCATGCCTTCCTGTACGACGCCCGCACCGGCGCGCCGATCCGCGACCTGGGCACGCCGGGTGAGAACTCGCTGGCGCAAGACATCAACGCGTCTGGCCGGGTCGTGGGCTATGTCTATTTCCCGGATAACAGCCGCGTCGCCTTCCTGCACGACGGCACCACGCTGCGCAGCCTCGGTTCGCTGGGCGGCAGCCGTTTCTCGGATGCGGTGGCGATCAATACCGGCGGCCTGGTGGTGGGCTCCTCGCTTGCGCCCGCAGATGGCGAACATGCGGTGGCCTGGGGCGTGACCTATGGCCTGGTCGACCTCAACGAGCGCGCAAAAGATGTGCCACAGGGTGTGGTGCTGGTGGCAGCGCTGGCGGTGGCGGACGACGGTGCGATCGTCGTGCGCACGAATGCCGGCCTGGGGCTGCTACGTCCGCGCAAATAGCGCAGTAGCAAAAACGGCGCCTGTGCGATCAACACAGGCGCCGTTTTTTATTTGCATCCCGGGTTCAGGATGCAAATTTTCTTTGCACGCTTACTTTTGCAGCAGGTTATTTACCGGCAGCAGGTCTGCTTCGCGCAGCGAGCCCGAGGCCGCCTTCAGGCGCAGGCCGTTCAGGATCGTGTTGTAGCGCGCACGCGCCAGGTCGGTGCGGGTCGAGTACAGCTGGCGCTGGGCATTCAGGACGTCGATGTTGATGCGCACGCCGACCTGGTAACCGAGCTTGTTCGAGTCCAGCGCCGACTGGCTCGACACTTCGGCCGCCTGCAGTGCGCGCACCTGGGCCAGGCCGCTGTTGACGCCAAGGAAGGACTGGCGTGCCTGCAGAGCGGCGTTGCGGCGCGTCGTTTCGAGGTCGTTGCGGGCCTTGTCTTCGAGGGCGATCGATTCGCGCACGCGGCTGGTGACGGCATAGCCGCTGAAGATCGGCACCGACCACTGCACGCCGATCGAATTGGTCTGGTTGGTGCCCGAAGTGGACTGGATGCGTCCGCTGGTGTCGCGACGCGTCGAGCTGGCCACGAGGTCGAGCGTCGGCAGGTGGCCGGCGCGGTTCTTCGCGATGTCGCGCTTGGCCGACTCGAGCGCCAGCTGCTGCACCGTCACGCCATAGTTCTGGGTCTCGGCCGACGACACCCACTGGTCGACGGTGGCCGGCTGCGGCGGCGCGAGCGTGACGCCCGATTGCAGCGTCGCCAGCGCGGCCGGCTCGGCGCCGATGATCGCCTGCAGCGCGCTGCGCTTGTTGTCCAGGTCATTAACGGCGGCGAACTCCTGCGCCACCACCAGGTCGTACGCCGCTTGCGCCTCGTGCGTGTCGGTGATGGTCTGGGTGCCGACCTCGAAATTGCGCTTGGCCGAGGCCAGCTGCTCGGTCACGGCGCTCTTCTGGGCGCGGGTCGACTCCAGCGTATCCTGGGCCGACAGCACGTCGAAATACGCCGTCGCCACGCGCGTGATCAGGTCCTGCTGGGCCTGCGCGAACTGGGCTTCGGCAATGGCTTGCGCCAGCTTGCTCTGCTCATAGGTCTGCCAGCGGTCCCAGCGGAACAGCGGCTGGCTCAGCGCCAGCGTGTATTCCTTGGTGGTCAGGTTCGGGCCGCCGCCCCCGACCACGGTCGGCACACCGCCGACGACGATCGTCTGGCCTTCGTTGAACGGCGAGAAATCATTGTCGCCCCTGAAGACGGAACCCGACAGGCCGACCTGCGGCAGCAATCCCGCGCGCCCCTGGGTGACGCGTTCGCGCCCGGCCGCGAGCGAAGCGCGGGCGCTGGCGAAGGTGGCGTCGTTGGCCAGGGCCTGCTGGTACACCTGGATCAGGTCGATTGCGTGTGCATTGAGCGACACGAAAGCGCTAGCCAGCAGCACGGCGATGAGGGGTTTCTGCATTGCGGTCTCCGTCGGAGTCATCAAAAGTGTGGAAAAACAGGTCAATACTTCGGCATTGCCGGATCGACCTGCACGGCCCAGGCGTGTACTCCGCCCGTCAAATTCGTTACCTTCTCGAACCCGTTGCGTTCGAGGAAAGCGGCGACCTGCATGCTGCGCGCACCGTGGTGGCAGATGCAGACGATATCCTGATCGTCGGGCAATTCCCCTGCGCGAATCGGGACCAGGTGCATCGGGATCTGGGTCGAGCCTGCGATGTGGCAGGTGGCGAATTCCCAGTTCTCGCGCACGTCCAGCAAGAGCGGGCGCGGCTGGCTGGCATCTGCCAGGCGTGCGGCCAGTTCAAGCGCGGTCATGTGCTGCATGCTCAAGTCCTCAGAAGGTGAAGCGCGACACGGCCGGGGCGCCCGACAGCATCTTGACGTTGGTCTCAAAGATCGTGACCGTGTCGTAGGCCGCTTCCGAAACGCGCGTCACCACCACGCACTGCATCGCCGGCGCCTGGCCGACGATGGCGGCGATGCGGCCACCGACTTTCAGCTGTTTCAGGAAGCTTTCCGGCATGTTGTCCAGGCCGCCCGAGATGACGATCACGTCGTAGGGTGCGTCCTTTTCCCAGCCGCTGGCGCCATTGCCTTCGACCACGGTCACGTTCTGGACGCCGGCCCTGGCGAGGTTCTGTTCGGCCACTGCCTTCAGTTGCGGCGAGATCTCGACGGTGGTCACCTGGCGTGCCTGGTGCGCCATCAGCGCCGCCATGTAGCCCGAGCCGGCGCCGATTTCGAGCACGTTCTCGTGTTTCTTGAGGTTCAGTTCCTGCAGGATGCGGGCTTCGATCTTCGGATTGAACATCGATTCGCCGCCTGGCAGCGGAATTTCCACGTCAGCAAAAGCCAGGTTCTCATAGGCCTGCGGCACGAACTGTTCGCGCTTGACGACATGCAGCAGGTCGAGCACGTCCTGGTCCAGCACGTTCCAGGGACGGATCTGCTGTTCGATCATGTTAAAGCGGGCTTGTTCGATATTCATCTTAATACTCGGTGGAAAAGAAATAATTCGATATTTTATCGTTGAACTGCCTCAGGACGCACATCTTATCGGGATGACACCCCGATCGCCTGAAATTGCGACAGTCTGCAGTTTAGAGGGGGTGAACGCCGGGAAACTGGCGCCATAGCGAGGCCAGCCGTCACACCGCCGCTGGCTCAACCGTATTGGTGGCCGGCAGCAGCCCGTGCAGGGCCATGTCGAGGAAGGTGGCGAGGAAGGCCAGCGGCTCGAGCTCGGCGCGCTCGCAAGGGCCGACCGAATGCTTCCAGGTGACGAGCATGAGCATCGGCGCCATCAGCACCTGGGTCATCTGGGTGATGTTTATCTGCCGGAATTCGCCGCGCGCGATGCCGCGCTCGAGCATGCTCGAAATCATGCGCGTGCCGCGGTTGATGACTTCGTCCTGGTAAAACTTGGCCAGCTCGGGGAAATTGTCCGCCTCCGCCGTGACGAGCTTGACGATGCCGGAGACTTTATTTGCGCCGATCCGTTCCCACCAGTCCTGCATCACCTTGCGCAGCAGGTCGGCGCTATGGCCTTCGAATTCGGCGACCGAGGACTCGGCCGCGCCGATGACGGGCACGATGCTGGTACGCACGACGGCCTTGAACAATTCTTCCTTGTTCTCGAAATACAGGTACAGCGTGCCTTTCGAGACGCCGGCGCGGCGCGCCACATCTTCCAGGCGCGTCGAAGCAAAGCCGCGCTCGACGAAGAGGTCGATCGCGGCCGCCAGTAATTCTTGCGGACGAGCATCCTTGCGGCGCTCCCAGCGCGGCTTGGTGTCAAAAGGGCATTCCATGCTTCTGTCCGACAACTTAGTATTAAGTCATCGAATATAGACCCGGGGTCAAGGGTAGTCAAGCTTGCCTCGCTTTGGCGCCCTTTTGCTGTGCGCTTGTGTTGACAGCTGCCCAGGGTGTGCCACCTGTTGCGGCTGGCGGCGGCGTCTTGCTGGCGTTATACTGCGCGGTCCCCGTTGCCACCTCCCCCGATGAATTGCCGCGACCACTGTGGTGCCTGCTGCACCGCCCCGTAGATCACCAGCCCGATCCCCGGCATGCCCAACGGCAAGCCGGCGGGCGTGCGCTGCGTGCAACTCGACGAGGACAACCGCTGCCGCGTGTTCGGCAAGCCCGAGCGGCCGGCGTTTTGCGGCGGCTTGCAGCCGTCAGTGGAAATGTGTGGAAGCGTTCGTGGCCACGCAATTGCCTGGCTCGATGCGCTGGAACGGGCAACCGCGCCGGACTAGGTACTTGACCGGAAATAAATGTGAATTTTGGCAAACAGAACCGGATGTGGTGCAAGGCGGCGAGTGCGCCGCAGTGCGAGCACTGCAAGCCCCGCAAGCGGAGCGGAGCCAACGCAGCAACGCGCCGGTTCTGGCAGCCAAAAACACATTTATTTCTGCGCGAGTACTCAGGGCGCGGCTGGACGTGGGGCTGTTTTCAGCCAGCCGCCACGCGGCGCTTCTGCTGCTGCACGTGGGCGAACAGTGCGCCAAGCGTCATGCGCTCGTCCCAGATGTCGGCCAGCGCCACGCCGTAGCGGCTGCGCAATTGCTTCGCTAATCTCTCGACTTCGCGCGAGTCGGGAATCCATTTGGCGGGATTCACGGCGCGATACACGCCCAGCAACTGGTCGTCGGGGCGGAATTTCTGGGTTTCGGTGGGGCGGAACGAAAAGGCGTCGGCGAACAGGGCCAGGAATTCGCCGATCTGGCGTTTGGAAGCCGAGGGGAAGGCGCGGCGCCACAGGCGGGTCTGGCAAGTACGTGCACGGAAAGGATTGGGGATCTGTCCCATGGCAAGGACGGCCCATGCAAGCGCCAGCAGGACCAGGACTGCAACAATACTCATCGACGAACGGCAGAGTGACTCATGAAGTCAGTCTAGCACGCGAAATGGCGTCGTGCCGCACGGTGCGGCGATATCGTGCAGGCGGCGTGGCTGCAACAAAAATGGACAGGCTGCTATTTCTGAGGCGTCAGTGCCCCGTTGACTCAGCGGTTGAAGCTGCGGTCGTGGTAAGCTTCGACCCCGCGCAGTTTCTTCCATCCAGCACGCCTTCATTACAAGATAAAAGCAATTCATGGACATCCTTCTCGCCGTCAAGGCGATCATCATGGGCCTGGTCGAGGGCTTTACCGAGTTCCTCCCGATTTCTTCCACCGGCCACCTGATCCTGGCGGGCAGCCTGCTCAATTTCACGGGCGAAAAAGTCAAAGTGTTCGAGATCGCGATCCAGGCCGGCGCCATGCTGGCCGTGATCTGGGAATACCGCGAACGCATCGCACGCGTGCTCTCCGGCATGTTTACCGAGCGGCGCCAGCAAAAATTCGTCGTCAACCTGATCGTCGCCTTCCTGCCCGCCGCCCTGCTCGGCCTGGTGTTCGCCAAGGCAATCAAGGCCGAGCTGTTCAAGCCGGTGCCGGTCGCGCTCGCCTTCATCATCGGCGGCCTGGTGATCCTCTGGGTCGAGCGTAAACCAAAGGGTGTCCCGAAAGGTTTGCCACACGCATCGCGCATCGAAACCGTCGACGAGATGAGCGTGCTCGACGCGCTGAAAATCGGCTGCGCCCAGGCCTTCGCCCTGATTCCCGGCACCAGCCGTTCCGGTGCGACCATTATTGGCGGCATGCTGTTCGGCCTGTCGCGCAAGGCGGCCACCGAATTCTCGTTCTTCCTGGCCATTCCGACCCTGCTCGGGGCAACCGTGTATTCGGTCTACAAGGAACGCGCCCTGCTGACGATGGCCGATTTGCCGATGTTCGGCGTCGGCGCCCTGGCCGCGTTCGCCTCGGCTTTCCTGTGCGTGCGCTGGCTCCTGCGCTACATCAGTTCGCACGACTTCACGATCTTCGCCTGGTACCGTATCGTGTTCGGCATCGTCGTCCTCGTCACCGCGCATTATGACCTGGTGCACTGGGCGGAATAAGCCGACAGCACTATCTACACTGACACCATGACCACCGAACTCGAAGCGCGCGCGCTTCACCTGCTGGAAACCGTTTTCGGTTACCCCGCCTTCCGCGGGCAGCAGGCCGACATCGTCCATCATGTCGCCAGTGGCGGCGACGCCCTGGTCCTGATGCCGACCGGCGGCGGCAAGTCGCTGTGCTACCAGATCCCTGCGCTCTTGCGCGAGGGCGTGGGCGTGGTCGTTTCGCCGCTGATCGCCCTGATGCAGGACCAGGTCGACGCGTTAGAGGAAGTCGGCGTGCGCGCCGCCTTCATGAACTCGACCCAGACCTTCGAGGAAACGTTGCGCATCGAATGCCTGGTGCGCACCGGCGAAATCGATCTCGTGTATGTGGCGCCCGAGCGCCTGATGACACAGCGCTGCCTCGACCTGTTCCACGATTCGCGCATCTCGCTGTTCGCGATCGACGAGGCGCATTGCGTCTCGCAATGGGGCCATGATTTCCGCCCTGAATACATCCGCCTCTCGATCCTGCACGAGCAATTCCCCGACGTCCCGCGCATCGCACTCACGGCCACCGCCGACCAGCAAACGCGCGACGAGATCGCGCACCGCCTGCAGCTGGACGACGCCCGTAAATTCGTCTCCTCCTTCGACCGTCCGAACATCCGCTATTCGATCGTCGAAAAGACCACCGGCCGCAAGCAACTGCTCGATTTCATCAGCACCGAACACCCCGGCGACTCGGGCATCGTGTATTGCCTGTCGCGTAAAAAGGTCGAGGAGACGGCGGAGTTCCTGAACGAAAACGGCATCCGCTCCCTGCCCTACCACGCCGGCATGGAATACGCGAAACGCGCCGACCACCAGGCGCGTTTCCTGCGCGAAGAAAACATCGTGATGGTGGCGACGATTGCCTTCGGCATGGGCATCGACAAACCGGACGTGCGTTTCGTCTGCCACCTGGACCTGCCGAAAAGTATCGAAGGCTATTACCAGGAGACGGGCCGGGCCGGGCGCGACGGCGGGCCGGCCAGCGCCTGGATGGCGTATGGCTTGCAAGACGTGGTGCTGCAGCGCCGCATGATCGCCGAATCCGAAGCCGACGAAACATTCAAACGCGTGCTGGGAGTTAAACTCGACGCCATGCTCGGCCTGTGCGAAACCCTGTCCTGCCGGCGCATGCGCCTGCTCGACTATTTCGGCGAGCCCTCGGGTCCGTGCGGCAATTGCGATACCTGCCTGATACCGCCAATAAGCATCGATGCGACGGTGCCGGTGCAAAAGCTGTTGTCGACCATTTACCGGGTCGACCAGCGCTTTGCCGCCGGCCACGTGATCGACGTGCTGCGCGGTATGCAAACCGACCGCATCAGCCAGTGGCACCACGATTCCCTGTCCGTGTACGGCATCGGCAACGACCGCGGCGAGCAGGAGTGGCGCGCGATTGTGCGCCAGACCATCGCGCTTGGCCTGATCACGGTCGACCACGAATCCTACAGCGCGCTGAAACTGACCGACGCCGCGCGTCCGGTCTTGAAAGGCGGGCAGAAGGTGCAATTGCGCCAGTACCAGAAACCGGTCAAGCCGAAACGTGCCGTCGCCACCTCCAAGGGTTACGACGAACTGGAACTGTCGAAATCGGAGCAAGCGATCTTCGACCGGCTGCGCTCCTGGCGCATGGGCAGCGCGCGCGAGCACGGCGTGCCGGCCTATGTCGTGTTCCAGGATGCGACGCTGCGCGAGATTGCCAAAGTGAAACCGACGTCGCTCGATCAATTGCGCGGCGTGACCGGCGTGGGCGAAAAGAAACTAGTTTCCTACGGCGAGGACATCGTCGGTATCATCAACGAGATGCTGTAGCACCCCGCCGCGGCGCGTATTTTCGTCCATCATGCACATCGACTCTCCACCGGCCGCGGCCACCAATGGCGTACCGGCAAATGCCGCCAGCCTGCAGACCTTCGTCTTTGCCCTGTTCTTCATTTTCGGCGGCATTACCAGCCTGAACGACGTCATCATCCCGAAGCTGAAAGACCTGTTCACGCTGAGCTATGCGCAGGCGATGCTGGTGCAGTCGGCCTTCTTCGCGGCCTACTTCATCGTCTCGATTCCGGCCGCCGCCATCGTGCGCCGCATCGGCTACATGCGCACCGCCGTCGTCGGCCTGTTGACCATGACGGTCGGCTGCCTGCTCTTCATTCCGGCCTCGTCCTCGGGCGTGTTCGCCACCTTCCTGGTCGCCCTGTTCGTGCTGGCCTCGGGCATCACCATCGTGCAGGTGGTGGCCAACCCGCTGATCTCGCTGCTGGGGGCGCCGGCCACCGCGCACAGCCGCCTGACGTTTGCCCAGGCCTTCAATGCGCTCGGCACCACGGTGTTCCCGTATGTGGGCGCGATCCTGATCCTCGGTTCGCTGGCCACCATCG
>JANNNC010000149.1:0-11356 GCA_031398335.1 Massilia sp.
GCGCCAAGGTCAAATTCTCCCTGCTGCCGAGTCAGCATTTAGCAACGCTTTGTCGACCACACGAAACAACCAGGAGTCAAAAAAGGCCCGCCGAAGCGGGCCTTTCCCGGGTAGAGCGACGCGACCGGCTAAGAACCTATCCCAGTAGGGAGGAGGAAGCTGATGACGACATGCGCGTCTGCGATGCGTGGCAAGCGGGAGCAAGGCGCGGGGAGGCCGCATGGCGAGCCACGAATTTGCCAAATGCGCGACGAGCTCCGCTGCGTCCGCTTGTCAGGCGCGTCAGCAACGACTCATTCCCTGCTGGGATAGGTTCTTAGACTACGGTGACGCCGATGTCGCCCTTGAAGATGGCCATCTGCAGCTGGAAATCGTCGACCAGGCCGCCGGGCCGGCCGTCGACCAGTACGGCGATGGTGCTCCCGCCGTGTACTTCTTGCATTTCCTCGGGCGACAGTGAACGGGCCTTGCCGTCCTTGCCGTCTGCTGCGTGGGTGACCCCCAGGTCCTTGATAACCAAGGTATTCATGATCGTGCTCCGCGTTGCCAATGGGTCGAAATAGAAAATGAGCCTGCCGACTGCGCTCGCTACCAGTCATGCATCAACTGTGCCAGGCCATGCGCCCTGCATGGAACTTGTTCCTGCCCCGGCTCGTCGTACCGGAACCAACAGATCGCCCGACCCGGTTGGCCGGCACCCAACTGTCTGTCAAACCGGATCAAAAGTGTGGCAGGATCGTAGCCGATGCACACCGTCGGGAAAACGAAGGAACCAGCGATGACCCAGATTACCCACCGTGTCGGCAGCCGCACCCATACCTTTGCCGATCTGCGCGAGTTGTTGGCCAAGGCCTCACCCGCGCGCTCGGGCGACTACCTGGCGGGCGTGGCGGCCGGCAGCGCCGAGGAACGCGTGGCGGCGCAGATGGCGCTGGCCGAGCTGCCCTTGACCACCATCCTCAACGAAGCAGTGGTTCCCTACGAACTCGACGAAGTCACGCGCCTGATCGTCGACAGCCACGACGCGGCGGCCTTCGCGCCGATCCGCCACCTGACGGTCGGGGATTTTCGCGACTGGCTGCTGGGCGACGCGGCCGACGAAGCGACACTCGGCAGGATCGCCCCGGGCATCACGCCCGAGATGGCGGCAGCCGTGTCGAAAATCATGCGCATCCAGGACCTGGTGCTGGTCGCGCGCAAGTGCCGCGTCGTTACACGTTTTCGCAATACGATCGGCCTGGCCGGTACGTTCTCGACCCGCCTGCAGCCGAACCATCCGCTCGATGACGCCTCCGGCATCGCGGCCAGCCTGTTCGACGGCCTGATGTACGGCAGCGGCGACGCCGTCATCGGCATCAACCCGGCCACCGACAACGTGGCGCAGGTGATTCGACTCGTCACCATGCTCGACGACGTCATCAGCCGCCATGCGATCCCGACCCAGTCCTGCGTGCTGACCCATGTGACCAACACCATGGCCGCCATCGAGCGCGGCGCGCCGGTGGACCTGGTGTTCCAGTCGATCGCCGGGACCCAGGCCGCGAACGCCAGCTTCGGCATCGACCTGGCGCTGCTGCGGGAAGCGCGCGCGGCTGCCCTCTCCCTCGGGCGCGGCACGCTGGGCAATAACGTGATGTACTTCGAGACCGGCCAGGGCAGCGCGCTCTCGAGCAATGCCAACCATGGCCTCGACCAGCAGACCTGCGAAGCGCGCGCGTATGCGGTGGCGCGTGCCTTCAAGCCGCTGCTGGTCAATTCCGTGGTCGGCTTCATGGGGCCGGAATACCTGTACGACGGCAAGCAGATCGTCCGCGCCGGCCTGGAAGACCATTTCTGCGCCAAGCTGCTCGGCCTGCCGATGGGCGTCGACGTCTGCTACACCAACCACGCCGAAGCCGACCAGGACGACATGGACGTCTTGCTCACGATGCTGGGCGCGGCCGGCTGCACCTTCGTGATGGGCATTCCCGGCGCCGACGACATCATGCTGAATTACCAGACCACGTCTTTCCACGACGCCCTGTATGCGCGCCGTGCGCTCGGGCTGCAGCCGGCGCCGGAGTTTCTCGCCTGGCTGCGCGGCCAGGGCATTTTCACGGACGATGCGCAGGCCACCTTGGGCCGCGCGCTGCCGCCGGCCTTCGAGCGCGCCCTGCTGCAGCTGACCTGAGGAAGAACGATGGCCGACATGACCGCAGACCCCTGGCAAGCCTTGCGCCGTTTCACCGCCGCGCGCATTGCGCTCGGGCGCAGCGGCGTGAGCCAGCCAACAAACGCCCAGCTCGACTTCCAGCTGGCCCACGCCCGTGCGCGCGACGCCGTGCACCAGGCCCTCGAGACCGCAGACCTGGCACGCACGCTGGACGCCGCCTGGCCGGGATCGTCCCCTCCCCTGCTGCTGCACAGCGCAGCGGAAAACCGCAACGTCTATCTGCAGCGGCCCGATCTCGGGCGCAGGCTGGACGCGCCGTCGCGCGCGCGGCTGGCGGCCCATGGCGGCGCCGGTGAACCCTCGTGCGATCTCGCCATCGTCGTCGCGGACGGCTTGTCGGCCCTCGGCATCAACCAGCACGCGGCGCCCTTTTTGCAGGCGCTGCACGCACGGCTGGCGGGCGAAAGCTGGACCTTCGCGCCCCTGGCGATCGTCGAACAAGGGCGGGTGGCGGTCGGCGACGAGGTCGGCGAACTGCTGGGAGCGAAGATCGTCGTGGTCCTGATCGGCGAGCGGCCGGGCCTGAGTTCGCCCGACAGCATGGGCCTCTACCTCACCTGGGCGCCGCGCGCCGGCCTGACCGACGAACGGCGCAACTGCATCTCGAACGTTCGTCCGGCCGGGCTGGGGTTCGGGGAGGCGGCAGCCCGGTTGCATTACCTGCTGTCTGAATCGCGCCGCCGGGAGCTGAGCGGCGTCGCCCTGAAGGACGAGACGATCGCCGGGGAAGCACTGGGGGACGGCGGCGGGCGCGCCTTCCTGCTGTAGGAAGAAACGCGCTAGCGTTCGCGCACCAGCTTGAACTGCCTGGCCTGCTGGCTGTAGCCGGCAACGGCCTGCCTGACGTAACGGGTCAGCGCGTCGCCGGTCAGCGAAAACGGATACAGCCCGGCCTGCGTGCGCGTGTGCACGAAGCCGGGCATCGCTTCCATGCGGGCGAAGGCCGCGACCCAGCGCCGGTAGTCGGCCTCGCTCACGCCCGGCCCCATCCAGACCCCGCGAACCGCCGGCCACACCACGTCGTCGCCTTGCTCGCGCGCGGTTTTCACATTGGCCAGCATGCCCGGCAGGCGCTGCTCGGCCAGCACCGCCAGCACGCGCACCTTGCCGTCGCGCGCGTACAGGAGCGCTTCGGAGGTGTCGCCCGATATCGCCTGCACGTGGTTGGCCTGCATGGCGGTAAATTGTTCGCCGCCGCCTTTGAGCGCGACGAAGCGCAGCTTGCGCGGGTAAGTCACGGCGGCGCTGGTGATGCTGGCCGCCGCGCTGGTGTTCGGGGTGATTCCGCTGATGGGCAATGTTTGATTGCCAGCGTCCGCGTGTAAAAAAAGCCCTGAAATCAGTTTTCCCGTTTCAAGGGCGCGACCCCTCAGACACCGACCATCGACACCGCCTTGGTGTTCAGGTAGGCCTCCATCGCCTCAGGCCCGCCTTCGGAACCATAGCCCGAATCCTTGATGCCGCCGAACGGCATCTCGGCGCTCGGCGTGGCCGGCTGGTTAATCCACACCATGCCCACTTCCATGCGGTTCATCAGCAGCTGCGCGTTCTTGATCGAGCGCGTGAAGGCGTAGCCGGCAAGGCCATACGGCAGGCGGTTCGCTTCCTGGATCGCGTCTTCCAGGCTGTCGAAGCCGCGGATCGCGGCGACCGGGCCGAAAGGCTCGTCGTTGAACACGCTCGCGTCCAGCGGCACGTCGGCAAGGATGGTCGGTGCGAAGAAGTTACCGGTCTCGCCGATGCGCTTGCCGCCGGTGGCGAGCGTCGCGCCGCGCGCCTGTGCATCCTCGATCACTTTCGACAGTGCGGTCACGCGGCGCGCGTTGGCCAGCGGCCCCAGCGTCGTGCCCTCGGCCAGGCCATCGCCCAGTTTCAGGCGCTCGGCATGCTGCACGAAAGCGGCGGTGAATTCATCCTTGATCGCGTTGTGCACCAGGAAGCGGGTCGGCGAAATGCAGACCTGGCCGGCGTTCCTGAACTTGGCGCCGCCGGCGGCTTTCACGGCAAGCGCCACGTCCGCATCTTCGGCGATGATGACCGGCGCATGCCCGCCCAGCTCCATCGTCACGCGCTTCATGTGCGCACCGGCCAGCGCTGCCAATTGTTTACCGACCGGCGTCGAACCGGTAAAGGTCACCTTGCGGATGACCGGGTGCGGGATCAGGTAGCCCGAAATCTCGGCCGGGTCGCCGAACACCAGTCCCACCACGCCCGGCGGAAGGCCGGCGTCAACGAAGCACTGCAGCAAGGCTGCGGGCGAGGCCGGGGTTTCTTCCGGCGCCTTGCACAGGAAGGAGCAGCCGGTCGCCAGCGCGGCGGCGAGCTTGCGCACGATCTGGTTGATCGGGAAGTTCCACGGCGTGAAAGCGGCCACCGGACCGACCGGCTCCTTGAGCACCAGCTGCTGCGCCGCCGGATTGCGCGACGGGACGATGCGGCCATACACACGCATGCCCTCGAAGGCGAACCAGTCAATGATGTCGGCGCCGGCCAGGATCTCGCCCTTGGCTTCGGCCAGGGGTTTACCCTGCTCTTGCGTGAGCAGGCGCGCGATGTCGCCGGCGCGTTCGCGCAGCAGCTGTGTGGCGCGGCGCATGGTGGCGGCACGTTCGGCAGCCGACACCGCGCGCCATGTCTCGAAACCTTTCTGGGCTGCTTCCAGCGCGCGGTCCAGGTCGGCAATGGTGGCGTGGGCAACGGTGCCGATCGGCTGGCCGGTGGCCGGGTTAAGCACGGGGATCGTTTTGCCGCCGCTGGCGTCAAGCCATTCGTTGGCGATGAGGAGGCGGGTGTCGGGGTAGCTGGACATGGTCATGGCGGGTGGGATCCTGGGTTGGGAAAGGAGGATATTAACCTGCCTGAAGGCAGCGTGCAGGCAAAGAGGCGCTCGGTGATACAGCAGGTCCGGCGCCTAATCCCCCTGCCGTCACATTGTCCTGCTCTCGTTGCCCGGCTCTACCAACCAGTAGCCTAGTGTGAAATCCTGAAAGGTGCATTCTTGAGCGCGGCTGCTTCCGCAAAAAATCCAAACAATTCCATTTTGCCGCTGTCAAAGGTATGGAGGTAATCGTGCAGCCCATAACTGAAAACGGTTGGTGCACTCGCATATCCGTTCACAGTGGCTCGTCAATTTGAGTGAAGCACACAATGCCGAACAGGTTGCAAATCGCTGTACTGGCTCTGATCGCATGCGGCGCATTTTTTCTTGCATCCGCCCTGGGTCCAACCCCGGAGGGGCTATATGATGTATTCAGGCTTGTATCCGCTCCAGTCACTGCGACAGCCGTCGCCCTGACAATATTTCATATCGGTTTATAGCGATGGATGCCCAAGATTTTGGCTCCCCGACCCGACATCAATGGCACGTGGCGCGTGAGGGGATTGCCTTGGTCTCATGATGCTCAGGCACTGGACCCATTCGAGGGCTTCTTGTTTGTAAAGCAGCGTTACTTCACGATGAGTCTCCGGCTGGAAACAATCCAAACTTCCTCCGAACTCGTCAGCGAACAGTTCGTTGCGAGCGGCGGCTGATATCAACTTTGGGCAGTATACTTTTGTGAGCCGCATGTCGCCGCTTCGCCAGGCGCCATACGCCATACGCCCCCATTACGCAGCGTTCATACTTGATTGTCCATGTTCAAGGCCCTGTCAGACTTTGGGGCCGTAATTGGATCGACGGTGCGATCACGGATAAACTCGGCAGAAAAGTTCCGGCGGCGCTTTGGAAGTTGACGATCGACAGGATAAAAATTACTGTGACCTTGAGAGTGCGAGCAAGGCATATGAAAAACGGTTCGAAGTAGCAACTCCCTGAACTCAGGCCTTATATCGTGCTTCGCACCTGTTGAACCCGATGCTTATCTGCGTCGATGCCAGCCACTAAGAACCTATCCCGGTAGGGAATGAGTCGTTGCTGACGCGCCTGACAAGCAGGCGCAGTCTTGCTCGTCTTTGCGTGGCTCGCCACGGCCTCCTCGCGCCTTGCTCCCGCTTGCCATGCATCGCAGACGCGCATGTCGTCATCAACTTCCTCCTCCCTACTGGGATAGGTTCTAAGTAAGCGATTACGGCAACAACGGTTCCGATTTACGTAAAGTGGATTTAGGCGATCAAAACAGCTCAAGGTTCAGCGAGGGCTCCGCAACCTTGCGCGACGCCGCCGGCGCCGGCCAATCCCGCATCCCCGCCGCCGGATAAGGTCGCAGGAAACTGCGCGCCATCTCGACGTCGGTGCAGGCAAGCCAATCGCCCACTTCGTGGTGCGGAAGAATCACCAGCGAACGCTTCTCGTCGCCCGGCTTGGGCATGCGGCTCATCAACTCGTGCTCGTCCGCATTGATTGTAATCTGCGTAAACGAAGACTGGACAGAACCGTCCGCTTCCTGCCAGTCGCGCCACAGCCCGGCGACAAAAAACAGCGACTCGTCAGCCATGCCGATCGCATGCCGCACGGCGCGTCCGCTCTCGTAGCAGGGTTCGTAGAACCAGGCCATCGGCACCGCGCACAGCTGCAACCCGCGCCAGGCCGGGGCGAAGGAGCGCCGTTCGCCGAGCGATTCCGCACGCGCGTTCATGGTGTCGAAGGCTTTGATGTCGGGCGGGATCCGGCGCCGCGGCACCATGCCGTAGCTGGCCAGCCAAGCGGCCGGGCGGCCATCGGCACCAGTGCGCAGGATCGGGGCGGCGTAATCCTTCCAGGTTTCCTCAGGCCAGCGCCAATCGGCAGGCAGGTCGCTGAAGGCGCCGAGGGTGCCGAATTGTTCGGGTGTGGGAGGACGGTAGTTGACGCACATGGCGCGATCGATCAGAAGCCGCCCGGCACGGTGTCGAGGTGGGTGACATTCGGAGCACCGTCGAAGCAGTGGCCGACCAGGCGGCGCCATTCCTGGAAATCCTCGCTGCCGCGGAAATGGACGGTATGGTCGTCGAGCGTTTGCCAGCGCACCAGCAGGCGATAGGCGCGCGGGTTTTCGACGCCGCACTGCAACTGCATGCCTTCGCAGCCGCGCGCACGCTGGAACAGCGGCGTCGCCTGGCGTACGCCGGCCTCGAATTCGTCTTCCATGCCGGCCTTGATCAACAGTTCCGCACTCTCGAGCACCATCGGATTTCCTTTCGCTGAAGCGGCAAGGCGCCCAGTGCACCGCCGATGACAATTATGCCATGGCTCATCGGTGGTGTTGCCGCCACGATGCTCGCCGGCTTGGAGCGCCTGACACAAGCTTCAGAGCAAGGCGCGGCGACGAAGGCAGTACGACTGTACAGCAAGGAGCTGCAACGCAGCTATGGAGCTTGTGTCAGGCGCTTTTACTCTGCCGCGTCGAGGAAGAAGATGGCGTAGGCCTTCGCTGCCGTCTCCACGGTTGGCTTCTCGACCTGCAACTGGGCGCAGTCTTGTGCGACCAGGCTGCGCCAGTTGCGGATGCCGGCGTTGGCGAACAGGGGATTGGCCTTGGCGTTCAGGCTCATGTCGAGCGCCAGCCTGGCATTGCGCGGGCCCGTTCTGGCGTAGCTGACGCCCCGCAATTCGATCCCGTAGGTGGCGAGCCACGGTTCCCACAGGCCGGAATCGGCGCCTGACACGATGCGATCCAGCATGTCCTTGAGCGAGACGCCCTTCTTGACCACTCCTCGCAGCAATTCCAGCGAGGGCGCAACGCGTGCGTCGGTGCTTTGTTTGCCGGCGCCGCGGTCGCCGATTGCCTTCAACTCTTTCGAGAACGTGGCGTCGCGCTCGGTGTAATCGCGCACGCGGTCATAGAAGCCGGCGTCGATGAAGGGATTTTCCGGCCGGCCCGCGGGCGCGCCCTCTGGTTTGCCGGCTGCGGGCTGTTTTTTGTTCGTCATGGCTTGTTGAAACGTGGATGTAAGGGCGCGAGTTTATCACTGTCGCCCTCGCGCGGCCATGGTGCTCCGTGAAGCCCGCAGGCCCGCTATTGCTGGCGCGCGAGATTGACGATGTTGACGCGCCGGTTTTCGGGCGCCACCGGGATGTTGGCGATTCATGAGAGGTTTACGGGCGCCACGGAAGCGCTGCCGTAGCTTGCGCCATCTCAATCTTTCCTGATCACATCTCTCTATAATTTCCAATATGCAATACAAAGTCCCACAAATTTCTTTGTGCGAGAAGCAGATGCTCAAGAACGACAATCAGCTGAAGGGGGCTTCCCAATGCACCGGATTCCGGTCGATTGGGCGCTTGCCGCTTCCACGACGGGAGCGAGGTGCCTTCGCTGTGATAACAGCGGTGCTCCTCATCGTCATCCTTGGATTTTGTGGCATGGCGATCGACTTCAGCAGGATGTATAACCGCAAGGCCGAGCTGCAATCGGTAGCGGACACGATTGCGCTCGCCGCAGCGGCCGAGCTCGATGGGACTGCTCCTGGTATCGTTCGGGCGCGAACGGCCGCCGGCGAAGCCGCCGGCAGGAACTCTCTGTACAACTACAACGGTTCCGCCATTAACTGGAATAACAAGGCACTCAAGTTCAGTTCCGCACCGTCGGGAAGTATTTGGGTGGACGCAGACGCGGCAGATGGACAAGCAGAGAATCTGTTCTACGCACAGGTCGATATCAGCGAGCTTGATGAGCAGCCCGGCCATGTCGCCATGTTGCTCCTTCCAGTGGTGTCGTCCAGCATGGCTTCCGCCAAAATCGGAGGCCGGGCAACTGCGGGGCGCTCGACGGTCAATGTCCTGCCGCTGGCGATTTGTTCAATGTCGGATACGCCGGCCACGCTGGGAGTCGCACGGGGCCAGGAATTGGTGGAATACGGTTTTCGCCGCGGGGTGAGTTACAACCTGATGAAGCTTAATCCGAACAGCAAAGCTTCAGGCGCAAATTTCCTGATCAATCCAGTTGCACCACCCGGGACGACCGGCTCGTCGGTGAAGTCGCGGCTCGACGTCATCGCGCCATTTGTCTGCACCGGCACGATGGCCATGGCGACCGTAACCGGCAAGAATATAACGGTTGACCATGGTTTCCCGCTGGACCTGGTGTCCGGCCACCTGAATTCCCGCTTTGGGTCCGGTCCCTGCGTTACCGTCAGCGCGCCGCCGGATACCAATATCAAGCAGTACACCCTCGACACCATCAGCTGGATGACGGATAAGCCAAAGGGACAGTCGGCGCAGGAAAAGACGACCGACACGAAGTTGTTCACGCTCGCGGAATTGGGAGTATCCGAGATTCCAGCCGACACGACACCTGACTTGTATGGCCCGCTCTGGATCTATGCGAAAGCGGCCAAATACGCGAGTTACGTAACCTACGGCAAGTCCGAGCCTGCAGCGGGATACGCGACGCTGGATGCCGACAAGGACTGGTCGACGCTGTACACGCCGGGCTCCCCCAAGTTGAAGGGCACATATTCCACTCCCTACAAAACGTATGCCACGGCCCCGGCGGGTGGGCTGAAAGGCGTGGCAGACAGGCGCATACTGAACGTTCCGTTACTGCAGTGCCCGGTGCCCGCGGGCTCGCCGGCGTCGGCGCAGGTACTCGGCGTCGGGCGGTTCTACATGACGATACACGCGACAGCAGACGATCTCTATGCCGAGTTTGCGGGCCTGACCAGACCCGGGACACTGGTCGGACAAGTGGAGCTCTACCCATGAGCCATGCCTGATATTGCTTGACCTTGATCCCGATACCGCTCACTGGTCCGGACCAGCATTTCAATGACGGTTGTCGATCCGTTCCTTGAGCCCTTCACGGGTCCTGTTGTCGGGACCGAAGGATTTACCATTATGGCTGGAGTGACTATGCGCTATGTGGGACGCTAATCATCAACCGCTCCGCCCGCATAACTTGCGGGCAACGAAACAGCGAGGTACCGCGGCCGTCGAATTCGCCGTTCTTGCGATCCTTTTTTTTACGCTCGTATTCGGCGTCATGGAAATTGCACGGCTGATCTACCTCTTCAATACCTTGCAGGAGGTAAGCAGGCGGGCAGCCGTCCTGGCGATCAATTCACCTTTCGACGCGGATGCGCAAGAAGACATCCAGCAACGGGCGCTGTTTCAAGACACGAACGGCAACCTCGTGCTGGGCGCCCCTGTGACGCCCGCCCACCTCAAGCTCGAATACCTGTCGCTTTCGCGTGACGCTGGAGGCAACCTGTCCACACCACTTGTCAATCCCTTGCCCGACAGTCCTGCCCGTAACCGCCTCAACTGTATGACGGATCCTTACGCCGGCAACTGCATTCGTTTTGTCCGGGTGCGCGTGTGTCAGCCCGATGGGTCCAACAGCTGTAATCCCGTTCCATACGAGGCGCTTTTCCCATTGATCAAACTGCCCGGGCTCCTGTTGCCGCAATCGGAAACGATGGCACCGGCGCAGACCTTGGGTTACACGCCGGGCGCCCTCCCCGGTCCGTAGGATGAACCGGCCAGAGCCAGGGATTCGTTCTTGACCTCGCGTTCGGCCTTCAGTGCCACCGAGCCGCCGTTGATCCTGCCTCCCCGGTTCACAACATCCAGCCCTGCCAGCAGCAGAGTGCGGCCTTTGCCGCCATCGATCACGCCGCCGCTGTTGACGATGCTCTCCGTCGTGTCGATCTTATACCGTTTCCGGTCACGAGGGCCCCGCCTTGCTGCAATGCGTGTGCGCCCACATGCGCAAGGTAGACCTTGGGCACCAGCACGGTTTCGGTACTGCCGTCGGGCAGCATCACGACCTGGCTTTCCATCCAGGCGATGTCGCTCGTCAGGTGTCTGACCTGTTCGGCACTCAGCGCGATACCGGGGCGCAGCCCGAGCTCCTTTGCAGCGCTGACGGCATTTGTCAGCAGCTGGCTGTAGATGCTGTCGTCGCTGGCGCCGCTGTATGGCCTGTGCCCGGTCAATTCCCCCAGCTGTTCGCGCACGAGGCGCTGTTCGTAAAACCCGTCGCCCAGGCGTTTCTGCGTGGTTGCCGGGTCGAATTCCAAACACTGGCCGGTCAAGTCCCAGGGTACCTGGAACGCATTCCTGCCCATGCATCGACAAACTATTCAGACGGGACAAATGGTGTCTTCGCAGATCCACCCATGACGAGTAGCCCTAGCCAGAAATAGCCGCAGCCTTGGCCCGCGCCTTATGCAATTTCCTGTAGCTGTCGATCAGCCGATGATGCCGATCCAGCCCCTCCAACTGCA
>JANNNC010000002.1:0-32478 GCA_031398335.1 Massilia sp.
CGCCGCGACGCCCGCCGGCGCCACGCCGCTGCCCGCGGCCACCGCGCCTGGCGCGGTACGTCCCGCCGCCACGCCGGTAGCAACGCCGCCGGCCGCCGGCGCGCCAGCCGCGAACCCGCCGGCGGCAACCGGCGCCGCGCGTCCGGCAATGCCATCGGCCGCCACCACCCTGTCGCTTGCAGCGGCACCCCGGAAGGAGGGCGCATGATGCCCGGCCAGCGTACCAACTACATCCTGCTGCCGGTCAGCCCGCTGTTCATCATCTTCAGCCTGACCTGCGCCTTCATGCTCAACCTGCTGCCCTGGGGCCAGTGGACCGGCGCGCCCGATTTCGTGGCGCTGGTGCTGGTCTTCTGGGGCATTCACCAGCCGCGCAAAGTCGGCATCGGCGTTGCCTTCGGCATGGGCCTCCTGATGGACGTGCACGACGCCACGCTGCTGGGCGAGAATGCGCTGGCCTACACGCTGCTGTCGTATGTCGCGACGATGATCCACCGCCGCGTGCTGTGGTTCCCGGTGCTGACCCAGGCCATGCACGTGTTTCCGCTGCTGCTGCTGGCGCAGGCGATCCAGTCGATGGTGCATTTCTTCGCCACCGGCCGCTTTACCGGCTGGCTGCACTTCATCGAAAGCGCGGTCGCCGTCGTCCTGTGGCCGGTCATTACCTGGCTGCTGCTGGCGCCCCAGCGCCGTGCGGTCGACCGCGACCATACCCGCCCGATCTGATGTTCCTGGAACGCAGCAATGACCGAACGCAGTGATGACTGAAATTAAAGACAGCGACCGCGAGATCCACCATTTCCGTCTGCGCCTGACGGTGCTGCTGGTGCTGGTCTTCGTCTGCTTCGGACTGCTGGTGGCGCGCTTCGTCTGGCTGCAGGTGATCCAGCACGACAAATACGCCGCCCAGGCCGAGGACAACCGCATCGCGCTGGTGCCGATCGTGCCGAATCGCGGCCTGATCGTCGACCGCAACGGCGTCGTCCTGGCACGCAACTACTCGGCTTACACGCTCGAGATCACGCCCTCGAAACTGCAGGCCAGCATGGACTCGGTGATCGACGAACTGGCCAAGCTGGTATCGATCGAGCCGAAAGACCGCAAGCGCTTCAAGCGCCTGATGGAAGAGTCGCGCACCTTCGCCAGCGTGCCGCTGCGCACCCGCCTGACCGACGACGAGGTGGCGCGCTTCACCGCGCAGCGCTTCCGTTTTCCGGGCGTCGAAGTGCAGGCGCGGCTGTTTCGCCAGTATCCGCTGGGCGAAGTGGCCTCGCACGTGGTCGGCTATATCGGCCGCATCAACCAGCGCGAATCCGAAGCGCTGGCCGAGGGCGACGACGCCGCCAACTACAACGGCACCGACCATATCGGCAAGGAAGGGCTGGAAAAGAAATACGAGCGCTACCTGCACGGCACGACCGGCTACGAACAGGTCGAGCGCTCGGCCGGCGGGCGCGCCATCCGCACGCTGTCGCGCCGTCCGCCGGTCCCGGGCAGCAACCTGATCCTGTCGATCGACGTCGAACTGCAGAAGGTGGTCGAGGAAGCCTTCGGCGAGCAGCGCGGCGCCTTTGTCGCGATCGAGCCCGAGACCGGCGACGTGCTGGCCTATGTGTCGCGCCCCGGCTTCGACCCGAACCTGTTCGTCGACGGCATCGATACCCAGAGCTGGAACGAACTCAATACCTCGCTGGATAAACCCCTGATGAACCGTCCGCTGTCGGGCACCTATCCGCCGGGTTCCACCTTCAAGCCCTTCATGGCGCTGGCAGCCTTGGAGCTGGGCCTGCGCCGCCCGTCGGACGGCATCCGCGACCCCGGCTTCTTCATGCTCGGCGGGCACCGCTTCAACGACGACAAGCCGGGCGGGCACGGCTATGTCGACATGTACAAATCGGTGGTCGAGTCCTGCGACACCTATTACTACCAGCTCGGCCACGAGATGGGGATCGACCGGCTCTCCGCCTTCATGCGCCCGTTCGGCTTCGGCGAGCCGACCGGCATCGACCTCGATCACGAAAAGACCGGCGTGCTGCCGTCGAAAGAGTGGAAGGCCAACCGCTTCAAGCGCAACCGCGCGGCCCAGAAGTGGGTCGGCGGCGACACCATCTCGATTTCGATCGGCCAGGGCTTCAACAATTATTCGATGATCCAGCTGGCGCATGCGGTGGCCAACCTGGCCAACAACGGCGTGGTCATGAAGCCGCACCTGGTCAAGCTGATCGAGGACGGCGCCACGCGCCAGCGCACCCTGACCGTGGCCAAGGAAACCCGGCGCATCCCGCTCAAGCAGGAAAACATCGACTTCATCAAGAGCACGATGGTCGGCGTGACCCAGGAGTCCTACGGCACCGGCCACCGCGCCTTCGCCAACGCCGGCTATATCTCGGCCGGCAAGACCGGTACGGCGCAGGTGATCGGCCTGAAAGGGCAGAAGTACAATGCCAGCGCGATCGACGAGCGCCACCGCGACAACGCGCTCTACACCGCGTTCGCGCCGGCCGACAAGCCGCGCATCGCGATTGCCCTGGTGGTCGAGAATGCCGGCTTCGGCGCGGCCTCGGCGGCGCCGATCGCGCGAAAAGCGCTCGACTACTACCTGCTGGGCAAACGTCCTGCGCCGAAAAAGCCCGTCGACACACCGGCGGCCAAAAA
This sequence comes from Massilia sp., assembly GCA_031398335.1. Classification (GTDB taxonomy): domain Bacteria; phylum Pseudomonadota; class Gammaproteobacteria; order Burkholderiales; family Burkholderiaceae_D; genus Telluria. The sequence goes on from JANNNC010000002.1 coordinate 2,656, forward strand.
AACTGTCGTTGCCGGCGCCGCAGCAGCAGCGCCCGCGCGCGCCATCACGACGGCGGCGGCAAGCGCCGCCACCGTTCCCGCAGCCGCCACGTCCGCGCCGCGCGCGCCAGGCGCCGCCGCACCGGCCGCGCCCGCCACCACCAAGGAGTAAACGATGGCATATTATCCGGAGCGGCGTTCCCTCAGCCGCCGGCTGAAGCCGTATTTCAACGTCTTCGACTGGCCGCTGGCGATGATCCTGTTCATGCTCGTCACCACCAGCATGATCACGATGTCGTCGGCCGGCATCGAATTCCCGGGCCGGGTCGAGTCCCAGATGCGCAACTTCATCCTCGCCTTCGTCGTCATGTGGGTGGCCTCGCTGATTCCGCCGCAGACCCTGATGCGCCTGGCGGTGCCGATCTATACCTTCGGCATCACGCTCCTGATCGCGGTGGCGATGTTCGGCATCATCAAGAAGGGCGCGCGCCGCTGGCTGCACCTGGGTATCGACATCCAGCCGTCCGAGATCATGAAGATCGCCACGCCCCTGATGATCGCCTGGTACTTCCAGCAGCGCGCCAAGGTGGCGGAATGGAAGTCCTTCCTGGTGGCGGCCGTGCTGCTCCTGATTCCCTTCGTGCTGATCGCCAAGCAGCCCGACCTCGGCACGGCGCTGCTGGTGGGCGCCTCCGGTTTCTACGTCATCTTCCTGGCCGGCCTGCCGTGGAAAGTGCTGATCGGGCTGGCCGTGGCCGCCGCCGCCAGCATGCCGGTCGCCTGGTCGATGCTGCACGACTACCAGCGCGAACGCGTCATGACCCTGATCGACCCGACCTCGGATCCGCTGGGCAAGGGCTTCCACATCATCCAGTCGGTGATCGCGATCGGTTCCGGCGGCGTCACGGGGAAAGGCTTTACCCAGGGCACCCAGGGCCAGCTCGAATTCGTGCCCGAGCAGACGACCGACTTCCTGTTCTCGGTGTACTCGGAAGAATTTGGACTGGTCGGCAACCTATTTCTTTTGGTAATCTATCTGTTGCTGATCGGCCGCGGGGCAATGATTGCCGCGAATGCGCCGAACATGTTTTCGCGCCTGCTGGCCGGCGCGATCACGATGATTTTTTTCACGTATGCCTTCGTCAACATGGGCATGGTGAGCGGGATCCTCCCCGTGGTGGGAGTTCCGCTACCTTTCATGAGCTACGGCGGTACCGCGTTCATTACGCTCGGTCTCGGCGCTGGTATATTGATGAGCATACAAAGGCACCGGAAACTGGTGCAGACCTGAATGGAGGAGGATGCGATGACCGCTCCGAGACATCTCCCAGCGGTCATTGCCCTCGCGGCATTGTTGACCGGATGCGGATCGACCGGCGAACACAAACGCCTGGTCCCGCTGCCCTGGAACCACAAAATTACGGCCAACCACGGCGACATTGCCTTGCCGGCGGCGGGCTCCGGCCGCGGCGGCTATTACAAGGACGACGGCCCGGGGCGCAACATCCCGCCCGGCCTGGAACTGGTGCCGGACGCCGTCGTGCGCGCCGAACCCTATGCCAAGTGGGCGAACCGCCCGTATTCCGTGTTCGGCCAGACCTACAACCCGATCCTGCACGAGGAACCCTTCACCCAGCGCGGCGTGGCAAGCTGGTACGGCGTCAAGTTCCACGGCCAGCGCACGTCCTCGGGCGAACCCTACGACATGTACAAGATGACGGCCGCGCACCCGACGCTGCCGATCCCGTCGTACGCGCGCGTTACGAGCGTCGCCACCGGCAAGTCGGTCATCGTGCGCATCAACGACCGCGGCCCCTTCCACGCCAGCCGCATCGTCGACGTGTCGTACACCGCGGCCCTCAAACTCGGCCTGCTGGGCAAGGGCAGCCACGAAGTCGAACTCGAGCGCCTGTTCCCGCACGACCCGAGCCGCCTGGCCACGCTGCGCCGCGCCGCGACCTCGCTGGCCCAGGCAATCGGCGGCACGCCGGCCAGGGTGCAGCAACCCTTGAACGTCACCCCGGCGCCGCCCGACATCGCCGCGCTGATGCTGGAAGACCGCGTGCAGTCCGACAGCGCGGCCGCGGTGGCGGTGGCGCCTGCCACCGCGGCGGCCGGGTTCTATCTGCAGCTGGGCGCCTACGGCCGCGCCGACAAGGCCCAGGAAATGAGCCGCAAGCTGCTTGAGGCCGGGGTCGCGGTCGGCAACCTCGAGGTGGCGGCGTCCGGGCCGGTGCATCGGCTGTATGGCGGGCCGTTCGGGACGCGCGCGGAAGCGCAGCAGGTGGCCAGGGCGCTGCCGTCAGGCTTGGGCTTGAAGCCGATTGTGGTGAAGCGGTAGGGTAGATTTATTTCGCGGCGGTCGCGTAACGTCGGGGTCGGCCCGGCCCACCCTACGAGCGTGTGAAAAAATTGCCATGGCTGCGTTGCATTCGTCTCGCCGTACCAGGGTACTGTCTTCGTGGTCCGCCGATGCGGCGATGCGTCGGGTGGCCGCATCCCTTGCCCTGACGATTTTTTCACACGCTCTACGTTACACCGAGGCCAACGATCGAAACACGGCCATCATGGTTTTGCCAAATTGCCCGCGGCATGCGATCCGATGTTAACCGTCACGTAACGTAGGGTGTTGTGTGCACTTGTGCCCACGCGTTTCATGGGTGAATACCCGGCGGCTTCCATCGAAACCGCATACGACGCATCGCCGCCGTTTGCGAGATTCAAGGCAATCGACGATTAACCGCCGTACCGCGTGGGCACAAGTGCCCGGTGAACCCGTCATTGAGGCCATCGGCCTCAATGACCCCGTACGTGACGCTGATTCACCGGCAAATATGTAGAACGGCGGCCGGCATCCCGCGCCCGGCCTCGACGATCCGGTTGCGAAGCTCCGCATCGATCGCGCGGAAGCGGTACGCGAAGCGCTGCGATTGCGGGCCGCGCGGGAGGATGCGCGCGTTCGGCACGCCCTGTTTCGCCAGCCGCGCAGACTCCGTGCGCGCCGCCGCCTCGGTCTTGAACACGCCCAGCGAAATCGCCCATTTCATGGGCGACTCTCCCTGCATGACGAAGGAATTGGTCACGCCGCGCTCGCGCAGTTCGGCGGTGGTGCGGTCGGCGCCTTCCTTGCCGCCCTGCGGCGGCAGGTAGACCATGTAGCTGCTCACTTCCTGGAACGGTATCGTCAGGCGGGTCTGGCGCGCGCCCAGGTCCAGGCGTGCGAGGCGCGTTTCGAAGCGGCGCGCGTCGCCGGCGGCAAAGGCGTCGGTCTCGACACAGGCGACGGCAGGCGAGGCAGCCAGCGCCGGTGCGGGCGGCAAAATGGCTGCCGGCGTGGCGCCAAGCGCGGTACCGGCCGGCGCGACGGCAGCGGCCATGGCTTGCGCCTGGGCGCCGCTCAGCAGCACCAGCTTGTCGGCGGCGAGCTGGTTGCGCAGGCGCGCAGGCTCGCGCGCTTCATGCTCGAAGCTGCCGAGCAAACCGCGCCCGTACGCGAACAGCAGCGCGTTCGCGCACAGCAAAGCCCAGAATACGAATCTCAACAAGTCCTGTCCCCCATTGGCAGTGAAGCCAGCGCCACCGCGTGCAGCCCGACCAGCACGATATTATCGACCACCTGGTGCCCGCAAGTGAGAGCCGGCGCGACATACGGCGCCGCGCCCCCCGAGAGCATGCACAGCGCGCCGCCGTGCGCCGCCACCGCGCGTTCGATCGCGCCGGCCTGTGCCGAGAGGCAGCCGGACACGATCGCATCGTTCGTATTGTCGGCAAACAGCGGCGGCGGCGCGGCGCCGGGAGCCGCTTGCGGCAGCTGCGCGGTATTTTGCGCCAGGGCGCCGGCCATTAGCGCCAGGCCCGGCAGGATCATGCCGCCGACGAATCGCCCGTCGCTCGACACCGCATCGACCGTTGTCGCGGTGCCGCAGGTGGCGACGACCAGCGCCCGGCCGGGCGCCAGCGCACGCGCGCCGATCGCCGCGGCGAAGCGGTCGCAGCCCAGGCGTTCCGGTTCGCGGTAGCCGTTCACCAGGCCGGCGCGCTCGGCGCTGGAGGCGAACCATTCGGTGTCAATCGGCTGCAAGAGGGCAGCCAGCCGTGCGCGCAGCGCCGCGCCGGCCACGTTCGAGACCAGCGCGCGGGTGACGCCCTGGCCGTGCCAGGCGGGGGCAGCGGCGTCGAGGTCGGCGTGGGACACCGCGCCGTGCGCATGCCACGCGCCTGGCGCGGCAGTTTCACTGGCGATTGCCCATTTCACGCGGGTATTGCCCGCATCGATCAGGAGCAGCATCTAAGCGCCTTTCACACGCAGCGACACGTCGCCGGCCAGCACCGCGATGCGGCCTTCGGGCGTGTCGAGCAGCAGGCGGCCGGCGTCGTCCACGCCGGCCGCGCTCCCTTCGTGCAGCACGGCGCCACCGTCGAGCAGGGTCACCAGCTCGCCCTGCCAGGCATGGCGCAGGTTCCAGCGCGCGGCAAAGGCGCAGAAGCCGGCGCGTTCGAACTCGCGCAGCGCGCCGGCCAGGCCGCCGAGCAGGGCGGCGAGCAGCGCGTCGCGGTCCATGCGCGCCAGCCACGGCAGCGAGGCCACGCTGCGCCCGATCTGCATTTCAAGTTCATCCGGCATGATGAGGTTCAGGCCGATGCCGATCACGGCCCACACGCCGCCCTTGGGCGCGGCCTGGGTTTCGATCAGGATGCCGGCCAGCTTGTCGCCGTCGCGCAGCACGTCGTTCGGCCACTTCAGGCCAACCTGCACGCCGAGGCGCTCGAGGGTTTCGGCGAGGGCCACGCCGATTGCCAGCGGCAGGCCGTTCAGGCGCGGCAGGCCGCCCGCGAAATGCCAGGCCAGCGAAAAGGTGAGCGAGCCGGCGCTGGACGAGAGCCAGCTGCGCCCGGCGCGCCCGCGCCCGGCGGTCTGGTTGCGGGCAACCAACAGCAGCGGCGCGTTCAGGCTCGCCGCGCGCGCCAGCAGGTCGGCATTGGTCGAACCGGTCTCCTCGACCACTTCGACGGCGACGCCAGAGCCGGACAGTGCGGCGATCGCGGCGCCGCTCATGCGGCCTCCTTGCGCGGCTTGGTCGGCGCCCGCGCGAACAGCAGGTCGAACACGACGTTCGGCAGCGCGCGCAGCAGCTTGGCGACTACGCCCATCTGCCATGGCAGCACGCGATAGCTGTCGCCGCGCGCGATCGCACGCACGGCGGCGGCGGCGAAGCGCTCGGCCGGCATCAGGAAGGGCATCGGGAAACGGTTGTGGCGGGTCATGGGCGTATCGATATAGCCGGGCGCGATCGTCACGACGCGGATGCCCGAGGCATTCAGTTCGAGGCGCAGCGACTCGCAGTAGGCGTGCACCGCGGCCTTGGAGGCGCAGTAGGCGCCGGCGCCGCGCATGCCGCGCACACCGGCCACGCTGCCGATCGCGACCAGGCGCCGCCTGCCGTCCTGCACCTTCATCGGCCCGATGAAGGGCGCGAAGGTGGCGACGGTGGCGTTGACGTTGGTGGCGAACACCGCCTCGAACACGGCCAGGTCTTCGGGGCGTTCGGTGAGCGTGCCGTGCGAAATGCCGGCGCTGGCGATGACGATGTCGGCGCCGCCGGCGCTGGCCATGAAGTCATGTGCCGCCGCTTCCAGGGCCGCATGGTCGAGCACATCGAGCGCGTAGCTGCGGTGGCGTTCGGGATGGGGGAGGGAAGCGATCAGCTGCGCGAGCACGTCGCCGCGCCGCGCGACCAGGCCCAGCGTGGCGCCGCGCGCGGCGTAGTCGCGTGCCAGCGCCGCGCCGATGCCGCTCGAGGCGCCGGTGATGAAGACCCGGTCCGCGCGCCCCGCCGCGGTCATTTTTTGTCCGCTTTGGCTTTTGCCACCAGTGCGTCCATCACCTGCAAGGCCACTTGCTGCTGTTCGAGTTCGCTATGCGCGTGGGAACCGTGCGCATGCGACTCTTCCGGGTTCGCCATCGAGGGCGAGGTGATGAAGCGGCCGTCGATGGCGATCATCGGCCAGTGGTCGATCTTGTAGTCGTTCATCATGTTGGTGGCGCGGCGCACCCGCGACTGCACGCCGATCGACCGGTAAGCGTCGGTAAAGCGGGCGCGGTCGATGCCGGCCTTGGCCACCCAGTCGAGCACCTGCTCGTCGTCGGCGAAGCGCACGCCTTGCTGGTGCATGGCGGCGAACAGTTTGCCGTGGTACTGCTCGACCAGGCCGAGCGCCTCGAGCGTGGCGAACATGCGCAGCTGCGGCAATGCGCGCGCGCCGCCCGCCACGTGGACCCGCTTGAAGACGATGTTATTGCCCTGCTTTTTCGCCCAGTCGGCCAGCAGCGGCTCGAACACGTTGCAGTGCGGGCAGGCATACGCGAAGAATTCGATGACCTCGACCTGCTTGCCGGCGGGCGTCTCCATTTTTTGCGTCAGCACCTTGTAATGCACGCCTTCTTTCGGCGCAAGGGGGGCGGCAGGGGCGGCAGCGACCACGCCGCTCACGGTCAACAGGACAGCAGTGCACAGCAAACGGCGGACGATCTGCATCGAATTTTTCCTTATTTCTGGTTACGGACGATGGCGACGTCAATGCCGCTGTCAAGCAGCTTGGCGCGCGCTTTATTCACGGCTTCGACCTGGCTGAACGGGCCCAGGCGCACGCGGTGCAGCGTGCCGCTGTCGCTGGCGCGGTCGCTGATGGCGGCCTCGAAGCCGAGCAAGGCCAGTTTGGCGCGGGTGTTCTCGGCGTCCGACATTTCGCGGAAGGCGCCCGCCTGCAGGTAGTAGACGTATTTGTCGTCGCCGCCGGCCGCAGATGCGGCTGGTGCGCTCGGTGCGCCGGCAGGGGCGGCGGCCGGGGCTGGTGCGGCGGCAGGCGCTGCCGGTTTCGGCTCGCTGGCGGCGGTCATGCCGGCAATCGCCTGGCCCAGCGGGTCGGCATCGGCCGCAGGGGCACGCACCGGCGCCGGCGTGGCGGCGGCTGCGGCCGTGGCGGCCGCCTTCTTGGCTTCGCGCTCGGCCAGCTGCCTGGCCGCTTCGCGCGCGGCGTCGCGGTTGCCGTACATCGGCTTGTTCGGGTCGTTCGCCAGGCCCGGTTCGAGATCGGCCGGGCGGCCCATCTTGTTCGAGCGGTCGGTGAAGGGAGAGGCGCCTTTGGTGATCATCAGCGCGACCGCCACCGCAATACCCAGGCCGATGATCAGGCCGATGATGATGCCGGTCAGGGTGCTGCCGCGCTGGCGGGAAGGAAAACGTGAAGTGGCGGTCATGGTCGCTTGTGGTTTTATGCTTGTAGGTCGGCTTGTGATGCGTCCTGGACTTCGGCCGGGGGCCGTTCCATCTTGTTCGGCGCGGAGACGCCGATCAGGGCCAGGCCGTTGCGCAGCACCTGGCGCGTCGCCGTGGCCAGGGCCAGGCGCGCGAGCTTCAAGGCCTCGTCGTCGTCCAACAGCCACTTGTGGGCGAAATAATAGCTGTGCAGCTCGCCCGCCAGTTCGCGCAGGTAGAAGGCAACCTGGTGCGGGCCGAGTTCGGCCTGGGCGCGCTGCAGCACTTCCGGGTAGGCGGCCAGCTTCGACAACAGGCTCGCTTCGTGCGGGGTGTTCAGCTGCGACAGGTCGACGCCGGCCAGTCGGGCTTCGTCGCCACCCCAGTTGGCCAGGGCCGAGCAGATGCGCGCATGCGCGTACTGCACGTAATACACCGGGTTCTCGTCCGAGGTTTTCAGTGCGACGTCGACGTCGAACACGAATTCGGTATCGGCCTTGCGCGAGATGAGGAAGAAGCGCACCGCGTCGCGCCCGCGCGTGACGTCGCCATTGCCCGACCACTCGATCAGGTCACGTACCGTGACGTAGGAACCGGCGCGTTTCGAGATTTTCACCTCTTCGCCGTTCTTCATGACGGTGACCATCTTGTGCAGCACATAATCCGGATAACCGCGCGGGATACCGATGTTGACCGCCTGCAGGCCGGCGCGCACGCGCGCGATGGTGCCGTGGTGGTCGCTGCCCTGGATGTTGATGGCCTGGTCGAAACCGCGGCGGAACTTCTGCATGTGGTAGGCGACGTCCGGCACGAAATAGGTCTAGGTGCCGTCGGACTTGCGCATCACGCGGTCTTTGTCGTCGCCGTAGTCGGTGGTTTTCAGCCACAGCGCGCCATCGAGTTCATAGGTGACGCCGGCGTCGACCAGGGCCTGAACGGCCTGTTCCACTTTACCGTCGGCGTACAGAGATGACTCGAGGTAGTAATTGTCGAACCTGACGCCGAAAGCCTGTAAATCCTGGTCCTGCTCGTTGCGCAGGTAAGCGACGGCAAAGCGGCGGATCGATTCGAGGTCGTCAAAGTCGCCGCTGGCGCTGGCTGGCTCGCCATCGCTCGCCGACACGGTTTTTTTGGCGAGGAAGTCGTCGGCGATGTCCTGGATGTAGTCGCCGTTGTAGGCCGACTCTGGCCATCCGGCGTCGCCCGGCTTGATGCCGCGTGCGCGCGCCTGCACCGAATTGGCCAGCGTGGCGATCTGCACGCCAGCGTCGTTATAGTAAAACTCGCGCGTGACTTCGTGGCCTTGTGCTTCGAACAGCGACGACAGGGCGTCGCCCAGTGCCGCCTGGCGGCCGTGGCCGACGTGCAGGGGGCCGGTCGGATTGGCCGACACGAATTCGATGATCGCGTGGTGGCCCTGGCCCGCGCTGCCACGGCCGAACGCCTCGCCCTGCTGCAGGATCGTGCGCACCACCGACTGCTTGGCGCCGGCGGCCACGCGCAGGTTGATGAAGCCCGGGCCGGCAACGTCAGCCGATTCGACGATGCCGGCCGCGTTCGGGTCGGCCAGCAGGGCTGCGACCAGGCGCGTGGCCAGTTCGCGCGGGTTGGTCTTGAGCGACTTGGCCAGCTGCATGGCGATATTGCAGGCGACGTCGCCGTGGCTCGGATCGCGCGGACGCTCCAGAACGACGTTCGGGGTCAGATCGGTGCCTTCGAGGATCGGCGCAAGGGCGGCCTGGAAGAGGGCAACGATCTCTTGTTTTTGTTGGGCGAGCATAAATTCGGTCGGTAAGTTCGGTCAGGCGGTGGCGCGGCCACGGGAAAACAGAGCTTCATTATACTGGTTTGCTGCAGCGCCGAATACGGCGGACGCCGCCGCTGGCGCCACTCTTTAAGCTCGACTAAAGGGGAAGCCGTTACAATGCGGGTCTTTCCCCCGCACCGACCCGCCATCATGACCGACAAGCGCCGCACGCTCTCCATCGACCCCAAGGCCGCCAGCCCCAAGCCATCCAGGCCCGCCGGCAATCCGGCTGCGCAGTACGCCCGGCCGAAGCCGGCAGCCAGGGTGGAAAAGAAGCCTGAAGCGAAGCCGGCAGCGCCGCGCAAGCCGGCGCCGGCGCCTGCACGCCCGAGCTACGAGGTAAAGCCCCAGTTCCAGCAGGCCTTCCGTCCTGACCTTCCGGGCGATTCGCTGGCGCTGGCCATGCTGGGCGCGGCCAGTGCCGTGTCGCAGGTGCGAAGCGGCACCGCGCTGCCGCAAGCCTTGGCGCACGTGTTCGCCAGTTTCGAGGCGACGCCCCAGAGCCGCGGCGCGATCCAGGACCTGGCCTACCGCACGATGCGCGGGCTCGGGCGCGCCGAGACCCTGCTCGGCCTGATGACGACCAAGGCGCCGGACGTGCCGATGCTGGTTGGCCTATTGCATTGCGCGCTGGTGCTGCTCGATCCGCCCGAAGGCGAGGGCGCGGCCTACGAACCATTCACCGTGGTCGACCAGGCGGTCACGGCCGCCAGTAAGCACCCGGATTTCGCGCACGCCAAGGCGATGGTGAACGCCGTGCTGCGCCGCTTCCTGCGCGAGCGCGGCGAGCTCGTCGCCACCGCACTGCAGCAGCCGCTGGCGCAGTGGAACTACCCGTTGTGGTGGATCGACGCCATGCGCGCGGCCTATCCGGGCGACTGGGAAGCCATCCTCGCGGCCGGCAACCGCCAGCCGCCGCTGACGTTGCGCGTCAACACCCGCAAGACCAGCGTCGAGGATTACCTGCGCCTGCTCGGCGATGCGGGCATGGCGGCCGATGTGGTCGGTCCACAGGCCTTGCGCCTGAAGCAGGCGACCAACGTGGCGCAGATCCCCGGTTTCCACGAGGGCCTGGTCTCGGTGCAGGACGCCGGCGCCCAGCTGGCAGCAGCCTTGCTCGACCTCGAAAACGGCATGCGCGTGCTCGATGCCTGCGCGGCCCCGGGCGGCAAGAGCGGTCACATCCTCGAGCTGGCCGACGTACAACTGACCGCGCTCGACTCGGATGCGCAGCGCCTGGCGCGCGTGGGCGACAACCTGGGCCGGCTGGGCCTGTCGGCCACGCTGGTGACGGGCACAGCGCAGGCGCAGTACTGGTGGGATGGGCAGCAGTACGACCGCATCCTGGCCGACGTGCCGTGCACGGCCTCGGGCATCGTGCGGCGCCACCCGGATATCCGCTGGCTGCGCCGCAAGACCGACACGCGCCAACTTACAACACTTTCCAGTGAGATACTCGACAATCTTTGGCAGATGCTGCGGGCCGATGGTAAATTGTTGTTTGTGACATGTTCGCTCTGGCCTCAGGAGTCGGAGGCGCAGGCAGCTGCGTTCGCGGCGCGCCACAACGATGCCCTCCGCCTCGATGCGCCGGGGCAGCTGCTTCCCTCGAGCGGCGCCGGACTCGATCATGACGGACTGTTCTACGCCCTGTTCCAGAAGCGCGTGGCGTAAGGTCCCCGCACACCACGCTCAATTTATTTAGGTTCCGGCCCTCTGTGACTTCACGATTTTTCCGCCTCCTGGCCTGCCAGCTCCTGCTGGTCTTCGCGTGCGCAACGGCGCAGGCGGCCGACGGGATCGATATCACGCTGGCGAAAATCGAGGCCACCGACGAGGGCTACCGGCTCGGGGCCAACTATGCCTTCGACCTGAACCGCGACCTGGAAGACGCCCTGCAGCATGGCGTCAAACTCTACTTCACGACCGAAATCGAACTCACGCGCCCGCGCTGGTGGTGGCGCGACGACCGTGCCGTGTCGTCCAAGCGCACGGTCAGCATCTCGTACGACGTGCTGCTGCGGCAGTACTATGTGTCGATGGGCGGCAGCGTCCAGCAGACTTTCCAGACCCTGGACGAAGCGATGTTCCAGATCCGGCGCCCCGGGCGCTGGATGATCGCCCCGAAAGGCGCGCTGAAACCCGGCGAAACCTACGAAGTCACCCTGCGCATGTACATGAACCGCGACCTGCTGCAAAAGCCGCTGCAGGTCAACGCGTTCAGCAATTCGGACTGGCACCTCGCCTCGAATCGGAAGACCTTCACCTATCGTGCGGAGTAAGGCGTGAACCAGGCCATGCGCTACGCGCTGGTAGTCGGCGGCGCGGTCGTCTCGATCCTGCTGTTCCTGCTTGCCTCGGCTTCCGACAACTCCGGCTTCTTCGACCGCTATTATTCCTGGCTGCTCGGCCTGAACGCGACGATCGCGTTCCTGCTGCTGATCCTGGTCGTCGTGGCCCTGGGGCGCCTGTATTCGCGTTATAAAGCCAAGCGCTTCGGCTCGCGCCTGATGGCGCGCCTGGTGCTGCTGTTCGCCGGCATCGGCATCCTGCCGGGCCTGGTCATCTTCATGGTGTCGGTGCAGTTCGTCTCGCATTCGATCGAATCCTGGTTCGACGTCAAGATCGAGGCGGCCCTGCAGTCGGGCCTGAATCTCGGCCACGCCGCGCTCGACGAGTCGCTGGCCGAACTCTCGGCAAAAAGCCAGACGGTGGCCGCGACCCTGTCGGGCCAGGACGACACCGGCGCCCAGATGGCGCTGTCGCAGCTCGTGGCCGACACCGACGGCATGCATAGCGCGCTGCTGCTCGACGCCAGCGGCAAGCTCGTCGCCAGCGCCAGCGAGGACAAGCGCGCCGACATGACGGCCGACCTGCCGAATCCGCAGATGCTGCGCCAGGCCGCCATGCCCGGCGGTTATGCGCGGGCCGAGGGCGGCATCGAACTCGACTTCCGCGAAAACACGAACGGGGCCAATTCCAGCGCGCTCGACGCCGCCACCGGCCTGCGCCTGCGGGTGGTGATGGCGGTGCCCGAGCCGCCGGGCGCGACGCCGCGCTACCTGCAACTGATGCAGACGGTGCCGGCCAACCTGGCCTCGAATGCCGAGGTCCTGCGCAGTGCGTTTTCCGAATACCAGCAGCGTTCGGTGGCGCGCACCGGCCTGCGCCGGATGTACATCGAAACGCTGACCCTGACCCTGCTGCTGGCCATTTTCGGCGCCATCGGCAGCGCCGTGCTGATCGCCGGGAACCTGGCGCAGCCGCTGCTGGTGCTGGCCGAGGGCACGCAGGCGGTGGCCGAAGGCGACCTGTCGCCGCGCCCGATCGTCGAGACCAACGACGAACTGGGCACGCTGACGCAATCCTTCAATGCGATGACCGGCCAGCTGTTCGAAGCGCGCAGTGCCGTCGAGCGCAACCGCGCCGCGCTGCAAAGCGCCAAGGCCCACCTGGAGTCGGTGCTGGCGAACATGTCGGCCGGCGTGCTGGTGCTGGACGCCGAAGGCACGGTGGTGAACTCGAACGACGCCGCCTGCCGCATCCTGCAGATGGAGCAGTGTCGCCTGAACGGGCCGCTGTCGAAAATCGAGGGCCTCGAGAATTTCGCCACGACCGTCACGCGCGCGTTCTCGACCCAGAGCGCGCAGTCGGCCGCTGGCACCACGCGCCAGCGCACCCACTGGCAGCAGGAGATCGAGATCCCGCGCCGCGCCGCCGGCGAAGACCACGACACCACCTTGCTGGCGCGCGGCTCGCGCTTGCCGGTGGGCGTGGGCAGCGGCTTCATCGTGGTGTTCGACGATATCTCGGACGTGATCTCGGCCCAGCGTTCGGTGGCCTGGGGCGAGGTCGCGCGCAGGCTGGCCCACGAAATCAAGAACCCGCTCACGCCCATCCAGCTGTCGGCCGAACGCCTGCAGATGAAACTGGAAGGCAAGCTCGAGCCGATCGATGCGGCCTTGCTGGCGCGCGCGACGACCACCATCGTCAACCAGGTCGACGCCATGAAGCGCATGGTCGACGACTTCCGCGACTATGCGCGCACGCCGCCTGCGGTGCTCGAACCCCTCGACCTGAACGGCTTGATCGGGGAAATCCTGGCCTTGTACCTGGCCGAGGACGCGTCTGACGTAATCCACGCCGTGCTTGCGCCGAACCTGCCGCGCGTGATGGGCGACGCCACCCAGCTGCGCCAGGTGATCCACAACCTGCTGCAAAACGCCCAGGACGCCCTGGCCGACCGTGGCCCGGATGCGCGCGAACCGCGCATCGACGTCGCCACCGAGATCATCCGCTACACCGGCGCCGACGGCACCGCGGGCGAGGCGGTGCGCCTGGCGATCCTCGATAACGGGCCGGGCTTTGCGCCGAAGATCCTGGCGCGGGCGTTCGAACCGTATGTGACGTCGAAGGCGCGCGGGACCGGCCTGGGCTTGCCGATGGTGAAAAAGATCATCGACGAGCACGGTGGACGCATTGATGTTCAGAACCGTCCGGACGGAAGTGGCGCATCGGTATTCATTTTGCTGTTAAAGTTAGCACAAGAGGCGAACTTGGCCGAAGCTTGAAACGAGCATAGAATCACACTGGCATCACAACTGATAACTCGGGTGGAGACGGAAGGCATAAACGATGGCGAACATACTCGTAGTTGATGATGAAATGGGCATCCGCGAGCTACTCTCGGAAATTCTGGGAGACGAAGGCCACGCAATTACACTGGCCGAAAACGCGCAACAGGCACGCGAAGCGCGCGCGGCCAGCGCGCCCGACCTGGTCCTGCTCGATATCTGGATGCCCGATACCGACGGCGTCACGCTGCTCAAGGAATGGCAGCGCGACGGCTTGCTGACCATGCCGGTCATCATGATGTCGGGCCACGCCACCATCGACACGGCCGTCGAGGCTACCCGCATCGGCGCACTGAACTTCCTCGAAAAACCGATCGCGCTGCAAAAGCTGCTCAAAGCCGTGCAGCAGGGCCTGACGCGTGCCCAGGAAGTGGCCCGCGCGCCGGTGCCGCCGCCGCGCCCGAGCATGCCGGCGCCCGTGGTCGAAGCGCCGCCCGTGGCCAACCCGATGTTTGCGTCCCAGCCGGTGCCGGCGCCGCTGAACGGGGCGCGCGTGGGCGTGATCGGCCATGGCGAAACCCAGGGCTATACGCTCTCGTTCGACTTGCCGCTGCGCGAGGCGCGCGACGCGTTCGAACGCATGTACTTCGAACACCACCTGGGGCGAGAAGGCGGCAGCATGACGCGGGTGGCCGAAAAAACCGGCCTCGAACGCACCCACCTGTACCGCAAACTGAAACAGCTCGGCGTCGAACCCGGCAAGCTCGGCAAGCGTGGCGGATGAGCGAGGGCCGCCCGGTACATCGGGGGCCAGCAAACTCCTTCCCGTCCGGCTCCTCTTTGCGTCATCCAATTCCTACGGTGCTTGTCACCGGGCCCAGCGCGGCAGCGCGCGAAGCGGCCATCGCACACAGTCTCCAGGACGCTACGCCCCGTAAGGACGGGGCTGCCGTCATCCTCGAAGGCCTCCCTGACGGCAATTGTTTGCTGGAAGCTTCCGACAATCTCCTGATTTCGCGTATAGCGCCCGGTTGCTTGTGCTGCGCGGGAAATCTGGTCATGCGTGTTACATTAAATCGTCTGCTGCGCCAGCGCCCGGCGCGCCTGTTCATCGGCGTCGCGGGCACGGCGCATCTTGATCAGTTGCGATCATGGTTAAGTAACCCGCCATACGATCAACTGCTGGCGCTCATGCCCGACCTGCACTCTTGAAATTTGGTCCGGCAAGCCCCACCTCTTCACTAAGTTAAAGCCAGTCGCCCGCCGCCGCGCGATTCGCAATCACTCTGATCAAGAGAAGGAGTCACCATGAACATGATCTACAACAGCGAACAGTACAGCGTGGTCGAATTTGGCGTCGATCGCGACCTCGAAGCCCTGCGCTTCGGCGGTTACGAGATCGTCGACAAAGCCGGCCGCCGCGAAGCGTTCATCGGCGGCAAACTGGCACAATCGTTCCGCCGCGACGTCAACAACCTCATCGCAAGCGAGCCGACCATGGAAGAAATCGACGATTTCCTCGGCTCGTACGACACGATGATGAACCAGCCGGTAGTGCTTCACTAAGGCTGCACTAATCAGCTGCAACAGGACGCCGGCGCCTCATCAGCGCCGCGTCCGCCCGCCCTATCGGGGCAACATGGTAAGCTTCCTGCCATGTGCCAACTCCTCGCAATGAACTGCAATGTCCCGACTGACATTGTCTTTTCCTTCACCGGTTTCGCCCATCGCGGCGGCCGTACCGATACCCACCACGATGGCTGGGGCATCGCCTTCTTCGAGGGCGCTGGCGTGCGCCATTTCGTTGACCACCAGGCTGCGATCGCCTCACCGATTGCCGAACTGATCAAGCGGTATCCGATCAAGTCGACCAATGTCATCGCTCACATCCGCAAGGCCACGCAGGGGAGAGTCGCACTCGAGAATTGCCATCCGTTCGTGCGCGAACTCTGGGGGCGCTACTGGGTATTCGCCCATAACGGCGACCTCAAGGACTTCAAGCCCCACCTCGACGGCGCCTTCCGCCCGGTCGGCAGCACCGACAGCGAGCACGCCTTCTGCTTCCTGCTGCAGGAACTGCGGCGCCGCTTCGGCGACACGGCGCCGCCGCTGCCCGCCTTGCGCGCCGCGCTGGGCGAACTGGTACGGACTGTCTCGGATTACGGCACCTTCAACATGATGCTCTCGGACGGC
This sequence comes from Massilia sp., assembly GCA_031398335.1. Classification (GTDB taxonomy): domain Bacteria; phylum Pseudomonadota; class Gammaproteobacteria; order Burkholderiales; family Burkholderiaceae_D; genus Telluria. Next base: position 18,465 of record JANNNC010000002.1, read on the forward strand.
ACGGCCCTGTTCGCGCACTGCTCGACCAAGCTCAGTTATGTGGTGCGCCAGTATCCCTTCGTCACCGCACGCCTGTCGGATGAAGATCTGTCGGTCGACTTCTCGCAAGTGACGACGCCGCAGGACCGGGTTGCCATCATCGTCACCGAACCGCTGACGACGAACGAGACCTGGACCGCCTTCGCGCCGCGGGAATTACTGGTATTTATCGACGGCGCCCCGGTCCCCGTGTCTTTTTAGGGTTATTTGGTGATTTTGACATCGCTTTTCCGAGAAAATGATGCCGGAAATCCACTAATTGCCGAGAATGGGGTAGAGTGGGCGGCTTGAACGTGACCATGGGACTGCGATGACCGATACCGCCAGCCTTGACCAGGCATCCCAGCCTTTGCAGCTGCGCAATTTTTACCTTGCGCGCCAGCCGATGCTAGACCGCAACCAGGCCCTGTTTGGTTACGAACTGCTGTTTCGAAATACACCCGCCAACAGCGCCGAGATCGAATCGGACCTGTCGGCCACGGCCGGGGTACTGGCCCACGCGGCCCAGCTCGGCCTGCCGCGTGCGGTGGGCGATGCCGCCGCCTTCCTGAACGTCGACACCGAGGTCTTGATGAGCGATATCTTCGCCTTCCTGCCGCGCGAGCGCACCGTGCTCGAACTGGTGGGCACGGTCGAAGCGACGGAGCCGGTGCTGTGGCGCCTGGCCGAACTCAGCGGCCACGGTTTCAAGTTCGCCGCCGAAGCGTCCGCCCACGGCAGCCGCCTGGGGCGCCTGCTGCCCCTGCTCGACTACGTCAAGATCAACCTGCGCACGATGCCGGTGGTGACCATGCTGTCGCTGGTCCCACGCCTGCGCGGCACCGGTAAACGCCTGATCGCCGAGAAGGTCGAGAGCCAGGCCGAATTCAAGACCTGCCTCGACCTCGGCTTCGATTACTTCCAGGGCTTTTATTTCGCGCGTCCGTCGGTGATCGCGGGGCGCAAGCTCTCGCCCTCGCAGCTGGCCCTGGTCGACCTGATGACATTGGTGGTGTCGGACGCCGACAACATCGACATCGAGCGCGCCATCAAGCGCGACGTGACCTTGTCCATCAACCTGCTGCGCATCGTGAATACCCCGGCGGCAGGCCTGCGCCAGCGCATCGATTCGCTGAGCCAGGCCCTGATCGTGGTCGGCCGCCGCCAGCTGCAGCGCTGGCTGCAAATCATGCTGTACGCCGAACCGGGCAACCGTGGCCATACCCAGACCCCGCTGCTGATGCTGGCCAGCACCCGTGCGCGCCTGATGGAGCTGCTGGCGGGCCGCCTGCGCCCTGGCCAGCGCCATGTCGCCGACATGGCCTTCACGGTCGGCATCATGTCGCTGATGGACACGCTGTTCTGCGTGCCGATGGCCGACCTGGTCGAGCAGATCCCGGTGAGCGACGAAGTCTCGAGCGCGCTGCTGCGCCGCAGCGGCTTCTTCGGCGAGCTGCTGCGCCTGGCCGAATCCTTCGAACGCATGGAAGAGGGCGAGGACGTCATGCCGGCCCTGAGCGAACTGGCCAGCCGTGGCGACGACCTGGTCGAGCTGGAAATGGCCGCGTTCGAGTGGAGCGGGCAGGTCGTACGCAGCGCGCTGTAAGCGCCGATTCAACTTGAACAACAGCGGACCCGGGCCAGCACGGGTCCGGCGCGCCTGCTCAAAGGCTGGAGTTCAGGAGGTGCCGGCCCACTGCTGGTGCAGCTCGGGGTCGGTGCGCAGTTCCCACAGGCCGAGCACGGCCGTCGTGAGGCCCACGATCAGCAGGCTGGCGCTCATCGCCTGGTCGGGCAGGACATCGACCAGCCAGGGCGATACCGCGGCCCAGATACCGACGATGATGTTCAGGAACACGGCCCAGGCATCCCGCCCACGCGCGACGGACCTCGCCTTCGGCTATGTGCGGTGAAACCTCGCTCGCACACGTTGAAACAAGCATGTGGGTCGGTGCAATCACGCTTCACCACGTCGCGCCAACAATATTGCGCCGGCTACCTGTTGGGTAGGCGGTGGCCAACGGACATGGATGCGCCCATACCGCGTGGGCGCGGGGCGCCCACCCTGCAACGTCTTACGACAAATTCGGCGCCAGGTGGCGCTCGACTTCAAGCTTGTCCATCCCGCGGCGCCGGGCCATGTCGACGACCTGGTCGTCGCCGATTTTACCCACCACGAAATACTTCGATTCCGGGTGCGCCAGGTAGAAGCCCGACACCGCCGCGCCCGGGAACATGGCGTAGGACTCGGTCAGCTGCATGCCGATTTCCTCGGCCTGCAAGGTCTCGAACAGCGCCTTCTTGACCGTGTGCTCGGGGCAGGCCGGGTAACCCGGCGCCGGGCGGATGCCGACATAGTGTTCCGCGATCAGGTCCGGATTGCCCAGGTCCTCATCGGCGGCATAGCCCCACAGGTCGGTGCGCACGCGCTCGTGCAGGTATTCGGCAAACGCCTCGGCCAGGCGGTCGGCCAGGGCTTTCAGCATGATCGACGAGTAGTCGTCGTGCGCATCCTCGAAACGCTGCTCGTATTTTTCGATACCGAGCCCGGCCGTGACCGCGAACATGCCAATGTAGTCAAGCACGCCCGAGTCTTTTGGCGCGATGAAGTCGGACAGGCACTGGTTCGGGCGCTGCACGCCGTCCACCACGGGCTTGACACCCTGCTGGCGCAGGCCGTGCCAGGTGAAGGCGACCTTCTCGCGCGTTTCGTCCGTGTAGATCTCGATGTCGTCGTCGCGCACGCTGTTGGCCGGCAGCAGGGCGATCGCGCCGTTGGCCGTCAGCCAGCGTCCTTCGATGATTTTTTTCAGCAGCGCCTGGCCTTCCTCGAAGACCTTCGAGGCCGCTTCACCGACGACTTCGTCGGTCAGGATCGCAGGGTAGGGGCCGGCCAGGTCCCAGGTCTGGAAGAACGGGGCCCAGTCGATGTAGCGCGCCAGGGTGCCGAGTTCGACGTTCTTGAAGACGCGGCGGCCGATGAACTTCGGTTTTTTCGGTGCAAACGCCAGCCTGGCCTTGTTGCCGCGTGCCTGCTCGAGGGTCAGCATCGGCAGCGCCTTCTTGTTGGCGTGCTGCTCGCGGATGCGTTCGTAGTCCAGCTTGATCTCGGCCATGTACTGGTGGCGCGATTCTTCGGTCAGGAGCGACTGGCCGACCGCGACCGAACGCGAGGCGTCCGGCACATAGATCACCGGGCCGTCGTAGTGCGGCGCGATTTTCACCGCCGTGTGGGCGCGGCTGGTGGTGGCGCCGCCGATCAGGAGCGGAATGCCGCGCTCGCGGAACCACGGGTCGCGCTGCATCTCGCGCGCGACGTGGGCCATTTCTTCCAGCGAGGGCGTGATCAGGCCCGACAGGCCGACGATGTCCGCGTTCTCCGCCTTGGCACGGGCCAGGATGTCGGAGCAGGGCACCATCACGCCCATGTTCACGATCTCGAAGTTATTACACTGCAGGACCACCGAGACGATGTTCTTGCCGATGTCGTGGACGTCGCCCTTCACCGTGGCGATCACGATCTTGCCCTTCGGTTTGGCGACGATGCCGGTGCGCGCTTCTTCGCGCGCCTTTTCTTCCTCGATGAACGGAATCAGGTGGGCCACCGCCTGTTTCATGACGCGCGCCGATTTGACCACCTGCGGCAGGAACATCTTGCCCTGGCCGAAGAGGTCGCCGACGATGTTCATGCCGTCCATCAGCGGGCCTTCGATCACGTGGATCGGGCGCCCTTCGGCGGCCAATACGGCCTGGCGCGCTTCCTCGGTATCGTCGACGATCCACTGCGTGATACCGTGCACCAGCGCGTGCGCCAGGCGTTTTTCGACGGGACCGTTACGCCACTCCAGGTTCTGCTCCTGCTTGCCGCCGCCGGCTTTCAGCGAACCGGCGATCTCGATCATGCGCTCGGTCGCGTCTTCGCGGCGGTTCAGGACGACGTCCTCGACGCGCTCGCGCAGTTCGGTTGGCAGGTCGTCGTAGACGCCGACCATGCCGGCGTTGACGATCCCCATCGTCATGCCGGCCTGGATCGCGTGGTACAGGAAGACGGTGTGGATCGCTTCGCGCGCCGGGTCGTTGCCGCGGAAGCTGAACGAGACGTTCGAGACGCCGCCCGAGACCTTCGCATGCGGCAGGTTTTTACGGATCCAGCGCGTGGCATTGATGAAATCGACCGCGTAGTTGTTGTGCTCTTCGATGCCGGTGGCGATGGCGAAGATGTTCGGATCGAAGATGATGTCTTCCGGCGGGAAGCCCACTTGTTCGGTCAGCACCTTGTAGGCGCGCGCGCAGATCTCGATCTTGCGCTCGAAGGTATCGGCCTGGCCCTGCTCATCGAACGCCATCACGATGACGGCGGCGCCGTAACGGCGGCACAGGGCGGCCTGGCGCAGGAATTCTTCTTCGCCTTCCTTCATCGAAATCGAGTTGACGATGGCTTTACCCTGCACGCATTTGAGGCCGGCCTCGATCACGCTCCATTTCGAGGAGTCGATCATGATCGGCACGCGCGAGATGTCCGGTTCCGAGGCGATCAGGTTCAGGAAGCGCGTCATGGCCGCCTGCGAGTCGAGCATCGCCTCGTCCATGTTGATGTCGATGACCTGGGCGCCGTTTTCGACCTGCTGGCGCGCGACCGACAAGGCCTCGTCGAACTGCTCGTTCAGGATCATGCGCGCAAACGCCTTCGAGCCGGTGACGTTGGTGCGCTCGCCGACGTTGACGAACAGCGAGCTTTCGTCGACCGTGAACGGCTCCAGGCCCGACAGGCGCAGCGCGGTCGGGATCTCCGGCAGCGCGCGCGGCTTCGCAGTGGATAACAATGTCGAAATGGCCGCGATGTGCTCGGGCGTGGTGCCGCAGCAGCCGCCGGCGATGTTGACGAAACCGGCGTCGGCGAATTCGCGCAGCAGCGCCGACGTGTCGGCCGGGAGCTCGTCGAAACCGGTGTCGCTCATCGGGTTGGGCAGGCCGGCGTTCGGGTAGATGCAAACGAAGGTATCGGCGATCTGCGACAGCTCTTCGGCATAGGGGCGCATCAGCGCCGCGCCCAGCGCGCAGTTCAGTCCGATCGTCAGCGGTTTGGCGTGGCGCACCGAATTCCAGAAGGCGGGCACGGTCTGGCCCGACAGAATGCGGCCCGAGGCGTCGGTGACGGTACCGGAGATCATGATCGGTTTGCGCACGACGCCGGGGTGTTCGTCGAAATACAGGTCGATCGCGAACAGCGCCGCCTTGCAGTTCAGGGTATCGAAAATGGTCTCGACCAGCAGCACGTCGACGCCGCCTTCGACCAGGCCCGCCACCTGCTCGTGGTAGCTCGCGACCAGCTGATCGAACGTGACGTTGCGCGCCGCCGGATCGTTGACGTCGGGCGAGATCGAGGCGGTCTTCGGGGTCGGGCCGAGGGCGCCGGCGACGAAGCGCGGTTTGTCGGCGCTTGTAAATTTGTCGCAGGCGGCGCGTGCCAGTTTGGCGGACGCGACGTTCATCTCATAGGCCAGCTGGCCCATGTGGTAATCGTCCTGGGCCACGCTGGTGGCACCAAACGTGTTCGTCTCGATCAGGTCGGCGCCGGCCGCGAGGTAGCGCTCGTGGATTTCCTGGATGATCTGCGGCTGGGTCAGCGACAGCAGCTCGTTGTTGCCCTTGACGAACAGCTCGCGCGCACCGCTGCCTTCCGGGGCCGCGAAGTTCGTAAAGCGACCTGCAGGACCGCCGCGGTAAGCGGCTTCATCGAGTTTGTATTGCTGGATGATGGTGCCCATGGCGCCATCCAGGATCATGATGCGGCGCGCCAGGATTGCGCGCAGCTGGGTTTCGATCGGGGATGGGGGGGAGGTCGGGGCAGTCATCGGTCACTTTCTGGAAGCGTGCGGGAGGCGTGTAAGAAATGCTTGCACGGGAAGGGCGGTCTGAAATTATACGTCAATGCCGTGCTGTCCCGCTCCGGTCGGGCCAGCACGAAAAGATTGTATCGTTATGTGTTTATGCATCCGATCGTTACACGATGTTACAAAACCTGTTGGTTTCGCAATTTTGTGGATACATACAGCGGCGACAATATATCCATGGCCATGAGGAACGTGGCAGGGTTTAACACGGGATGGATAGCATGAACAAAGAGTACGAACCAGATTGGGACCAGCCTTCGCTGCACAGCCATTCGATGGTGGCAGAGCCGAAAGCCGCGCCGGCGGGCGCGAAGCAGATCGTGACGATCCGCCTCGACGTCGACATGCTGGAATGGTTCAGGGCGGCCGGCCCCGGCTACCAGACCCGCATCAACCAGGTCTTGCGTGAGCATATGGATGCCCAGCGCGCGGCGGAGTTGGACGGGGATCGGTTCTAAGTAGTAGAAGTGACAAACGCGCTTGAGGGGCGCGTTTTTGATCGGTAGGGTGGCGCCCTGTACCCACGCAAATGCATGCGTCGCGTTGGCGCATCGTTCCGCGTGGGCACAGGGGCGCCCACCCTACGCGAAGGTCAATCCCTCAAGCGCGAACCCCTTCAGGAATTCCGCCGCCGCCAATCTCTTGCCGCCCGGCTTCTGCAACTGCAATAAAAGCAGCGCACCGTCCCCGCAGGCGACCACGATGCCTTGCGCATCGGCCGACAAGACGTGTCCCGGCTGTCCATGCCCTTCGGCCAGCTCCGCATTCCAGATCTTGACGATCGTCGCGTTCACGCTGCCTTGCGCGCCGGGGAAGGGGTTAAACGCACGCACCTTGCGCCATACGTCGACCGCCGGCAGGGCGAAATCGAGCTTCGCCTCGTCCTTGCTGATCTTGGCCGCGTAGGTCACGCCCGCATCGGGCTGCGGCGTGGCAGGCAATTCGCCGCGCTCGAACCGGCGCAGCGCTTCCACGATCATCGTCGCACCGAGCGCGGCCAGCTTGTCGTGCAGGCTGCCGGTGGTGTCGCCGTCCTCGATGGCGACGCGTTCGATCAGCATCATCGGACCCGTATCGAGTCCTTCTTCCATGCCCATGATCGTCACGCCGGTCTCGATGTCTCCGCTTTCGATCGCGCGGTGGATCGGCGCCGCGCCGCGCCAGCGTGGCAGGAGCGAACCGTGGATGTTGATGCAGGGCGCAATGTCGAGCGTGCTGCGCGGCAGGATCAGGCCATAGGCCGCGACCACCATCACGTCGTAGTCGAGCGCAACCAGGTGTTCGTGGGCAGCCTGCGCCTCGCGTGCGCGCTGCGGATCTTTACTGTCGGTGCGCAGCGACAGCGGCTGCAGCACGGCGATGCCATGCTCGAGCGCGACCTGTTTCACGCTGGAGGCCTGCAGCTGCATGCCGCGCCCGGCCGGACGGTCGGGCTGGGTCAGCACGAGCGGAATGGTAAAACCGGCATCGATCAGGGCGCGCAGCGCGCAGGCGGCAAACTCCGGCGTGCCGGCAAAGACGACTTTCATTGGCACTTAATACCGGCGGCCGGCGGCCTTCAGGGCCGCTTCGCGCTCCAGGCCGCGCTCTTCCTTCTGCAGCTTGGCCTTGATGCGGTTGCGCTTCAGGGGCGACAGGTATTCCACGAAGACCTTGCCCATCAGGTGATCCATTTCGTGCTGGATGCAAACGGCCAGCAAGCCTTCGCAGTCGAGCTCGAAGAATGCGCCTTTCGCATCCTGGGCGCGCACCTTCACGCGCGACGGGCGCTCGACGCCGTCATAGACGTTCGGCACCGACAGGCAGCCTTCGTCGTAGACTTGCTTGTCGTCGCTGGCCCAGACGATGTCGGGATTGACGAACACCAGCAGCTCGTCGTGCGATTCGGTGGTGTCGATCACGACCACGCGCTCGTGCACGTCAACCTGGGTCGCGGCCAGGCCGACGCCGGGCGCGTCGTACATGGTCTCGGCCATGTCGGCCACCAATGTGGCCAGGCGCTCGCCGAATTCGGTGACTGGCGCGGCCACCTTGTGCAGACGGGGATCGGGATAGCGCAGGATTTTCAGGAGGGCCATATCAGCGTGTTCAGTAAAAGTTATATAAATAGTAGGGTAGACGGTCGGCAGATGGCGGCGCAGGGGCAGGAATGCAACACATCGCTCGGGAAGCAGGACGCGGTTTGTCTTGCCAGTTCAAGGATTTGTGTGCAGAATTTGATTCAGTAGGGCAACCCTTTTTGGTCCGCAGTGCGGGAAAGGGTGTGTCATCGTGCTGTCTCTTGCGCCGCAGCTGGCCGGGATGACGGGCACAGCCAGCAATTCCGTTGTCAATGCCGCATTTTACGGACGTCTTCAATGAAAAATTTTAGCACAGTCGTGACCCGCGCTGCAGCCGCTGCGCTCGTCGCGTGTGTTGTGGCCGGCCCTGTCCAGGCTGCCGAATGCAGCTTCAAGCCAAATGCCCCGGATCAGCATCGCGTCGTCAAGGGCGATACCCTGTGGGATATTTCCGGCGCCTTCCTCGAACATCCCTGGTGCTGGCCCCAGGTGTGGGGCATGAACCGCGAAGAAATCCGCAATCCGCACTGGATCTATCCGGGCCAGGTCGTCTACTTCGACCGCGCGCGCGGGCGCCTGTCGCTGACCAAACCCGGCAGCGGCTACGGAGGCACGCCCCTGCTGCGCCTGTCGCCGCAAGTGCGCAGCGAAGGCCTCGAGCGCGGGGCGATCGACGCCATTCCGGCCGGCGTCATCGAGCCGTATCTGACCCAGCCGCTCGTGATCGAGAAGGATGCCCTCGACAGCGCGCCGCGCATTGCCGCTTCGGAAGAAAACCGGCTCTACCTCGGGTCCGGCGACCGTGTGTATGTGCGCGGGAACCTGGGTGGCGCGACCGAGTTCCAGGTCTTCCGTCCGGGCGGCCCCTTGAAAGATCCGCAGACCGGCGCCGTGCTGGCGCATGAAGCGGGGTATGTCGGCACCGTCAAGCTGGTCAAGGTGGCCGCAGCCGGCGTCGACGTGCACACCATGATTGTGTCGAGCTCGGTGAGCGAAATGGGGGTGGGCGACCGCCTGATGCCGGCGCCGCCGCCCGTGGTGCGCAACTACGTGCCGCATGCGCCGCTCGTCGACATCGATGCGCGCGTGATGTCGATTTATGCCGGCGTGACCTATGCCGGACAAAGCCAGGTCGTCACGGTCAACCGCGGTTCGATTGACGGACTCGATGTCGGCTCGGTTTTGCAGCTCTATCATTTCGGGAAGACGGTGGCCGATCCGGGAGGCAGCAAAGGTTTCTTCGGAATGAAACGGCCAACGATGAAGCTTCCCGATGAACAATATGGCAGCCTGTTCATCTTCCGAGTGTTCGGGCGCGTGTCTTACGGCCTGATCATGCAAGTGACGGCGCCGGTTCAAGTCGGCGACGTGGCGAAATCACCGGAGTAAATCCACAGTGCAGGACACGGCCCCCATCCCCGCCAGCCGCATTGCACACCTTACCGACTGGCTGCGCCTGGATAGCGCACGCGGGGTGGGGTTGCGTACCGCGCATGTGCTGCTTGCCGCCTTCGGCTCGCCGCGCGCGATTTTCCAAGCCGGCCACGCGGCGCTCGCCGCCCACGTCGGCGCTTCCCTGGCGCGCATCCTGTGCGCGCCGCCTTCAAGGTCCACCCTCGCACTGATCGACGCCACGCTAGCCTGGCTGCGTATCCCCTCGCATCATGTGCTGGCGCTGGGCGATGCCGCCTATCCGCAGACGCTCGCCAACATTCCCGATCCGCCACTGCTGCTTCATGCAAGAGGACGCATCGACCTGCTCGCGCGGCCCGCGCTGGCGATCGTCGGCAGCCGCAATGCCACCGTGCAGGGCAAGGCGAATGCGGCGGCCTTTGCCACGGCCTTGTCGGATGCGGGCGTCTGTGTCGTGTCGGGACTCGCGCTCGGCATCGATGCCGCGGCGCATGAAGGCGCATTGCGCGGCGCGGGATCGACCCTCGCCGTGGTTGGTACCGGCGCCGATGTATGTTATCCGGCGCGCAATCGCGCGCTCGCCGAACGCATTGCGAACGAGGGCTGCATCGTCAGCGAATACGCGCTCGGCACGCCTCCAACTTCCGGCAATTTCCCGCGCCGTAATCGGATTATCAGCGGCCTGTCTTCCGGCGTGCTTGTGGTTGAAGCGGCGGCGCAATCGGGTTCCCTGATTACCGCGCACGTGGCCGCCGAGCAGGGACGCGAAGTATTCGCCTTGCCGGGCTCGATACACGCGCCGCTGGCCAGGGGTTGTCACAAGCTGATACGCGATGGTGCGCGCCTGGTGGAAACAGTCAACGAAGTATTCGAGGCGATGCAGGTGTCGCCGCTTGCATCGGTTGCGGCAACGATGGCGTCATCGCAATCGAACGCCTTGCCAACTGAAACAGACTGTACGGATTTGCTCGTGCAACTCGGACATGGGCCGCTCGATGTCGACGATTTATTGGAGCGTACCGGGAGCAATATCGGTCAATTGAGCATGGGCTTACTGGCGCTTGAAATGGCCGGCATGATCGAGCGACTGCCTGGTGGAAAAGTGCAGCGTATACATTTTAATGCGCACCGAATGGAACGTTGAAAAGACACATCATTTCGAATATTACTTACAAGCCTATATGAACCGATAAGGCCGAAAAACGACGATTTTTGTTCGCCGCAAGCGCACACACGCAGCAAGCTTGTACCTGTGCGAGCTTAGCTGCTACAGTAGCGTCACTATGTTCGACATCCTGGTCTACCTCTACGAGACGTACTATCGTCCCGAAGCCTGCCCCGAGCCGGCTGCATTGGCACGCAAACTCTCCGCCGTCGGCTTCGACGACTTCGAGATCTGCGAAGCCATCGACTGGCTCACGGGACTTACTGAAATGGCCGGCGAAGAGCTGGCCGACGTGGTCGCTTCCACCGGCACCCGTTACTATGTTGACGAGGAATATAACGAGCTCGGCAGTGCAGCGATCGGTTTCATCCAGTTCCTCGAAAGCGCCAAGCTGCTCACGCCGCTGCAGCGCGAAATCGTCATCGAGCGCGCACTGGCCGTGGACGAATCGCCCGTCACCCTGAGCAAGCTGAAGATCATCGTGCTGATGATGATGTGGAGCCAGAACAAGGAACCGGACGCGCTGATCTTCGACGATCTGTTCGGGTCCGACGATGAACAAATCCCGCGTCAATTGCATTAAGTAATTTAACGACGCCGTACACAAAAAAACTGCCGCATGCGGCAGTTTTTTTATGGGTGCTTACTGTCAAGCGTGCTGTTGCAAGCGAATCGTTTACACAATATTCAGCGTGACGTCGATGTTGCCGCGCGTTGCATTCGAATACGGGCAGACCACGTGCGCCTGTTCCACCAGCGACGCGACGGCCTCGCGCGCCAGGCCGGGAACTGAGACATTGAGTGTCACTTCGATGCCGAAGCCGGTCGGCAGCGGGCCGATGCCGACATCGGCCGTGATCGCCGTTTCCGCCGGCAATGCCACTTTTTCTTTTGCCGCCACGAATTTCAATGCACCGATGAAACAGGCTGCATAGCCGGCCGCGAACAATTGTTCCGGATTGGTGCCGGCGCCGCCCGCGCCACCCAGTTCGCGCGGCGTGGCCAGCGCGACATTCAATTGCTCGTCGGACGACACGGCGCGGCCATCGCGGCCACCGGTGGCAGTGGCATGGGCGACATACAAGGTTTTTTCGAGGGACATGTTTTTCTCCAAAAGCGTGGTGTTGGAAAGACAGCGCCGCACCACGAAGCAGGTCGCTGTCGATTAAATCGCGCACTATTTAAATGGGCGCGCTTCGAAAATGTTCTTCATTGCATGACCTCTGCAGATGAATTAAGTCTGTTGCGCCAGGCTGGCCCGCAACTGCTCCAGATCGCGCCGCATCGCCTGCAATTCTTCCGGCTTGCAACCGGTCGCGCAAAACGCGCTTTCCGGCACCGCGCGCGCCCTGGCGCGCAGCGCCCGGCCTGCATCGGTCAGGCTGACCAGCACCTGGCGCTCGTCCTCGAGGCCGCGTTCGCGCAGCACCAGACCGGCCCCCTGCAGGCGCTTGAGCAGGGGCGTGAGCGTGGCCGAGTCGAGGAACAGGCGCTCGCCCAGGCGGGACACCGTCAAGCCATCGCCTTCCCACAGCACCAGCATCACCAGGTATTGCGGATAGGTCAGGCCGAGGTCAGCCAGCAGGCGCCGGTAGACCTTGGTCATCGCCAGGTTGGCCGAGTACAGGGCAAAGCACAGCTGGCTGTCGAGGCGCAGCAAGGCGTCGGTCTTGGCGGATTTGCTTGTCATGTCCGCACTTTATATCGCGCACGATCTAATTGCAAGCAATTTAAATGGCGCGCATGCGGCGGGCTGTACACGATCGTGCACCCGAGAAATGTCATCGTTGCGAGCGCGCCACGACCGTGCAATCGAGGGCGTTTCCACGGCGCGCCGCACAAGGTCGGTGCAGAGGCTACTTGCGAACAGCGCGATAACGCGCTTATCATTGGCCGCTCATTCAGGACTGTTACCACTAAGACACTAGTGCCACGGCCCGGCCGCCAAAGCATGTATGATGCGCAGGCCAAACACCCTATATATATAAGTACGACGAGAAATCTATGACCAAAACCCTCATCATCGCCGAGAAACCGTCTGTCGCGAACGACATCGCGAAGACGCTGGGCGGCTTCACCAAGCACGATGAGTATTTCGAATCCGACGAATACGTCCTTTCGTCTGCCGTCGGCCACCTGCTGGAAATCGCGGTGCCCGAGGAATACGACGTCAAGCGCGGCAAATGGAGCTTCACGCACCTGCCGATGATTCCGCCTTATTTCGCGCTGAACCCCATTGCAAAAACCGAGTCGCGTCTCAAGGTTCTTAATAAATTAATTAAGCGCAAGGACGTCTCCGCCCTCATCAACGCATGTGACGCCGGGCGCGAAGGTGAACTGATCTTCCGCCTGATCGCGCAGAATGCGAAAGCCAAGCAGCCCGTCAAACGCCTGTGGCTGCAGTCGATGACGGCCAATGCGATCAAGGAAGGCTTCAAGCAGCTGCGCAGCGACGAAGAGATGCTGCTGCCGCTGGCCGACGCTGCGCGCTGCCGTTCGGAAGCGGACTGGCTGATCGGCATCAACGGCACCCGCGCCATGACCGCTTTCAACTCGAAAGAGGGCGGCTTCTACCTCACAACGGTCGGCCGCGTGCAGACGCCGACCCTGTCGATTGTGGTCGAGCGCGAAGAAAAGATCAAAAAATTCGTCTCGCGCGACTACTGGGAAGTGCGCGCCGAATTCGTCTGCGCCGCCGGCGTCTACGAAGGACGCTGGCTCGACCAGAAGTTCAAGAAGGACGAGAACGACCCGGAGAAGCGCGCCGAGCGCCTGTGGAGCAAGCTTGCTGCCGACTCGATCGCCGCTGCTTGCCGCGGCAAGCAGGGCGTCGTTACCGAGGAATCGAAGCCGACCACCTCGATGGCGCCGGCCCTGTTCGATCTGACGAGCCTGCAGCGCGAGGCCAACGGCCGCTTCGGCTTCTCGGCCAAGAACACGCTGGGCCTGGCCCAGGCGCTGTACGAAAAGCACAAGGTGCTGACCTACCCGCGTACCGACTCGCGCCACCTGCCGGAAGACTACATCGCCACCGTCAAGGAGACGATGGAGTCGCTGGCCGAGAACAACAACTACCACCAGTTCGCCAAGCAGATCAGCGACAAGGGCTGGGTCAAGCCGAACAAACGCATTTTCGATAACACCAAGATCTCGGACCACTTCGCGATCATCCCGACCAACGTCGCGCCGAAGAACCTGTCGGAGCCTGAGCAGAAGCTGTACGACCTGGTGACGCGCCGCTTCATGGCGGTGTTCTTCCCGCCTGCCGAGTTCCAGGTCACCACCCGCTACACCGAAGTGTCCGGCCATCAGTTCAAGACGGAAGGCAAGGTCATGACCAATCCGGGCTGGCTGGCGATCTACGGCAAGGAAGCGGCCAGCGACAGCGACAAGGAAGACAACACCGGCGGCAACCTGGTCCCCGTGGCCAAGGGCGAGCAGGTGCACACCGAAAGCGTCACACC
>JANNNC010000008.1:0-17092 GCA_031398335.1 Massilia sp.
ACCCTCGGCGGCGGCCGCTATTCGTTCACGACCGAACTGCGCAACGGCGCCGGCACCGCGCAGGCCTGGCCGGCCCTCGAACTGACCCTGATCGACGGCAACGGCAAGCCGCTGGTGCGCCGTGTCTTTCAAGCCGCCGACTACCTCGCGCCCGGAACCCCGGTCGCGAACGGCGTGGCGTCCGGCGCCGCACAACCGATCCAGCTCCACTTCCGGGTGGACGACCTGAAACCATCCGGCTACCACATCGCTGTCTTCTACCCTTGAGCTTATGACCCACACCACCCTGATCTGCGGATCGCTGGCCTTCGACAAGATCATGCAGTACCACGGCCGCTTCGCCGACACCCTGCTGGCCGAGCAGCTGCACCGCGTCAACGTCTCCTTCCTGGTGCCGACCCTGCGCACCGAATACGGCGGCTGCTCGGCCAACATCGCCTACAACCTGAAACTGCTGGGCGGCGACCCCCTGATCATGGCGACCATCGGCCAGGACGGCGGCGACTACCTCGAGCGCCTGCGCAATTTCGGCATCAAGACGCGCGCCATCAAGACGATTCAGGACGCCTACACGGCCCAGTGCTTCGTCACCGCCGACCAGGACAACAACCAGATCAACGCCTTCCACCCGGGCGCGATGCAGTTCTCGCACGAGAACTGCGTCGCCGACCAGGGCCCCTTGCGCGTGGCGATCATCGCCCCGGACGGCCGCGACGGCATGCTCAAGCATGCCCGCGACTGCGCTGCCCAGGGCCTGCCCTTCATGTTCGACCCGGGCCAGCAGCTGCCGATGTTCAGCGGCGAGGAACTGCTCACCTTCATCGACCAGGCCACCTACCTGGCCGCGAACGACTACGAATTCGAGATGGTCATGGACCGCACCGGCCTGTCGCTCGAACAGATCGCAGCGCGCCTGGACGCCCTGATCGTCACGCGCGGCGAACAGGGTTCCGAGATCTACGCCGGCGGCGAACGCCACGACATTCCCGTGGTCCCGGCTGCCGCCGTGGTCGACCCGACCGGCTGCGGCGACGCCTACCGCGCCGGCCTCCTGTTCGGCATCGCGCAAGGCTACGACTGGAACACGACCGGCCGCCTGGCGAGCCTGCTCGGCTCCATCAAGATCGCCCACCAGGGCGGCCAGAACCACAGCTTCACCCCGCAAGACATCGCCGACAAGTTCGAAACCGCCTTCGGCTACCGCTTCAAATAATCTCGATCCCGGCCGGCGACACTGAGACATCGCCAAGAACTTCACCGCGAGCCACGGTCAAAAAAAATGGGCAGCCAAAGCTGCCCATTTTCACATCCGTACCGCCCCATCAAACCGGCAACACAAGCCTCAACAAGTACAAGGCAATCTGCAGCAGCAACACCGCCACCAGCACCGACAAATCCAGCCCCCCGATCGGCGGCACCACCTTGCGGATCGGCCGCAACAGCGGATCGTTCAGCGCATGCACGAACGGCGCCAGCGGCGCATGCGGATTGACCCAGCTGAAGATCGCCTCGATGATCAGGAGCGCGATGAAGCCGTAGATCATCCATTTCACGAAGCGCCCCAGCGCCACCAGGAACACCTGCTCGGCCGACGCCCCGGCGATGAACAGGATCGAGGTCGCCAGCAGCACCACCAGGAAGGCGCCGATCAGGCTGGCCCAGTCGTAGCCGCCCGCTCCTGGCACGATCCGGCGCAGCGGCTTCACCAGCCAGTCGCTCAGCGTGAAGGTGAACTGCGCCACCGAGGCGGGGGGACGGACGCGGATGGCCTGCATCCAGAACCGCAACAGGAGCACGGCCCCCAGCACAGTGGCAACGGTATCGACGATCAACTGAAGAATGGACAGCACGACAACTCCTTGAGATAAAAAAAACCGCTGTGTGATCGGTTCACACAGCGGTATTTTGCCCTAAGCGGGCACGACTTGCCGTTACGGACGGCTACTGGTCGGGAACGGCCATGCAGCCGCTGGTGCCAGCACGGTCTTCGCGGCCGGTGCCGGTGCCGCCGGCTTGACTTCGCCTGCTGCCTGCGCAGGTTTGGCTTCCGCTTCCTTCGCAGCCGGCTTCTTCGCCGCAGCGCTCGACTTCGGCACTGCCGAGGCTCGCTTGGCTGCTGGCTTGGCCGCCGCTTCCGGCTTGGCTTCCGCCTTCACTGCTTCCGGCTTGGCTTCGGCTTTCGCGGCTTCCGGCTTCGCTTCAGCCTTCATCGCTTCCGGCTTGGCTTCGGCTTTCGCCGCTTCCGGCTTGGCTTCCGCTTTCGCTGCTTCCGGCTTGGCTTCGGCCTTCATCGCTTCCGGCTTGGTTTCGGCCTTGGCGGCTTCCGGCTTGGCTTCAGCTTTGGCCGCTGGCTTGGCCGCGGCCTTGCTGGCGGCTACTTTGGCCGGCGCTGGTGCGGCGGTCCTGGTAGCGGCTGCCTTGACAGGCGCCGGAGTGGCGGTCTTGGTCGCTGCTGGTTTGGCTTCCGCCTTGGCGGCGGTCCTGGTAGCGGCAGCCTTGGCTGGAGCTGGGGTGGCAGTCTTGGCGGCTGACTTGGCCGGCGCCTTCATGGCACTCTTGGCAGCGGCTTTGGCCGGTGCCTTGGCTGCGCTCTTGGCCGGCGACTTGGCGGCCGTCTTCGCAGACGTCCCCTTCGAGGCCGTCTTGGCCGACGTCCTGGCGGCGCTCTTGGCTGCAGTCCTGGCGGGTGCTTTAGCAGGACCCTTCGAAGCCGACTTGGCCGGTGCCTTGGCTGCCGACTTGGCTGCAGTCTTCGCTGGTGCCTTGGCTGTCGGCTTGCTCGCGGCAGCTTTTGCTACCGGCTTGGCGGCCGACCTGGCTGCGCTTTTGGCGGCTGGCTTGGCTGCCGATTTGGCGGCTGGCTTGGCTGCCGATTTCGCTGCCGACTTGGCGACTGGCTTGGCGGCTGCGGTTTTCTTTGCAGCTGGCTTGGCAGCGGTCTTCGCTGCGGCTTTGGCCGGCGCCTTCGACGCAGCTTTGGCTGCCGGCTTCGCTGCTGGTTTCGCTGCCGATTTTGCAGCGGCTTTGGCCGGCGCTTTTGCTGCGGACTTCTTGGCGGCTGGCTTGGCTGCCGACCTGGTGGCGGCGGCTTTTGCTACCGGCTTGGCGGCTGGCTTGGCTGCGGTCTTCTTTGCAGCTGGCTTGGCGGTTGCTTTCTTTGCAGCTGGCTTCGCGGCGGCTTTCTTTGCAGCTGGCTTGGCTGCTGGCTTGGCTGCTGCTTTGGCAGCTGGCTTGGCTGCGGCTTTCTTTGCAGCTGGCTTTGCAGCGGCTTTTGCCGGCGCCTTCGACGCAGCCTTGGCCGCTGGTTTCGCTGCGCTCCTGGCAGCGGCTTTGGCCGGCGCCTTCAATGCAGCCTTTGCCGCCGGCTTTGCTGCCGGTTTCGTCGCAGCCTTCGCTGCAGGCTTGGCAGCGGCTTTCACCGTTGTCTTCGCTGCACTCCTGGCTGCCGATTTCGCGGCTGGTTTCTCTGCGGCGGCCGATTTTGCTGCCGGTTTTGCTGCTGGTTTCTTCGCTGCTGTTGCCATTTCGTTCTCCTTCTCTGCGATGAGAAAATACGCTACAAGGTTGAAACCCGTCCGTCCCGGATGGCCAGGCGGGTTATTCATCGGCATAAACCGAAGTGGTTATTGCCAATGAATCCGGCACCAGCTGAACTGCTGCAACTCCTCACAATTGCAGCGCTTCAGCCAACGACGTCGGGACACTCACCCATTACTTAGCTGCGCTTTCACATCGCTGCCCTTACGAGCACGAAAAGAAAAAGCCGCCTTGCCTGAACACGATCAGGCAGTGCGGCTTGTTCTTTTCGTTACGCTTATGTGCATGCTGGCTTGATCAGCGTCCCATTATGAAAGTCCCGAACTGTTCGCTGCGCTTGATTTTTCCGGCGCTGCGAGCGCTGTCGACACTCTCTTATTTGATCGGTTTCCTTTGCCCGCGAGCATGCGAAAAAATCCATGTTCACGTTTTGACAAATTCAATCACGTAAAGTACACGAAAACCTTGTCACTCCGCAACCCGCGCACAAGTAAATTCGTTCCTTCACTACGACTACAACAAATCCGAGGGCGGAACCGACGACGAATCGGCATCGCAGCGTTTTGAAGCGCGCCTGATTCCATCAGGCCTTCTTCAATTTCGAGTCCCTTCAAACGGTCGACGAACCGGCGGCCCGCCGGACCCAGTCGCCGCCCTTCAAACTGAATCGTGCGCACTGATGGTTCGAGCGAAGCGTCGGGTGTGCCTTCAATTCGCCGCGTACCACAGTGGCCCCTTGATATCTGCTTTGACCATATGAATCGGTATATGTCCCAACCGGATCGCGGGCCCAAAACAGTCTGGTTCGCACCAGGCCCGCAGGCATCGCACCGTTTGGGGTAGCGAAGCCGCCGCGGTAGCTGGCGCGCCGCACCTCGGGTCGAACAGCCATGCCAGGTTCTGTCGATGGCGGCGATCGTCGACGCCGACGCCCGACATCAACGATGGCAGGTCCCATAAAAAAAGCCCGATGATCGCTTATCGGGCTTTCTTGCTATCTATATAGAGCAACCTGGGATCAATCCCAGTTCAGCGCCCCACCCGTCTGGTACTCCGTCACGCGCGTCTCGAAGAAGTTACGTTCCTTCTTCAAATCGATCATCTCGCTCATCCACGGGAACGGATTCTCTTCGTTCGGGAACAGGGGTTCGAGGCCGATCTGCACCGCGCGCCGGTTGGCGATGAAACGCAGGTAGCCCTTGAACATCGGGGCGTTCAGGCCCAGCACCCCGCGTGGCATGGTGTCTTCGGCGTAGCGGTATTCGAGGTCGACCGCTTGCAGGAACAGCACCTTGATCTCTTCGCGGAAGGCCGGGGTCCACAGCAGCGGGTTTTCCATCTTGATCGTGTTGATCAGGTCGATGCCGAAATTGACGTGCATCGACTCGTCGCGCAGGATGTACTGGTACTGCTCGGCGGCGCCCATCATTTTATTTTGACGGCCGAGCGCCAGGATCTGGGTGAAGCCGACGTAGAAGAACAGGCCTTCCATCAGGCAGGCGAAGACGATGATCGATTTGAGCAGCTTCTGGTCGTTTTCCAGCGTGCCGGTCTCGAATTTCGGGTCGGTCAGGGTCTCGATGAACGGGATCAGGAACTGGTCCTTGTCATGGATCGAGGCCACTTCGTTGTAGGCGTTGAAGATTTCCTGCTCGTCCAGGCCGAGCGACTCGACGATGTACTGGTAGGCGTGGGTGTGGATCGCTTCTTCGAAGGCCTGGCGCAGCAGGTATTGGCGGCATTCCGGGGCCGTGATGTGGCGGTAGGTGCCCAGCACGATGTTGTTCGCGGCCAGCGAGTCGGCCGTGACGAAGAAGCCCAGGTTGCGCTTGACCAGACGGCGCTCGTCGTCGGTCAGGCCGTTCGGGCTCTTCCACAGCTCGATGTCGCGCTGCATGTTCACTTCCTGCGGCATCCAGTGGTTGGCGCAGCCGGCCAGGTACTTGTCCCAGGCCCACTTGTATTTGAAGGGCACCAGCTGGTTGACGTCGGTCTTGCCGTTGATGATGCGCTTGTCGTCGGCATTCACGCGCTTGGCGACCAGGGCGGCGTCGACGTTGTCCGGCAGGTCGCCGGCTTGCGGTGGGCGCGCAGTCGGTCCACTTTGTGCGCTGGTTGGTTCATCGTCCCATGACAACATGATAGTTCCTCTTTATTCTGTGACGGCAGCGCCCGGCGCGCAGGCCGGGCGTGCATTTCAATTGTTACGGCTTATTGGCAACTTATTGGCAAGCTTCGCACTCGTCGAAACCGGCATCGCCCGGACGCAGGTAGCAGGCCGCGCCGTCCGCATCGTCGGCCGCAGCCGCCACCGGCGCGGCAGGCGCCGCAGGTGCCGCATGGCCCGTCAGGCCGCCCGAGACCGACACCGCGTTCAGCGCGCCGGTACGGCTGGTCGACTTCTCCATGTGCGTCGCCGCAATGGTGCGCAGGTAATACGTCGTCTTCAGGCCGCGCAGCCAGGCCAGCTTGTAGGTTTCGTCGAGCTTTTTGCCCGAGGCGCCGGCCATGTAGATGTTCAGCGACTGGGCCTGGTCGATCCACTTCTGGCGGCGCGATGCCTGCTCGACCAGCCATTTCGGCTCGACTTCGAAGGCCGTGGCGTAGATATCGCGCAGGTCTTGCGGCACGCGGTCAATTTTGCTCAGCGAACCGTCGAAATACTTCAGGTCGGCGATCATGACTTCGTCCCACAGGTCGCGTGCCTTCAGGTCGCGCACCAGGTAGCCGTTGATCTCGGTGAATTCGCCCGACAGGTTCGACTTCACGTACAGGTTCTGGAAGGTCGGCTCGATGCAGGCCGACACGCCGATGATGTTCGAAATGGTCGCGGTCGGGGCGATCGCCACGCAGTTCGAGTTGCGCATGCCGAACTCCTTGATGCGGTTGCGCACCAGGCTCCAGTCCATCGACTCGGTCGTGTCCTGCTCGAGGTAGCCGCCGCGCTCTTCCGCCAGCAGCTTGATCGAGTCTTGCGGCAGGATGCCGCGGTCCCACAGCGAACCGGCGTACGACTCGTAACGGCCGCGTTCTTCGGCCAGCTCGGTCGAAGCCAGGTAAGCGAAATAGCAGACGGCTTCCATCGAACGGTCGGCGAATTCAACCGCTTTGCTGGATGCGAACGGGATGCGCATCATGTGCAGGCAATCCTGGTGACCCATGATGCCCATGCCGACCGGGCGGTGGCGCAGGTTCGAATTGCGCGCCTTTTCCACGGCGTAGTAGTTGATGTCGATGACGTTGTCTAACATGCGCATCGCGGTACGGATCGTCTTTTGCAGCTTGACGTGATCCAGGCCATCGCCCTTCATGTGCTGCGGCATGTTGATCGAACCCAGGTTGCAGACGGCGATCTCGTCGGCGCTGGTGTTCAGGGTAATCTCGGTGCACAGGTTCGACGAGTGCACGACGCCGATGTGCTGCTGCGGCGAACGGATGTTGCACGGATCCTTGAACGTGATCCATGGGTGGCCGGTTTCGAACAGCATCGACAGCATCTTGCGCCACAGGTCGAGCGCTTCGATCTTCTTGAAGACCAGCATTTCGCCGCGCTCGGCCTTGGCTTCGTACGCGGTGTAGGCGGTTTCGAAAGCCTTGCCGACCAGGTCGTGCAGGTCCGGCGTCTCGCTCGGGGTGAACAGGGTCCAGTAGCCCTTTTCCATCACGCGCTTCATGAACAGGTCGGGAATCCAGTTGGCCGTGTTCATGTCGTGGGTGCGGCGGCGGTCGTCGCCGGTGTTCTTGCGCAGGTCGAGGAATTCCTCGATGTCCATGTGCCAGGTTTCCAGGTAGGCGCACACCGCGCCCTTGCGCTTGCCGCCCTGGTTCACGGCCACGGCGGTGTCGTTGACCACTTTCAGGAACGGCACCACGCCTTGCGACTTGCCGTTGGTGCCCTTGATCCGCGAACCGAGCGCGCGCACCGGGGTCCAGTCGTTACCGAGGCCGCCGGCGAACTTCGACAGCAGCGCGTTTTCTTTAATCGCGTCGTAGATGCCTTCGAGGTCGTCGCCCACCGTCGTCAGGTAGCACGACGACAGCTGCGAGCGGCGCGTGCCCGAGTTGAACAGGGTCGGGGTCGAGCTCATGAAATCAAAGCTCGACAGCAGGTGGTAGAACTCGATGGCGCGCGCTTCGCGGTCCGCTTCGCGCAGCGATAGGCCCATCGCGACGCGCATGTAGAAGGCTTGCGGCATCTCGATGCGGGTTTCGCGCACGTGCAGGAAATAGCGGTCGTACAGGGTCTGCAGGCCGATGTAGCCGAATTGCAGGTCGCGGTCGGCGACGATGGCTTTCGCCAGGCGCTCGAGGTCGTAGTTGCCCAGTTCGGCGTCGAGCAGTTCGTTCTCGATGCCCTTGGCGATGTATTGCGGGAAGTAGGTGATGTACTCGGCGGCGGCCTTGGCTTGCGGGACTTCCTTGCCGAAGACTTCCTTGCGGATCGTGTGCAGCAGGATGCGGGCCGTGACCTGGCTGTAGGCCGGATCGGTTTCCATCAGCGCGCGCGCAGCCAGAATGGCCGACTTGTGCAGCTCTTCGACCGGCACGCCGTCGTACAGGTTTTTCAGGGTCTCGGCGACGATCGCATCGGCGTCGACGTGCTTTTCCAGGCCGACGCAGGCGGCGTTCACCAGGCCGTGCACGTCGTTCATGTCGAGCGGTTTGCGCTGGCCGTTGTCGACCACGTGGATCTGCGGCGCGGCCACGTTCGAGGTGCCCGCGGCTTCCTTGGCCAGGCGGCGCTCTTCCATCTGCTTGGCGCGGTACAGCACGTAAGCGCGCGCGACATCGTGTTCGCCCGAGCGCATCAGGGACAGTTCGACCTGGTCCTGCACGTCTTCGATGTGGAAAGTGCCGCCGTTCGGCTGGCGGCGCATCAGGGCGGCGACCACGTTGTTGGTCAGCTGCTCGACAAGCTCGCGGATGCGGGCCGAGGCGGCGCCCTGGCCGCCGGCCACGGCCAGGAAGGCCTTGGTCATCGCGACCGAGATCTTGGTCGGCTCGAAGGGCACGACGGCGCCGTTGCGGCGCAGGATGCGGTAGTCGGCGCGCGCGGCCAGTTCGGCGGCGCTGTTGGCGCCGTCAGCCATTCCTGGGGCCGGGTGCGGGTGGATGGAAGTGTCTTGAGAAGTCTGCATTGGGGCCTCCAGGAAGGGCAGTCGGGCTGCCGCCTATGGGTTATTGGTCGATCACCCGCGAGGCGGGCAGCCACTAAATTAACGAAAAACGCGAAGCAAAACGAAGCCCGGCCAGCCGGATTGAACAGGCTGGACATTGGTGCTGCCGTTGGAATTAAGTTGCTTGAATCAAATATGGAGCCAGAGGGTCATTGTTGCCCGTGCTACACATCAGGTCATTGACACTTGAGTCCGCTACCACTAGATCTAGTGCCGTTGTTTGACAATGGACTAATTGTAGTACTTGGCTGGCGCAAGCTGCAAGCGATTAAATTTGCGGATTCACGCGTTATTTATGTGCCGGACTCTTGACATCGGGGCATTGGACGACGAATGCGCCGCCCCCGGTAAGTGAGTACTAACCTGTCGCTTAAAGCTTGTTCAGCACGCGCGGGCACTGCCCAATCGCGATGCAGGGCGCACCATTTCGCACTGGCGAAAAGGCAACGCTTTTTGACAAGTTCAGGGTTGAGGTGACACAAAGCCTGGTGGTTCGGGCAATTGGTCATGGTCGCTGGTACAAGCATGAGCACGTAACGCGTGGGCACGGAGTGCCCGGTGAAGCCGTCATCGAGGCCATTGGCCTCGATGACCCCGTACGTTACGCTGCTGCCAACGAAAAATGAGTGCCGCAACTCAGGGGCATCAGATGTCACGCGGTCTGATCAGCCTGCCCGGCCGCCCGCCGCCGGCGCCGGCACGCAGGCACTCTCCGCGTTATCCCATTGCCCGCCGGCCTTGCGGCAGGCCTCGGCGTCACGCTCGTGCTTCATCCACATCAGGGCGGCAACGATGGCGATGGCCAGGGCCATATAACGTAAGCGTTTTGGCATGATCAATTCTCCGGAGCCTGGATATCGAGTTTCTGCATCTGGTAACGCAGCTGGCGCACGCTGATGCCGAGCAGGCTGGCAGTCTTCGTGCGGTTGAACTGGGTCTGCTGCAAGGCGCGCCCGATGATGTCGCGCTCGACCTGTTCCAGGTAGGCCGGCAGGTTGCTCGGCAAGGAGGCCGGGCCGAGCGCCGCGGGTTCGGCCGCGATGGGGGCGGCGGACGGCATCGGCGCCGGCATTGAAGGCACGGCGACTACCGCCGCCGGCTCGATCCGCGCGGTCTCCGCCAGGGGCGCTGCACCGGCGGACCGTGCCTTCAAGGACAAATCCTCGACCTGGATCACGCCATCGTTGGCAAAGGCGAGCGCGCGCTCGAGCACGTTTTCCAGTTCGCGCACATTGCCGGGGAAGGAATAGGCCCGCAGCGCGTCGAGCACGCCCGGCCCGAGCGAGGCGGCGCCCGGGCCGGCCAGGCGCGTCAGGAGCGCGCCGGTCAGCACCGGCAAATCGTCCAGCCGTTCGCGCAGCGGCGGCAAGGCCAGCTCGATCACGTTCAGCCGGTAAAACAGATCCTGGCGAAACACGCCGAGCTCGACGCATTTCGCCAAATCCTTGTGGGTGGCGCTGATGATGCGCACGTCGACCGGCTCTTCATTCGTCGCGCCGATCTTGCGCACGCGCCGCTCCTGGATCGCGCGCAGCAATTTGACCTGCATCGCCAGCGGCAGGTCGGCTACCTCGTCGAGCATCAGGGTGCCGCCGTTGGCCGCCTGGAAGAAGCCGTCGCGCTCCTCCCCTGCCCCGGTAAAGGCGCCCTTGCGGTGGCCGAAGAATTCCGACTCCATCAGGTTTTCGGGAATCGCGCCGCAGTTCACGGCCACGAACGGCCGCAAGACGCGCGAACTCTGGGCGTGGATTTCGCGCGCAGCCAGTTCCTTGCCGGCGCCGGATTCCCCGGTGATGGCGATCGGCGCCATCGAGCGCGCCAGGCGCCCGATCTGGGCGCGCAGCGACTGCATCGCCTGCGAATTGCCGATCAGGCGCGAGCCGCTGCCTGCCGCCGCACCCGCCGTGGCGCTGGCGTCGGACAGTTTCAGCGCCGAGCGCACCATCACGCGCAGCTCGTCCAGCACCACCGGCTTCGATACGTAGTCGAATGCGCCGGCTTTCAGCGCGATCACCGCGTTCTCGGCGCTGCCAAAGGCGGTGATGACGGCGATCGGGGTCTTGCTGGTGCTGGAGACTTCGCGCACCAGCTCCAGGCCCAGGCCGTCGGGCAGGCGCATGTCGGTCAGCACCAGGGCGTAGGCATTGTCTTCCACCAGCCGGCGCGCTTCGCGCAGCGTGGCCGCGCAGTCGACGTCCAGGCCCATTTTCAGGAGCGTGATCTCCAACAGTTCGCGCAGGTCGGCTTCGTCGTCGACGACCAGGATGCGGGGTGAACTCATACACTGCCTTTCTTGCTATGCCTTCGTCCCAACCGCTTGCGGCTGGGCGAAAGTGATGACGAAACGGCCGCTGGCTTTCCTCGGCCCGGGCGCGGCGTTGTCGAAACGTGATTCGTAATCGAGTTTAGCGCCGTTGTTCAGGCACAGCTCGCGCGCCAGGTACAGGCCCAGGCCGGTGCCCTTGCTCGAGGTCGTGTAAAACGGCTCGAACAGGTGGGCGCGCACTTCGGGCGTAATGCCGGGGCCGTCGTCCTGCACGTGCAATTCCAGGGTGCCGAAGGCGTCGAGCTCGGGCCAGATGCGGATGCTGCCCGGCGCGCGGCTGGCGTAGCGGATCGCATTGCCCAGCAAATTGACCAGCACCTCGCGCAGGTGCAGCGCGTCAAAACGCACCTCGATGGCGCCGGCGCCGCCCAGCCAGACCATCTCGTCGGGCAAAGCCTGGGTTTCGCAGAATTCGTTTTTGAGTTCGACCAGGAAGGCGGCCAGCTGCACCGGCTCGGCATACGGCTGGGCTTTGCGCGAGAGCTGCAGGATGTCCTCGACCATGCGGTTCACGCGCGCCACGTTGTCGCCGATGATTTTTAATAGCCGCACCTCGGCCTTGCCGTGCAGATCTTCCGCCAGCAAGGCCGTGGCATGGCCGATCGCCGACAGCGGATTTCTCACCTCATGCGCGATGCTCGCGGTCAGGCGGCCCATCGAGGCCAGTTTCAGTTGCTGCGCCTGGTTTTCGATGGCGCTCACGTCTTGCAGGAAGATCACGCTGCGCGCCGGCGCGCCGCCACCGCCCGCCACCCGCGCAAAGCGCAGTTTCAGGTGCGCCGGCTGGTCGCGCCGCGCGCGCAGGCCGGCCTCGCCTACTGCGACTTCCTGGTAGGGCTTCAGGATCACGTAGGCCGCATCCGGCCCGGCTTCGCCCGGCACTGGTTCGACCGCGGCCAGGGTCGGCGCCGTCGCGTCGGCCGTCCCCATCCAGCTGGCAAAGGCGTGCGCCACCGGTTCCAGGCCCGGCAGGCGGTCGAGCTGCAGACCGACCGCCGCCTCCATGCCGAGCATGCGCCGCGCCGCCGGATTGGCGGTGTGGATGGAGCCGTCGCTGCCCACCACCAGCACGCCGTCGCCGACGTCGGCAATCACGATCTCGTTGATCGCCTGCTGCACCTGCAGGTCGACGCCGCGCTGGGCCGCCAGTTCTTCCTGCCCGATCAGGCGCGCCGCCAGCCGGTTCACCAGCCAGACCACGGCAAAAAAGGCGATGCCGTACATCCCGGCCTGCATCAGGGCCGGTTCGCCGTCGCGCGTGACCAGTTGCCAGGCGGCGTCGAACAGGATGAACAGGGTGGCGATCGCCGCCGAGAACAGCGCCGGCACCAGGGGCGCGAGGATCGCGGCGCCGGCCAGCGGGAACAGGTACAGGATGCCCAGGCCGCTGCGCACGCCGCCGGCGGCGAGATACAGCAGCGAGATCACGACCAGGTCGAGCGCGATCTGGGAGCTCAGCTGGATCGAGAAGCGGCGCCGCCAGAACAGCGTCAGCGCGCCGAAGCAGAGCGCGGCGCCGAGGTAGAAGAAGCAGGCGCGGGTGTAGGCGGGGGACGCCGGGGCGCCGCCATCGCGCACGTCGAAGGCGAGGTAGAGCAGCAGCACCAGCGCGATCACGATGCGGGTGACGGTCAGCGCCTGCAGCGAGCGCCAGAAAGTCGCGCGCGACTGCGTGGAAAGCACCTGCCTGTCCGCCTTCAAGGAAGCGGGGGCGGCAGGCGCACGTGGGCCGGGCTGCAGTAGTCGCGCCCGTCGGCGTGCACCGCTTCCGAGACCGGGAAATGCAGGCCGCAGTGGGCGCAGCTGGTCATGTTTTCGATGGCCGCCGGCGGCGCCGCATCCGGCCCCTGCGGCGGCACGTGCATCGCGCCCTTGCGGGCGGCGGCGCGCAGCTTCGAGCGCACCGCGAAATAAATCAGGACGGCGAGAGCGATCCAGAACAATGCGCGGCTCATGCAATCCCCCTGTGCAGCACGACTTCCAATACAAAACGGCTGCCGACATAGGCCAGCGCCAGCGTGGCAAACCCGGCCAGCGTGAAGCGCAGCGCCGTCTTGCCGCGCCAGCCGCGCCAGCGCCGTCCGGCCAGCAAGGCGGCAAACAACAGCCACGACAGCAGCGCGAACACGTTCTTGTGGTCCCAGCGCAGCGCCCGGCCGAACAGCTGCTCCGAAAACACGACGCCCGACAGCACGGTCAGGCTGAGCAGCACGAAGCCGATCCAGATCAGGCGAAACAGCAGTTTTTCCATGGTGAGCAAGGCCGGCAGCTGGTCGAGCGCGCCGCCGAACCAGCCACCGCCGGCCGGCACCGCGCGCGCATGCAGGCGGGTTTCCTGGAGCGCCATCAGCACCGCGTGGAAGGCGGCGATCGTCAGCGTGCTGTAGGCCAGCACGGCGACGGCCACATGCCAGCCGAACGCGCTCGACTGGTCTTGCAGCGCCATGACCGAGCCCGGGAACACCATCGGCAACAGGGCCGCCGCGCAGGCGCAGGGCATGATCAGGCGGCGCAGGCCGTCGAGCGCGAAATTGCGGTTTTCGACCCAGTAGGCGCCGACCGACACCCACAGCGCGGCCGAGAGCATGATGGCAAAACCGATGCGCAGGCTGCCCGGCGCGAACGTGTCGCTCCACAGGGCCGCCGCGTGCACCGCCCAGGCCAGCGCGGTGACGCCGGAGATGACGGCGCCCTGGCGCAACGGCAGCAGGGCGCAGGCCGCATACAGGATGGCAGCGGCAAAAAAGAGGGTGTTGTGCATAGCGCGAGTCTACACTATTGGAACTTCGCAGGCGTAGCAGCCTGCCCCGTTCGCGATGCACTTTGAGGCGCGCTTCAGCTAATCGACAGCCGCCATTCTCCGCTCGTCGTTATGATGCCGCTGCTGCTCTTCCATGACCAGGTGGCCGAGTTCCCGTTTCAGGTCGTTGAATGCGGGAGACGCCGGGTCGCGCAGGCGCGGCAGGTCGACCAGGATGTCGCGCTTGACCGTGCCGGGCCGGTAGGTCATCACGACGATGCGGTCGGCCAGGTAAATCGCTTCCTCGATGCTGTGGGTGACGAACAGGATGGTTTTTTTCGTTTCCATCCAGATGCGCAGCAGCTCGTCCTGCAGGTTGCGCCGGGTCAGCGCGTCGAGCGCGCCAAACGGTTCGTCCATCAGCAGGATCGGCGAATCGAGCGCCAGCACGCGCGCGATCGCCACCCGCTGGCGCATGCCGCCCGAGAGGTCTTTCGGATAGCGCGTCCGAAACTCCGACAGCGACAGCATGTGCAGCAGCCGCTCGACCGTGCCCTCGATGCGGGCCTTGGCCATGCCCTTGATTTCGAGGCCGAAGGCGATGTTTTTCTCGACCGTCATCCAGGGGAACAGCGCGTATTCCTGGAATACCATGCCGCGCTCGGGGCCGGGTGCGACGACCGGCGCGCCGTCGACCGTGATGCTGCCGCTCGTCGGCTCTGAAAAGCCGGCCACGGCGTTGAGCAGGGTCGACTTGCCGCAGCCCGAGGGACCAAGCAGGCAGGTGAACTGGCCGTGCGGGATGTCGAGGTCGATGTCCTGCAGCGCCACCAGCTGGCGCCGGCCGCTGGTGAAGACCTTGTTGACGCTTGACACGCGGATATGCGGTGTAGTGTTCATGTCAGTGCTCCAGGCCGCGGTGCCAGCGCAGCAGGTGGTTGTTCAGGCGGTTCATGCCGAGGTCGATCGCCAGGCCCAGCATGCCGATGGTGATCATGCCGGCGATGATCTTGTCGGACCAAAAATATTCGCGCGCTTCCAGGATGCGAAAGCCCAGCCCGTTGTTCACCGCGATCATCTCGGAGACGATGACGACGATGAAGGCGGTGCCGATCCCGATGCGCACGCCCGACAGGATGTAGGGCACGGCTGCCGGCAGGATCACGCGCAGGAAAATCGTGCCGCGGCCGGCGCCCAGGCTGCGCGCCGCGCGCAGGTAGATGCCGTCCACCTGGCGCACGCCGGCGATGGTGTTCATCAGCACCGGGAAAAAGGCGCCCAGCGCGATCAGGAACACCGCCGGCGGATTGCCCAGGCCGAACCACAGGATCGCCAGCGGGATGTAGGCGATCGGCGGGATCGGGCGCAGGATCTGCACCAACGGGTTCATCCAGGCATACACGGCGGGACTGGCGCCCATGGCCAGGCCGAGCGGCAGCGCCAGGCCGCCGCCGATGGCAAAGCCCACTACTACCCGGTACAGGCTGGTGAGGGTGTCGACGATCAGCTCGCCCGAGAATATCCATGAAAACCGCGCCCACGACCACCAGCCCTAGCCACCGGCCTGCTCTTCGAAGTGCTGCAGGGGCAGCAGGTATTCCACCCACTTGCGCCCGACGTCGATCGGCGCCGGCAGCACCTGGGGATTAACCAGGCCTGCGCTCGCCACCCACTGCCAGAGCGCAATCGCCAGCAGCGGCACCACCATGCCGACTGCCCGCTCGTGCAAGTACCTGCGCCAGTTCCGTTTTTCCATCTCCGCTCCCATCTGGAATCGTTGTTCAGTTGACGTTCAGGCTTTTCTTGGCCGCGGCCAGCAAGTCGGTGCGCACCCAGTCGCGTGCCACGGGCGGCTGGCGCATGCGCCCGACACCGGTTTTCGCCATGGTGTCGGTCGTGACCTGGATGTGTTCGGCCGTGATGTCGTAGGAGTACGGCGCATTGCCGATCGCGTCTTCGAAATCGTCGACGCCGATCTGGCCTTTGAAAATCACCTCGCGCACATACTTCGAGGCCAGCGCCTTGTTGTCGATGAAGGTCCGGGTCGCCTCGACGAAGCAGCGCATGAATTTTTCCGCCACCGGGCGGCGCTTGCCGTAGAACCCTTCGGTCATGACCAGGGTGCGCACCGGCGAGCCGATCGCGGTGTCATAGGGTTTCAGCACCTCGAGCCCGAAGCCCTTGTTGATCGCCTGCGAGGCTTGCGGTTCGGACTGCATCATGGCGTCGATCTGGCGGCCCAGCAGCGCCGCGTTCAGGTCGGCGTAGGAGAGAAAGACCAGTTGCACGTCCTTGCCCGGGTCCGCGCTCGATGTCAGTTTGTGTTTCTGCAGTTCGGCCATGAGCAGCACTTCCTGGATCGCTCCGCGCGTGACGCCGACGCGCTTTCCCTTGAGCTGGGCGACCTGCGTGATCTTCAGTCCGGGTTGCGCGACCAGGCGCGCGCCGCCGGTGGCGAAACCGGCGACGACGACGATCGGGGCGCCGCCGGCGCGCCCGGCAATCGCCGCTTCGGACGCCGTCGCGCCCACATCGAGTTCGCCCGCAATGATCGCCTGCATCACATCGAGTCCCTTGGCAAACACCTTTTCCTCGACCCGGATGCCGCAGCGCGGCGCGATTTCCTTGATATACGAGACGGCGCCGAAATGCGCCAGCTTCAGGTTCCCGAGCCGCACCACCGCATCGGCGGAGCGCTCCTGGGCCTGGACGCTTGCCGCGCCCAGGAGGGCGATTGCGATCAGGGTCTTGCCTGGTACTCTCGTCATGCCATTTCTCCGATTATTCAAAAATAATTCCGACAGGAAAGTTCAATCCGCGATTGCAGAATGTGTCAGAGAAAGCGGCGCGGGCTTTTGACAGGCAACAGGACTGCGCCCGAAAATTCGCGATATGAAGGGCGCATGGACGGGCGGCGCCGTCTTGCGCAGGGTAAAATGGCGGATTCCGACATGCCGTCCCCTATATATAGGTACTACCAATGCTAGATAACCTTACCCAACGCCTTGCCAAGGTCGTCAAGACGATGCGCGGCGAGGCCCGCCTGACCGAGGCGAACACCTCGGAGATGCTGCGCGAAGTGCGCCTGGCCCTGCTCGAGGCCGACGTCGCCCTGCCGGCGGTGCGCGAATTCATCGCCAAGGTCAAGGAAAAGGCGCTGGGCGAGGAAGTCATCGGCTCGCTCAGCCCGGGCCAGGCCCTGGTCGGCGTGGTGCAGCGCGAGCTGGCGGCCCTGATGGGCGCCGACCTCGGCCCCGAGGCCACCCAGCTCTCGTTCGCCCAGCAGCCGCCGGCGATCATCCTGATGGCCGG